>JAZSGA010000177.1:0-4075 GCA_045532495.1 Eubacteriales bacterium | reverse complement strand
TACACCTTCAGGCGAGATTGTCACTATAGAAGCTGACAGACTGCTGGAACGAGGGTATTATTACGGGAGCGCACCGTATTTTCATCTTTCCACACTTACAGAAAGCGGTGCGTTCAGCAATGAGCTTGCCCACGACCTGCTTATAAACCGCGAAAAATGGAGTGTGCTGGCAGATAATGTGGTAAGCGTCAGGCAGGAAAAAAGGTATGTTGGCCTTGATGTGGATTTTGAGTTTATCTATGCTTCCGACCGTGTTCTTTATGCCGAATTTATTGGATATTTGCGTACCCGTGTTAATGAATATTCATACAAGCTAATAGTTGCGCTGCCTCCAAAAACATCTGCCGATCAGCAGGGACTTTTGTATGAGGGGGTTGACTATAAATTGCTTGGCGAAAACGCAGATTATACCCTTTTAATGACCTACGAGTAAGTAATTTTTTGATACATGATATAAACTTTGCCTATATTTGATGCTTTACGCAATGCATTGCGTAGACGAATTTTGTCGCATCAGATATAATTCAGTACAAAGGAGTTATATCATGCCGGAAACCGAAGCGCTTGCGCACAATGTCAAGCAGATCAGGAAAGAGTTGAATATTTCGCAGATAGACTTTGCTGCTGATTGCGGAATAAGCACAGAAATACTCAGTCTGATCGAGCGAGAAAAGACCGATCCAAAACTCAGCACAATACAAAAAATAGCAGCGTATGTCGGTTGCCATGTGACCGATTTGCTTACAAAGAAAGAGTGATACAATTGAACATTACATATCAGCTCATATCGGATACCGTAACCGATGAAGCGGGGGAGAATGTCGCGGTGTACGGCATAGCAGCCGTTGATCAATGTGGACAAACTGTGGAATCGATTCCGGATATCTTTTTTGATGCTGATAAAGCTGCGGATTTTATTCAGCGATGCAATAAACTTCAGCTTGAGTTATCTCAGCTGTACCAGGTTATTGATGACATATTCGCTACGTCTGAATAGCTTATATATCAATTTTGCCCACACCGGCTAAAAGCTTCTTATAACACGATAGGACAGCCAACGCATTGCGAAAGCTGTCCTGTTGTTTTTGTTTACGGCTTATATTTTAATTTTTCCATCAGCGCCACATAACCATCATGGTCAAGGCCCAATTCTTTAATAAGAGCGATCGTCTTTTGCTTTTTGCCGCCCGGTACGCCGTCTGCCGTCAGTGCATTCTGCTCTTTGCGGAACCTGATATAGTCCACCATATCAAGTCCGATGCTTTCGCACATATCAGCATCGTCAAGATAATTTTCTCTGATATCAAGTCCTTCATCCATCAGATCGAATATTTCCTCATCGGTAACACCGATCTTATTGAATTTACTCATAAGAGCACGTCGCTCATCGGATGCAATGGCATACTTATAAATTGTTACCTGCTTATCCTTGGGCAGATCCGAATTTCTCAGATATTCTATCCGCTGCTCGTTTGCAGATCCTTCTTCACTTTCCTCATAATATGCTGTATCAAGATAGAATCTGTTATACTCGTTTTCGGATACATCATGCTTTGCCAGTGTTTCAATCAGCGATACCGTTTCTTCATCTGAAACAGTGTTGTGGTTTTCAGCTTTCATTGATAGATAGTCAAGCACATCATCAGGTTGTGTACCGGCAGAAATTATGGCAGCCTGAAGCTTGCCCGAAGGCAGATAACCTTCTTCAAGATGATGTATCGATGCGGAATTCGCAAGCGATCTGAACTCATCGAGAATAACCGCCTTGCCCTCGTTGTCGAGATTGTTGAACCAATCCTGATCAAGGATGCGTGGCAGAATATCATCATAAAGCTCGCCACGGTAGATGCGGAAATCATGGAAATCATCATGGTTCAGCTTTACGGTAGTACCGTTGTAAGTGTATTTTGTAACCTTATCGGGCAGGAAATTTGCAAATCCTGTTTCCTTGTAAAGATTGCTGAGCAGTGCTGCCGTACCGGTTGTTGACAGTGCGGAGATATATCCCGGACAGAGGAAGTTTTCGAAAACCGACGCAATGTAATCTCCGACAGTCTGCTTCTTCTGAGTTTTGCCAAGTGCATCGGTGTTTGGTCTGTTCAAGTCTTTTGCAAGCCAGTTGCGCAATATAGGAGTTTTGTTTACGACAGAACGGCCTATGTATTCCGCATTGCCGATATCTCCGGGCATTGATGTGCGCAATGATCTGTTTTCATAAGGATCAATGGTGCGTGCAATTGCCGCAAACAGCGATGGAAAATATTGCATAAGATATCCCGAAGCAATAGAAATTCCGAGATCCGAAAGTATCCTTGAATCGTCACTTTGCCCCTGAATGGTTTTGAGCGTATCGAGAACACCGCTTAACATGGAGGTTTCAAGCACCGGGTTTGAAACCCTAAGGAACATCTCACCGAGATCGGTTATGCCGAAATCTTCATCCATGGTTTTGGCGAATTCCGCACCCATAAACAGAGGCATACAAACAGGCGCCATCCAGTCAAGCGTTATCGAAACATTGCCGATCTCAAGAGCATAGCTCTGGTGCCCTACAGCCTTTTCGATGTTTTCGGCATCTTCATCCTCCTCACCGGCGATCCTCATCAGACCGCTGTGTGCAAGAAAAGCACCGAGAGCAGCAACGGCTGTTCCTGTAAGGCCTTCGGTGAGATGCTGTATAATATCCGATGCAGCTGTGTAATCTGTCCTTCCGCCCGCTTTCTTTACGGCATTGCCCATAACTTCGCCCAAGCCTCGCAAAACGCTTACAGGGGAGTATTCCACACCGCGCTTAACGATGTTGATGGGTGTCTTTTTAAAAGGAACAATGCCGCCGAAAATAAGCTCTGTCCATATGTTTGTGTGTTCGAAATCCGAAAGCTTGTCGGCAATAACCGAAGCATCACGGAACGTTGCCTTTTGTGCCTCCTTTGCAGCATGTTCTGCAGCAGCGGTAATAAGCTCTGACTTTACTCTGCCTGAATCAATGTCATCTGCAGTTATTCCCTTGGCAAGCAGCGAGTTTGCAAAAATACGTTTAAAATGGCCTTTAAGGAACATGATATCTTCTTTTTCAAGGAGATCAGAGTTTGTTTTGCGTACCTTTTCAATGGTTTTGCCAAATATTCTGGCGTTGAATATTACTCTGTTTTCCTCAATGATATCGTATATCTTATCGTATTTGCCGCTTTTGCCCTTTATTTCGGTTTCGTGATCATTAAAATACCTTTCGGCATAATCCTTGAGCGCCTTTTGCTTTTTCCGCTGCGTTGGTGTGATTGCAACAGTTTTTGTGCGCTTGGATTTATCGCGGATGATTGCCGTTTCAGCCATGGCCGCTATGGTATCACGGATCGCAATGGTGCCGCCGAATAAAGAGTTGCCCACCATGTTGCGTGAGTGGGTTCTGGGGTTGGCAAGCATGGCAAGGTAGCGCCACTGAACAAGCTTATCGTGTGTGCTGGGGATAATTTGCCCGGCAAGATCTTTCACAAGCTCCTCATAAGCTTTGTTTGCCTCCATGGGGTTTTTGGCGTTGAGCAGATTGTTTTCCAGAGCTTTGTTCATAACGAGCTCGGGCTGCTTGAAGGTGTACCTGCGGTTTGAAGTCCGCCTTGATTTTACTACTTCGCTTTTGTCTTTGTTGCCGGTTCTTTGACCGTCCACCCATTCGCCGACCTGAGCTGCCATTTCCTTGTTGATGCTGCGTCGGGTGCGCTCAAGGGAGTAAAGCATACCCTCGGGTGTCATCTTTTTGAGCATTCTTTGCGCCTGAAGATTCTGACCTGCTTTGGAAGCTGTTTCAACCATGGCAATAATAAGCTTTTCGGCTTTGGAAACACCGTCCTTGCGCTTTGAAAGATATTCCATGTTCTGCGCAGCGCCGTTGTAAAGAGTCTGCATAACGGCAATGTCGTTTTTGTCAAGGGCCTCACCACGTTCAAAACGCCGCATAACAGATTCGTAGGTAAGCTTATAGCCGTCCTCTTTTATAATGGCAGCGGCACGTTCTTTTGCTCCCTCATCGGTGATGACTTCGTGGGAGTATTTGCCTGACGCAATGTCCTTTAAGATG
>JAZSGA010000046.1:0-12699 GCA_045532495.1 Eubacteriales bacterium | reverse complement strand
GATGTGCCTGTTCAGCAATGCCTTCATATCTTAAAAACCGCAGGCTACGACGGATGTGTTACCATCGAGTACGAAGGTGAAATGGATTGCATAGCGGCACTTGAGCAGGGACTTAAAAACCTTAAGCAGGCAATTTCAAATATTCAGTGATTTAGCTACCGCATATTTTGCGATTTTCGGTCTTTTTTTAAATTCAAATTGCAAAATGGAGGACTGTTTATGTATTTTGGCGTGGATTATTACCCCGAGCTCTACGATATAGAGATTCGAAATGAAAAAATGGCAGAAGATATAGAATTGATAAAAGGCATGCACATGGATACTGTTCGCATTATGGAATTTGCCTGGTGCGAAATGGAGCCGCAGGAAGGTGTTTTTTGTTTTGATTGGCTGGATGAAATTATAGATCTGTTAGGTAAAAACGGAATAAATACAATTCTGTGCACACCCACAGTCGCTCCACCAATGTGGTTATCAGAAAAGTACCCCGAAACACTGTATGTCAACCCCGACGGAAGCAAACGCACACCGGGATCGCGCCATTACAGTTGCTGCAGTAACCAACTATTTCTTGAAAAATGTTCCATTATTGTTGAAAAAATAGCGCAGCGTTACGGTACCAATCCTTATGTTACAGCTTTTCAGATCGACAACGAAATTTCGTGCGAATCCAATGCCCGCTGTTGCTGCAGCGGATGTACAAGCCGTTTCAGAAACTGGCTCAAGGAAAAATACGGTGATATCGATACGCTCAACAAAAAATGGGGAACTCTTTTCTGGGGTCAAAAATATCAGAGCTTTGAACAGATATTGCCATCCAAATACATAGGCAACGATGCTTTTTCACACATCAGCTGGCCATCCTACCGAGGGGTTGATTCGCCTTCGCTGAGACTCGATTTTCTGCGTTTTTCAAGCGATTATATGGTGCGCTACCACGATATGCAGGAACGAATACTGAGAAAATACTGCGCGCCTGATAAGCTTATAACCACTAACGCCACAGGTACAAGCGCCAACGAAATTAAATACGACGAGCAATTCAAACGCTCCGATGTGTATGCATACGATTATTATCCCGACATGAACAATCCCGATAAAACCCCTTCGTCCTTTGGCCACTCCATGGCACGCCGCATCAAAGATGATGGAAAATTCTGGGTGTTGGAAACCTACTGTGGTGCAGGCCATGGCAACTGGGCACGCAACGGCATACCCCAGGGGCATCCCGGAGTATACCGCAACAACGTTATACACGCCTATGCTTCAGGTGCACAGTTGCTGACACTGTTTAAGCTGCACGCGTTCAAATCCGGTTATGAACAGCTTGGTTCGTGCCTTATAGACCTTGACCGTGTTCCGCGCAGAAGATATTATGAATTTGCAGAAACCGGCGCCATGCTTGATAAACTTGCACCAATACTCAACAGCACCGAGGTGAAAACCGATGTTGCCATTGTGTTTGATTACGATTCGCTGTGGTCACTGGATATAAAACCCATATCAAAAGAATTCTCTTACACGTATAAACTAATGGAAACTTTCCGCATTTTCCGCGAATTCGGCATGGATGTTGATATTATCACAACTTCTGCAGATATAAGCAAATACAAGCTGCTTGTGCTCCCTTGCTTTACTATCAGAGACACAGCATTTATCCAAAAGCTGAAAAAACATATTGCCAACGGCGCCACTGTAATCGCCACTTATCTGACTTTCAGCAAGGATGAAAACAGCAACGGCAGTGAACAGCATATGCCACTTGATTCCTGCGACCTTTTCGGCATGCGCGTAGGTGAGGTAGATTATATTCCGCCCTCAGGGGAATGTGCATCTGTTTTGCTCTGCGGCTCCACATATAAAAACAGCATTTGGACAGAAACGCTTGAAATTGATACAGCTGACACCATTGGCACTTACATTGACACATTCAGAAAAGGCGGCTGTGTTGTCACAGCAAACAACTACGGCAAAGGAACCGCTTATTACATAGGCACCGAGCTTGAAAAAAGCGGAAAAGCAGCGCTGTATGGAAAAATCACCGCGGACCTTTCTTTACCTCTGTTCCCCATTGCGCACAAATACGGCATAGAAATAATTCGTCGGACAGGCGATAACAGTGAGTATTATTTCATATTCAACAACAACGAATCCGAAATATACACAGAATGTACAGATAGGTTTACCGACATATTGACAGACGAGACAGTGGGAACAGATTCCCGTATTAAGCTTTTGCCCATGCAGATAAGAGTATTAAAAAGAATATAATAATACAACCTGCGATACCTTTTATAGATACCGCAGGTTGCTTTTTTATGCCTGAGTGCTGTATTTCTGTTTTACCGAGTTTACTTTTGTCTGGTTTGCCTGTTCCATGGGATACCATCCCTTTGCCGCCATTTTGCTATATACTGTATCCTGCAAGCAAAGTGAATCGTTGAGTGCATTGTTGAATGCTGTCTGCACGTTTTCTGTGGCAGATTCTATAGTTCCGTGCATAAACAGGTCACACACGCCCTTTTCGAGCCACAAAATGTTTTCCATAAGATTCTTATCATCCATCTGCGTTTCCTCCTTAAAGAAGCCCGTAAAAGCTTTGGAATATCTGCTTGTTCTTTTCCGCCACCTGCTGTATGCACAGCTTGAGCTCAGGATCCTTGATCTGAGCCACTGTTTCATCGCACTTTGTCATACAAAACTGTGCATGCGAAAGCGCATCTTCCACGTAAAGCAATTCTTTTTCGGTCATTGTTTTTTACCTCCGTTTATTTACTACACTGTTATTGTTCCGCAATTTTATGTTTTTATGCAAAAAAAGAGAAACACATTTTTGTGTTTCTCTGATTTTTTAATTGCGTTATCTTTCCTCACGGAAGTAAGGCAAACCAAGACTCTGGGGAGGCTGATTTTCCTTTTTGTTACGCATACTTGTAATGATAAGCACTATGATGGTTACAAGGTAAGGCAACGTGTTGAATACCTCCTGAACCACGGGGCGTATGCTGTTGGCATTGGGCAATGATGCAAATATGGGAGATACATAGCTGTATGCAATATAAAGACCGCCAAAAACAAACGATCCGAGAATTGCCCATATAGGCTTCCAGGTTGCAAATATAACCAGTGCTATTGCCAGCCAACCTCTGTCACCCATACCGCCGTTTGTCCATGAACCGCCGGTATAATCCATTATAAAGTAGAATCCGCCAAGTCCGGCGATCATGCCGCCGATACATGTGGCAAGGTATTTGTGAAGAGTAACATTGATACCTGCCGCATCTGCCGTGGCAGGGTTTTCGCCTACCGCACGCAAATGAAGACCTGCGCGTGTACGTTTAAGGAAAAACGATGCCGCAAGCGCAATGGCTATTGCTGTATAGGTAAGGAAACCGTAGGAGAAAAACAGCTTGCCGACAAGCCCAAGATCATTTGCGAAAGGAAGAGTTGCTTTGAAGTAACCGGGGGTTACACCAAGCTGAAGGTTTCCGCCATCACCCAGTATCTTTGTCAAAGAGCCGCCAAAAAAATCACCAAAGCCTGTACCGAATGTGGTAATTGCAAGACCGGTTACGTTCTGATTGGCACGCAAAGTAACAGTAAGGAAGCTGTATATAAGCGCCAGCAGGCCTGAACCGAGCAACGCACTGCCAAGGGCAATAACTATGCTCCAGAAAGGATTAGGAGATGCAGTGTTCATTTCATAAATGTATGCACCGATAACACCCGAAATACCGCCCATATACATGATGCCGGGAATACCGAGGTTAAGGTGACCGGATTTTTCTGTAAGTATTTCGCCCGTGGAACCGTAAAGAAGCGGTATGCTCTGAATTATGGCGCTGGAAAAAATAGCTACTATCAAAGATATAATTGCCATAATCTATCACACCTCCTTGTTGCGGTTGTTATGACGCAGAAGCACTTTGTAATTTACAAAGAATTCGCATCCGATAATGAAAAACAGAATAATACCTGTTATTACGTCAGATACACTTTCGTTGATTCTGAGTGCAGGATCCGAAGCGATTGCCGAAGCTCCGCGCTCCATAAATACGATAAGGAACGATGTAAAAGGCATAATAAGCGGATTGAACTTGGCAAGCCACGATACCATGATCGCAGTAAAGCCCATACCGCCCGCAGTTGCTGCAGAAACCGTAAAGTCGCGGCCTGCAACAAGCAGCATGCCTGCGATACCGCAAACTGCACCCGAAATTATCATGGTGCGCATAATTACGGTTTTAACGTTTACGCCGATATATTTTGCTGTATTCTCACTTTCACCGACAACGGCTATTTCGTAGCCCTGCTTGCTGTAATAAAGGTAAATATACATAATAACAGTAAGTGCGGCTACTATAAGAATATTGAGCAACTGTTTTTTGTCAAAAAGCACAGGCAGCGAGCCAAACTTTAGTCTTCCCAGTACGCCTGAACCCGTAGGCACCCACACAGCAATGAAAATGCGCACTATCTGCATGGCAACATAGTTCATCATGAGGGTGAATAGGGTTTCGTTGGTATTGAATTTTGCTTTGAAGTATGCCGGGATCAAACCCCATATTGCACCGCTTACAATACATGCAAGAATCATTATAGGGAAATACAGATACGGAGGAAGTGCTTCTCCGAGATACTTCATACAAACCGCGGCACACAAACCACCGATAAGGGTTTGTCCCTCTGCGCCGATATTCCAGAATTTCATTTTAAATGCAGGAGTTACGGCAAGGGATACGCACAAAAGCATTGCTATATCCTGAAGAGTAACCCATGTTTTTCGCTCGGTGCCAAAAGCTCCGTCAAACATGGTCTTGTAAATCTTTACCGGATTATAAGGAGTGCCCAGCATGTTTGTGAGCAAAACAAACACCAACGCACAAACAACAAGTGCAAGAAGTATGGCGCAAAGACGTATTCCCAGTGATGCATACCATGGCATTGCATCGCGCTTTACTATCTGGAAAAGCGGCTCGTGAGGCTTGTGCTGTTTTTCGGTTTTTACCTGTTTACTCATTGCTGTCCACCTCCTGACCTGATTTTGTCATAAGAAGACCGATTTCTTCTTTTGTGGTTGTGCGTGCATCTACAATTCCGCTTATTCTGCCTGCACAAAGCACAAGAATACGGTCGCAAAGTTCAAGAAGCACGTCCAGATCCTCACCAACAAACACAACTGCTGTTCCAAGACGTTTTTGCTCGTTGAGAAGATTGTATATTGCATATGCCGAGTTGATATCCAAACCACGCACGGGGTAAGCAGCCATTAGCACCGTGGGCGAAGAAGCTATTTCTCGTCCAACCAGCACTTTTTGCACATTACCGCCCGAAAGTCTGCGGACAGGTGTGTGTGAATCCGGGGTAACAACCTGGAGTCTTTCGATTATATCGTCGGCAAGCTGCTGAGGAGCTTTGCGTTCCACAAACATGGTTTTGCCCGCTCTGTAGCTTCTAAGCATCATGTTATCAACAATATCCATGTTGCCAACAAGGCCCATGCCGAGTCTGTCTTCGGGAACAAAGGAAAGACGCACACCCATTTCACGTATTTGCAAAGGTGTTTTATCACGCAGTTCTTCTATGGTATTTGTTTTGGGGTTGTTATAAAGAATACTTCCGCTGTTAAGCTTCTGAAGACCGGCGATGGATTCAAGCAGTTCTCGCTGACCGCTGCCTGCAATACCGGCAATGCCAAGTATTTCACCGGAGCGAGCTGTAAAGGAAATGTTGTTGAGAACTCTTACACCTTCACGGTTTATACAGCTTATTCCCTTTACGTCAAGTCTATCCACGGGATCCTTTGGCTCATCGCGGTCAATGTTAAGGCTGACCTTTTCGCCAACCATCATTTCCGTGAGGCTCTTTTCTGTAGCATCACATGTGTTTACCGTGCCGATATATTCACCTTTACGCAAAACTGCAACACGGTCGGAAAGCGACAAAACTTCATGCAGTTTATGTGTGATTATTATGATCGCTTTTCCGTCATCTCTCATGCGGCGGAGAATATCAAACAGAGTCTGGGATTCTTGAGGAGTAAGCACGGCTGTGGGCTCATCAAGAATAAGTATATCCGCATCACGGTAAAGCACACGGATAATTTCAACCGTCTGTTTTTCGGAAACCGACATTTCGTATATTTTTTTATGCGGATCAAGAACAAATCCGTATTTATTGCTTATGTCAAAAACCTTTTTTTCTGCCTTTTTCAAATCAAATCCGGTTTCATCTTTGAGTCCGAGGATTATATTTTCAGCGGCGGTAAAAACGTCTACCAGTTTAAAGTGCTGGTGGATCATACCTATTTTATATTTGAATGCGTCTTTGGGAGAACGTATTACTACCTCCTCACCGTCGACAAAAATCTGACCCTCGTCAGGAAAATAGATTCCCGAGATCATATTCATGAGCGTTGTTTTTCCGCTTCCGTTTTCACCGAGAATGGAAAGTATCTCACCTTTTTTAACAGTGAGACACACATTTTTATTTGCTACAACGCTGCCGAATGTTTTTGTTATGTTCCGCAACTCAATTGCCGGATGCTGATTCATAAATTAGCCTCCTGTTTTGTGACTTTAAAGAAGTAAGGCGGAGCGTTCCGCCCCGCCTTACGCATGAACTTGTTTGTTAATTACTTAAGGTTGATACCGTCGATATCAATGTCGAAGTAAGGAGCGGAACGGAATTCGGATTCATGGAAGTAACCGTCTGCAACAACTTCTGTTTCGGGAGTAAATGTACCGTCGTCATCAACGTCAGCGATGTAGGATGTGAGGGTTTCGCCGCCAACTGTGAATGTAGCTGTATCGAATACCTTGATTTCGCCGGAGATAAGCTTAGCCTTAACTTCTTCAAGCTTTTCTGCGGTGCCTTCAGCTGCAACTGCTTCGTTGAGACCGAGGATTTCAACAGAACCTTCTTCAAGACCATTGCAGAAGTCCTGCTGAATTTCTGTGCCGGTTGCTACAGCGTTGATGATGTGTTCAAAGTAGGGCTGCCAGTTGATCTTGGAAGATACAAGAGCTGTGTTGGGGCCCCATGCGATGGTATCGAGGTTGTAAGCAACGTTAGGAACGCCTGCTTCTTCACAAGCCTTGGGAGCGCCTTCGGAGTCAGCATGCTGGCTGATAAGTACGCAACCTTCGTTGATAAGAGCGTTTGCAGCTTCCTTTTCGAGAGCGATGTCAAACCAGGAGTTAGTGAACTTAACATCCATTGTAACTGTGGGGCAAACAGACTTTGCGCCAAGGTAGAAGGATGTGTAGCCGGACTTAACTTCTGCGTAAGGATGAGCACCAACGTAACCCATCTTTGCTTCTTCAGCAGTGATATCGCCTGCTTCGATCATAGCGTTGAGCTTAAGACCGGCAGCAACACCTACGAGGTAACGGCCTTCGTAGATGGAAGCGAATGCATTGTAGTAGTTAGGAAGGTTAACAGTATGAGCCTTTGTACCGGTTGCATGGCAGAATACAACATCTGTGAATTCTTCAGCAGCCTGGATCATAAAGTCTTCGTGACCGAAGCTGTCAGCAAAGATGAGGTCGCAACCGTCATCAGCGAGTTCAGCAGCGGTGTCATAGCAAGTGATATCTTCGGGAACGTTTGTCTTGAAGATAACCTGTTCAGCTGTAAGACCGAGCTTTTCGGTAGCTGCCTTTGCAGCATCGATAAAGTTCTTGTCATAGGTGGAGTTTTCGTCGTGAAGGAAGATAAAACCAACCTTGAGTTCAGAAAGATCGAGAACTTCTTCAGTTTCGGTTTCTACTTCAGTTTCTGTTTCTGTTTCGGTTTCAACTTCAGTTTCGGTTTCGGTTTCTGTTTCGCCTTCCACTTCAGTTTCAACTTCTGTTTCAACATTTTCGTCCACTACTTCTTCGCCGCAGCCTGTAAACAGAGTGCAAGCAGAAAGGAGAAGTGTGAGTGCAAGTGCAAGTGACAAATGCTTTTTCATTTTTTCCTCCCGCCAATAATGGCAAAATTAAATTGATTTATGTAAATAAATTTACACCGAAATTAGTTTTTGCGGAAAACTATGTTACCGCCATCCATGGAATCCACAATAGCCAGTGAATGTACACGCATACCGCTGCGTCGCAATTCATCCCCACCGCCCTGGAAACCCTTTTCAATGGCAGCGGCAGCACCTGCAACAACGGCGCCGGCATCATTTACAATTTTGCTCAAACCTTTAATGGCATTACCACATGCGAGAAAATCGTCCACTATAAGAACGCGCTCACCGGGCTTTATGTAATCCTTTGGAATCATTATTTCATATGTTTTGCCGTGGGTAAAGGAATCCACACTGGCAGTATACATATTTCCGGTTGAATTTGATGTTTTATTCTTTTTTGCAAAGGTGATGGGAACATCAAGATAATATGCCGCAGCAACAGCAAATGCAATACCGGAAGCTTCAACTGTCAAAATCTTTGTTACTCCGCTGTTTGCAAAAGCATCGGCTATATCCTTGCCCATTTGCATTAAAAAGCCGATGTCAATCTGCTGGTTTAAAAAGGCACCAACTTTCAAGACACCGCCGGGCAACACTTCACCTTCGGCAAGAATTCTTTCTTCAAGAGCTTTCATACTAGCTTAGTCTCCGATAAAATCACAAAAGGTAAATACTTATAATGCTGATACATATATAAGAATACCACAACTCCCTTATTTTGTCAACACATTTTGACCGAATTTTACAATTTAGTTTGACAAATCTGCACCGGTAGAATACAAATTATTTGTTTTAGTATATAAAAAATGCATTTCTTATTGAATATTGTGCTTTTTTATGATACAATAACCGGGTACAGCTTTTTAAGGAGGCACCAATGAACAAACAACCGAAAAACCAAAAACATGTTGTTCCTATTATAAAGCGCATAATAAAAAGTACCGTTATTGCAGTATTGGCTTTGACAATTTTTGGTGCTCTGGCCTTTTATATTCTTATAATATCGGGCCTTGTACCGTCTTTACAGCGCTTGTGGATATGCACAGCCATGTCTACAATGCATCATCAATATCTGGCAACCATGCTTTTCCCCGAAGAAAAAATAGAGCAGATCCTGGATGAAACGCGCGTTGACGATTCGGGATACGCCACAGACATCACTCAGGTGGAAATCTTGGAGGAACCCGAGCAGGAAACTGTGCCCGAAACCGTTGAAACACCGATTGCAGAAGATATACCGGAACCCGTGGATACATATATTGAAGAAGGATACCGTCTGCTTGAACAAGGTATTTACCTCAAAGACATTTCGGGCGAAGGTTGGAAAGGTCACCTTATGCTGATAACCGATCCTGCAAGAGTAAGGCTTGAAGACACCGCAAATCAGTTTGTATGTGGGCAAAAAGTATCCACCATGGTGCGAAACGCAGGTGCTGTGGCAGGTATTAACGGCGGAGGTTTTTCCGACGGACCTAACTACGACTCCAACGGAGGAACCCCCTCGGGAATTGTAATAACAGAGGGAAAAATAGTTTATCCCACTGCCCCCGAAGAAATTACGGGCAACACCTACAACATGATAGGCCTGAACTCCGACGGTATTCTGGTTTTGCGTCACTGCACCCCTCAATGGGCAATTGATAACGGCATTGTAAGTGCGGTATCCTTTGGACCTTTTGTTATAGTAAACGGTGACGGAGTAGTCAAAAACGGCACCGGCGGCTGGGGCATAGCTCCACGAACAGCCATAGGTCAAAGAAAAACCGGTGAGATTATTTTTCTTGTTATAGACGGCAGACAAGTGGGGCACAGCATTGGAGTTGACATTCTGCCCGTTCAAGAAACTCTGCTTGACGAAAAATGTATAAATGCCGCCATGATGGACGGTGGAAGCTCTACTGTCATGATATACAACGATGAGATAGTAAACAAGCCATGCCTTGAATTCGAGCGTTATATAAACAATTGCTGGGTGGTTATGCCCCAAGCCGATTCCTCCTCGGAGCAACAAGAGGATAATGAAACACAGAAAGGCACACAAGATCAATGAATCATTCGAAAACCAATATCAAATCGATAATTTTTCTTTTTACAGCAGCCATAGTGTGGGGATTTGCTTTTGTTGCACAAAAGCACGGCGGATCGGCAATACCCGCATTTTACTTTAACGGAACACGTTTTATCATAGGCGCAGTATCTCTCATTCCTGTTGTGCTGTTATTTGAACGTGAAACCAAGGATATAAAAAAGCTTTTACGCACAATGCGTGCCGCAGCCATATGCGCATGCTTTTTGTTTGTGGCATCTGCTTTGCAGCAATACGGTATAGTGGTAACGGGAGATGCCGGAAAAAGCGGCTTTATCACTTCTCTCTACTCCGTTCTTGTGCCCGTGGCATACTTTCTGTTTTTCAAAAAGAAAACAGCCGCAAACATATGGATAGGCGCTTTACTTGCCATAACAGGAATATTCCTTTTGAGTATCAAAAATGATTTCACCGTCGAACCCGGCGACCTTTACCTGCTGGCCGGCACAATTTTTTGGGCAGGTCACATTATTTCCGTAGATAAACTTGTACGTGATGTAAGCCCCATAAAATTTGCCCTTTTCCAGGCATTGTTCTGCGGAATTTACAATCTTTGTTTTGCCTTTCCCATGGAAACAGCCACGGCCGAAGGTTTTGGCCTTGCACTTATTCCTTTGCTTTATTGCGGTATAGGATCCACAGCCATAGCTTATACCTGCCAGATACTCGGGCAAAAATACGCCACAGATCAGACCTACGCAACGATCATTCTTTCCACCGAGTCGGTTTTCAGCGTGCTCGGCGGCGTACTTGTTGACAAGGAAGTTATGGCACCGCGCGGATACATTGGATGCGTTCTTATATTTGCCGGAGTAATAATTGCACAGCTTGTGTTTGACAAAAAGGAAAAGCCCCAGGCTTAAACAAAATTCCCTTTGAGAGATCAAAGGGAATTTTTTTGCCGTTTTTTCCATTCTGTGGGCGAAGTGCCCATAACCTTGCGGAACATTTTTGAAAATGCAAAAACATCGCTGTACCCCGACATAAAAGCACATTCTGTAACGGAATACCCGTTATCAAGAAATTCCGCCGCTTTTGCGCAGCGTATATTCACAATAAATTCCTTTATGGACATTCCGTACTTTTCCTTGAATATTCGCGAAAGATACCGACGGTTGAGACCTTCCTTTTCCGCAACTGCTTCGACCGAAAGCGGGCTCATGTAATTATACATTATATAATTTTTGACTCTTTCAACCACATTGCTGTCGGGTTGACGTCTGGAAAAAAGATAATGCAACATCTCGTATATATGCGATACATATATTTCCGGTGTATCGATTTTATCGCAAACTGATCGCTCAATTTGAAAAAACGTATCATAAGGATATTTTGTCACCGTGGCAAGACCATCCAACCTTTTTGCTTCGCTGCCAAAGAATCCTATCCAGACATATTTCCAAGGGTCGGTATCATCCGCTTTGTAAACCGTAACCTCCCCCGGACGGATAAGAAAAAAGCTTCCGGGGGTAACCATATGGAGTCCGTATTTATCCTCTATGGTTCCCCTGCCCGAAACGCAATAATGGATAAGATAGTATTCACGTATTGCAGGGCCGAAAGTGTGACCGCGCTCACATTGTTCCACTCCCGTTATAAGCGGAACAAGCTCGGTTGAGTTTCTTTTTCCGTTATCAATGATAATTTGTCTGTTCATTTTATCCTCGGTTACTTAATTACATATATTTAAGCTTAAAAATGATTTTATAGTTACATTTTAACATATATTGGTTACAAAAATCAATTCTTTTTTTGTTTTTTATATGATATTATTAATTTAACAGCTATATTTGCTTAATATTACGGAGGCAATAATATGAAAATCACATTTATGGGTGCAGGCAGCACCGTGTTTGCAAAAAATGTTCTGGGCGATACCATGCTCACAGAAGCTTTGTGCGAATGTGAAATCGCACTTTATGATATTGACAAGAACAGACTTGACGAATCGTATACCGTTATATCAGCCATTAACAAAAAGTACAATAGCAACAAGGCAAAAATCGGCAAATACCTTGGTGTTGAACAGCGTAAAGACGCCCTCAAAGGTGCAAAATTCGTTGTTGATGCAATTCAGGTAGGCCTTTATGACCCCTGCACCATACTTGATTTTGAGATCCCAAAGAAATACGGTCTGCGTCAGACCATCGGCGATACTTTGGGAATCGGCGGTATATTCCGCGGATTGCGCACCATTCATGTGCTCAAGGATTTTGCCGCAGATATGCGTGAGGTATGCCCCGATGCTCTGTTCCTCAATTACACAAACCCCATGGCTATCCTTGCGGGATATATGCAGCGTTACAGCGGAGTTAACACGATTGGCCTCTGTCACAGTGTTCAGGTTTGTTCAAGGGGACTTCTTGACGGTCTTGGCATGAAGGATGTGGAAATAGGCTCTGAACTTATAGCAGGTATCAATCACATGGCATGGCTGCTTGAACTAAAGGATAAAAACGGCAACGATCTTTATCCCGAAATCAAACGCCTTGCAAAACTTAAAAACCAAACTGAAAAGCACGGCGATATGGTGCGTTACGATTATATCGACAAGCTCGGTTATTATTGTACCGAAAGCTCCGAGCACAATGCCGAATACAACTGTTTCTATATTAAACCCAACTACCCCGAACTTATTGAAAAATTCAATATT
>JAZSGA010000080.1:0-3196 GCA_045532495.1 Eubacteriales bacterium | reverse complement strand
CTTTGTAAGTAAAGTACCGTATTCAAACAGCTCATCGGGAGTTTTTTTGTTTACACGCAGATTGATTTTGGGATCTATCAGCGAAAGCTCCAGCGATGCCTGCATACACATGCGCGAAAGCTCGTTGTACATACTGTTTCCATCAAGATCATAACCGCCAAGAACCATGCTCTGACCGTTATCGCCCTGCTGAACACCGATATAAAGATCTGTGTCATAATTCAGTGAAATGTAAAATTCCTCAAGCGTTTCGAATATTTCTTCCTTGCTTACGCCGTTACTGATATCATGATTAAAATACGGATACATATAAACATCAAAACGACCAAGTCCTATGTGGTTGGAAAAACCCACACGCAAAAAGTAATTGCATATTTTTACAAAAACACAGGCTTCGTAAAAGCTTTGAGCTTTACCATGAGGAACATGGCAAAGTGCCTCATAAAGCTTATGGTTTTTATCCCTGATGCTTTCTTTAAAATCATCGCACACATCAAGACAAAGCTGCAATACAGTTATCATATCATTGCCGTATGATATTTTTTCGGGATCATCGGTTTTTGAAATACTTTGTTTTATTTCGGCAATTATTCCATCAAAGCCTTTATTCATGACTCCCGGATAATCGGGAGTAATATTACTGCACCCCCACCAATCGGGTTTATCGGTGCTGCGATTAAAACCGAAATTGTCATTATCAAGTAGCCTGGGTTTTTCGATCGCCAAAGCTTTGCGCAGCTCATCCGCATATTCACTCGAAGATACCGGAATAAAAGGCGGATATTCCTCAATAGGCTGCTGTATTTCTATATGTATGCGCGATTTGCGGTATTCGCGTTTTTTAAGCTGCTCAAGGCAAATTTCTATCCTGTCGTTCATACTTTACTCCTTATAATACTTTTACGGTTATTCCTGATTTTTCCCATATATCCAAATGTGCAGTAGGTTCTGCCGATTCGTCAAAACACGGGTTATATACTCTGCCAAGCATTTTGTATTTGCCTCCTGCATATTTGTTGTAAGGCAAAAGTTCGGCATAAAAAATACCGTAGCCGCTTATAAATTCCGCAAGCTCCGCAATGTTCTCTTTAGTATCCGTAACACCGGGAATAAGCGGTATGCGCACAGTAAAATCCCTGCAGCTTTTTGAAAGGGCGATAAAATTTCTTTTTATTAATTCGTTGGAAACACCTGCATATTTTTTGTGCATAGCATCATCCGCAAGCTTTAGATCATAAAGAAAATAATCCGCAAGGCATAGAGCTTTGTCAAAAACTTCTTCTCTGCAAAAACCGGATGTTTGAATTGCAGTATGCAGATTTCCCTTTAAAATATCAAGACATTCAAACAAAAATGCACTTTGCATAAACGGTTCTCCGCCCGAAAAAGTCACTCCGCCGCCGTTATCCAATATGCGTTTGTTCTTGAGCAGTTTGTTGCACAGTTCTTCGCTTTCATAATACTGTCCGCATTTGCGCAGCAGCCCTCTGGGGCATGCGTTTATGCTTTTATCGGTAAAAGCTATCTCACCGTTATTAACATCTGCATAATTTATGCAGGCATTGCATCCTATGCAACCGTTGGGGCTTCTTACTATTTGAATATCGGGGCTTTGGCCTTCGGGGTTATGGCACCATGTGCATTTTAACGGACATCCTTTTAAAAACACGCTGGTGCGTATACCGGGGCCGTCATATACCGAAAATTCTTCAACTGAAAAAACACATCCTGTCAAATTTTCACCCCCTATAATTTTAATATATCCACAAATCATTGACATTACAAGAAATTAGTTATATAATTATAGACAAAAGTTAAGATTTCGGAGATGGTGTTTTGATACTGCATCAAATAGACAATTCTGTGGGTAATTACAACTACAACACACGGATTTACAGCGGAATAGAATGGAAACCTCATTTTCACGGCAATTATGAGCTTATATATGCCGTAAACGGTAGCACCGAAATAGTGGTAAACGGAGTTCGCGATACTCTTTTTCAGGGCGAACTTGTTCTTATTTCACCATACACGGTGCACTCGCTGTCTGTGGACAAAAATTGCAAAAACTGGATAGGTGTTTTTTCGGAAGACCACATCATATCTTTTGCACAAAAAAACAAATACACCCGATTTTCAAAATTCAGGTGTAGCGATGATATAACAAAAATTCTTTCGGACCATCTGTTTTTTGAGGGCAAACCCGACCATTACATGCTGATTTCCTGCCTGTATATGGTGTGCAACGAATGTGCAAAAAACTCAACCCCCATCAGCATCGGACACGGCAACGATTTTATCACCAAGGTCATCGGATATATTTCCGATAACCTTAGTGAGAATATATCACTTAAAGATATTTCCGAAAAGCTAAATTACGAATACCACTATTTTTCTTCGCTTTTTCACGATTGCTTCGGTATGAACTTCAAAAGCTTTATAAACATTTTGCGGTTTGAGCAGGCATGCCGCATGCTTGGGGACAAAAATCTTACCGTTACAGACATCTGCAACACTTGCGGTTTCGGAAGCATCCGCAATTTCAACAGAGTTTTCAAAACGCTGTACGGCACCACACCCAGTGTTTTCCGCCAGCAGGCTGTAACAACAGCTGAATGACTTGAAAAATCACATTCCGCTGTCATCAAAAACGGTTTCTATTACCCTTGTGCTGTTTTCGGGCGAATACTTCCAGTAATCAATATGTTCGTCCTGCACATAGTACTCAATTTTGCGGTAAGAATTATCGCATTGACAGCTATCCACGGCAACAAGCTTGATTTTCATTTTTTCGGGAATTATACTTTTTATAAAAACAGCAACACACCTGCCCGGCTCCAGCCCCTCGCGCCATTCTGCAAGCCCCGCGAGATTTGGTGCAAGCTCAATAAATATACCGTACGGTTCCACACTTCGCACAATTCCCGTAACTGTTTCTCCCTGATTTATGCAGGCAACGTTTTCTTCCCATGTGCCGAGAAGCTCTTTATGAGTCAGCGATATTCTGCCGTCGTGCCTAACCGTTTTTTTAACTATCGCCTTTATATACTGCCCCGTAAAAAATCTTTCCTTGGGATGAGAAATGCGAGACACCGAGATGCAGTCTATTGCCAGAAGCGATACTATTCCCCTGCCTATATCGCAAAAACAGCCAAACGGCTCCTGATGAGTTATTTTTGCATCTATAACATCGCCT
>JAZSGA010000020.1:0-5351 GCA_045532495.1 Eubacteriales bacterium | reverse complement strand
TACAGAAGCTACTGTTGACGTTACAGAACTTATGGGTGCAAACATTCACCTTTACCTCAACGTTGAAGAAGCAGCTAACCTCGTTGCTACAGTATCCTCCCGCTCCACAGCAAAATCCGGCGACACCATCAAGATTGCTCTTGACGTTTCTAGAATGCACATCTTTGATAAGGACACCGAAAAGTGCATCGTTCACTAATTTAATAAAACACAAATTAAAGGCTCCGCTTTTGCGGAGCCTTGTTTTGTTGTTTAGCGGATAACAGTTGTTTCAACGGTTTCTGAATCGCCATTACTTTTTTTGCGCTCTGTAACCACAACACCTGATTGTCCATTTTCAATCAGTTTAAGGTTTGCTTCGTTATAAAATTTTCTTTTATCGCTTGCGATATTTTCGGTATCATTATATCTTACCGCTGCTGAAAATGTACTAACCCATGAATCATACTCTTTATCGCTGTCAAACTTATATTTTACAGATATAGGTGGTTTCCCCTTACAAGCAAGTACAAAATCACTAATCATAAAAAAGTTACCAACAATAAAGGCCAACAAACATCCTGCCGTAAAACACAGCAACCCATAAAATATGCCTAAAACTAATCCTCTACCATTTATCGCCTGCCATATTGATGCATTTTTATTTACTCGCAAAAGCTTTCTCCAAGCTCTTTTTATCAACGCAAATGCAAAATACCACCCTGTACCATACAAAAGCGTAACTATCACTACTACCGGTACGAGGTACCACGGCAAATTCACATATGGACTTGTTCCGCCGCTCAAAGCCGGAAGAACTATTGTAAGAGCAAGTATTCCAAAACCAATAATCAGACCCCGTATTAATCGTTTTGTAAAATCTTTCGTAAAAGTGTTCATTATTGTTTGTCCTTTCTTTTTTAGTCAGATCAGCTAATAACACCAACTCTGCTGATAGAGCAGAAAGAATAGTTATTAAATTTTATTGTATGTCTGGATACCATACAATTATATGCTCCGCTCCAATTGCAATCCAGCACTTCAATACCGGTTTCGTCAGCGGTGACACCAATAAATATTACAGAATGTCCATTGCCAGTATCCTCACTTTTTGTTAATCTTATATTATCACCTATTTTTGCATTTTGGGAAATACTTTCCGCATCAAAACTAAAAGTTCCAATTTTCTTTGTTTTCATATTTCCGGTATCTGTTGTATTGTAATCCAATGTTTTGAAAATGTACCACAAAGCAAAATGAGAAAAACCTAAGCAGGACATTCCATCACTGGTATAACCACCATTTTTATAATAAGTTACCGGCACTTCCTTTCCAACATCGCAACTTCCAAATTCATTTTTAAACCATTGAGTTTCAACGATTAATGATAACTTACAATTATCACAGCCATGACCCGAAGATTTTTTGCCACAACCAGTTGTACGATCTACTGTAAAATATGTGTTTTTTAGTGTGTTATACAATTTATCAATTCTTTGACTGATCACTTTTGAATTGTTGCTACTGTAACCACTGTCATGTAACCAACTTTTACTATCCCATTTTGATTTAAAATTTAAATCCTGCGAAACGTTTTCTTCAAGCCAACGGGAATACACAGAAAATCCGCCGTTATACATGCAGTAAGCTGTGCGAGCTCTAGATTCTTCAAGAGAATAACCTTTATTCACACCGCGTTCAACAGCTTGCATATACAATTCTTCTGTCATACAGCAGTAATATGCGCTTGCATACTTATCAATACCTAAATTGGCATTTTCCTGCCAATTAAGATCTTTATATTCAGAACCATTAAGCTGACACAAGCCATAATCGTTGGTTGAGCTTCTGTATACTTCGCCATTGGAATCATAGTGTTTGCCGCTGTTTTCTGCCCAAATCATTGTCATAATTGCGTTTATAACATCCGGTGCTTCAATGTATATTGACCTATCATGTATGCGATTATATACATAGTTATATATCTGCTGTGCAGTTGGATTTTCGTACGGAGAACCAAAATTATTTACAACATACGTAATATATATAGCTCTCTCTACATTATCCCAATCAACAGTTGCACCGAGATTTTCGGATATAAAACGAATAGGCACCAAAGTTCTGCTGTCAATTATTCTTGACGGAACATCAAGCATCTTTATTTTTCCGTCCACTTCAGCGTTACAGTCGTCAATACGAAGTATTATACTGTGTCCGTTTCCGGTGCCGGTTACTGTTCTTGTGGTTTCATCCCAGTCAACATTCATTCCCATAGCTTCAAAAATTGCACGAACGGGAACAAGAGTACGTCCATCCTCGATCAGCGGAGGAACATCAAACATTATTTGTTTGCCATTGAGATATGCTGTTATTGTTTTGTTGGGATCTGTATCATTTGCCTTTGTGTTGATATAAATATAATCACATTCAGATATCTTTTCGTTATTATAATACTCCTCAATCCAAATTTTATATGTTTTTCCATATTGAAGCTTGTTTCTGGGGATAAAATAACTGCCATTTATATCACCAAAGCAAATAGCGTCATTATCGTCACACATAGCAAAAAGCTTATAAGTGAAGCTTTCATTAATACTACTAATTATAACTTCTATGCCTTTCGCCGGATCTAACGTATCTCCATCCAAAGGTGAAATAATCTGCACATTCTGCTCAATGGCAGTAGATATATAAACAACATCGGTTGAGCCAATCTGTTCTTCATCAAGATAAGTTTTTAGTTCTATCTTGTATTCGTTATTCGCTTTAAGAGCTCTTGGTATCACCGTGCTATTCGTATATCTAGTTATATCATGATGCTTTAAATGCTTACTGTGTATGTCTATAACAGAAACAGAATACTCGCAATCTTCTGATACAGCATTCCACGATATTTTTATTTGATCAAACGGATTAACCATCTCACCATCACTCGGAGAAATTATTTCTGCTGCACGCAATTCTTCATTTTTGGACGACGTTGTAACATATATATAATTACCCTTACCCACAGCCTCTTCGTTATAATAAGTACCAACCCACAATTTATATTCTGTGTCGTAGTTCAGCGTATCCGCAGGTATTGTAAAGCTTGTGCCACTTACAGGCATATTTCGGTATAGTGTGCTGCCATCCTCATTGTTCACAACAGAAATACAATAATTTAAGCCCGAAACAGTATTTGCCAATTTTAGAGTAAGGTTTTGCTCGGGATCAACAGTAGCGCCATCGGTTGGGGATTTGAAATATGCTTCCTCGTAATCAAGTCCGTTTGTGTAAAAGCTGACACTGTCTTTTCCTATGTTTTTGCCGTCTTTAATTGTTGTAACCGTTACTGTATATTTTTGTTCCGGTTTAAGCATAGTTGTGGTAATATAGCTGTACGACGCTTCAGTTGAAAAAACAGGAACTATAATTTTACCGCTGGTAGCATCGATCAAAGTAACCGAATACTGCGTGTTTTCGCCAAGGTTTTCCCATTTAACATTGATCTGTTTTGTGGAATCAAGCCATTCGCCTGATTTGGGAGAGGTTATTTTTGCCGGTTCTGTTATTTCTTCTTCAGGGTCTTCGGCTTCCTCCGATTCTTCGGGCTCTTCCGGGAGTGTTTCTGGTTTTTCCAATGTCTTAAACTTAACCCGACTACTATAGCCTACCGAAGATTCTTCAGTTTCATTGATATATGTATCAACACCTATTCTATATTCCCTGCCATAATCCAAAAGCCCCGCAGGAATGGTGAATTCATCGCCGTCTATCAATTCATCATCATACAAATACTCGCCGTCCCAAAGACATCTCATGTAAAAACGGTAACAATATTCATCCAATGTGTTGGACAATTTTATCGTAATTGACTTATCAGGATCAACGGTCTGTCCTTCTGCAGGATAAGAAACAACAGCGGTTTGATATTCGATATCGTTTGTGTAAACAACAATCTCGTTGCTTCCGATCTTCTTTCCGTTATAATGTGTATCAAGCACAACTCTAATTTTATCGTGTGGCTTAATAGTGTTCTCGGGTATAGTAAATGATGTAGCGGTTGTTTCAAATGGCTCAACATAATATACATCCTTCGAATCATCTATTACCGCGATAGTATACTTTGCACCGGATATTGCCGAATTCCACTTTACAGTAATCGCTTCGGTCGTATCAAGCCAGTCATAGTGTTTGGGAAAAGTAATCTGCGAAGCCTCGACTACTTCCTCCTCTTCCACTTTAAAATTCACATACTTTCCCTGGCCAAATTCCTTTTTGCCCTCGGAAGCTTTTTTGTACGTGCCAATCCAAGCCTTATATGAATGGCCGGCTGTAAGCATGTCTTTATCGACCGTATAGCTTGTCTTACTTGTTGAGTCATCAACTATAACTTTATTGGTTGTGACATTTCTCACCGTGATTCGGTATGCAAGATTGCTATCTCCATCTATTTTGATTTTCAAATCACTGTCGCAGGGAACGGTATCATTGTTTTCGGGATAAATAAAATCCGCTTCCTCATAAATCATTTTGGAAGAGTATCTGTCATTTATATTTACAACCACGTAATTGCCATATCCGAGCGCAGAAGAACCATCGTATGTGCCAACCCATATTTTATATCGTTCTTCAAAATCAAATGTGTTAGAAGGCACTGTATATGAAGTCCCGCTCACTGTTTTATTATTAACAATATAATTCCCTGTACGCTCGTTTTTGATTGTAATCCTATTACTTAATCCTGCTGACGGAGTTGTCCATTTCACAGTAATATCGTTATAAGGATCAAGCCATGCTCCGTTCGAAGGATATGCTATTTCCGATTCTCCGCTCGCAAACACAAAACAGTTTGCACTCAAAACCAAACAAAGCGTCAACAAAAAGCATATGATTCTTTTCATTTTTCAATCTCCTTTTCAAAATATTGTGGCGCACTCTTTGTTTGCAAGCAACTCTATTAAGTTCCTCCTCCTTGCTGTGATTTGCAACAAAAAATGCGCAGCTATTGAAGCTGCGCACAAAAAACGCATTGCCCCAATTTGCTGCGACACAAAACCTTTTAACAAACCATCAGGGTATGTCAAAAAGGGCATATGCATTTTTAACAAAAAAATACATACACCTGACGGCTTCAATATAAGGTTTTATGTCGCAAATCTATTATATCATGCATTTTTTAATTTGTCTACTGCTTTTTATCAAACAAAAAAATGCCCGGCTTTACCCGGACATTTTAATATACCAATATATCAAAGCTTAAGCTTTTCCCTCAATGCATCCATACGTTTATCAAGCTGAGTGCTGAGCTGCGAGCACAGATAAAGTTCATACGCCATTTCATCGGAAAATTGACCGTTCTTTTTGTATTTAAGCTGATGTTCAAGATC
>JAZSGA010000147.1:0-3411 GCA_045532495.1 Eubacteriales bacterium | reverse complement strand
GCTAAATCACAAAGTAGGGCTGTTTAAATTTTCATCCGTGTTTTTCCGCAGTTTATTGACAACCCAGCCACAAAATGGTATACTTAAATGATATATAATTTTATGGAGGAATAACATGTTTGAAAGTATAGTAAATCAGATAATCCCATTCTCTCCTCTCAAAATTTATCTTTTCGGTTCCCATGCAAAAGGCACCGCCACAGAGCACAGCGATGTTGACCTATGCATTGTAATAAACACAGAAAACAAGCGCGGACTTCTTGCCGACCTTTACTACGAAGTGGATTACGAACGCCCTGTTGATTTTTTGGTTTACACGCCTTCCGAATGGGAAGAATGTGTTGCCGACAAATCCAGCTTTGCATACAAAATACACACCGAGGGGGTTCTGATCTATGGCTGACAGTAAACGCTTTTCGGACTGGTACAAAAAAGCAAAAAACGATAGCCTTGCCGCAAAAATTCTGTTTGATCACGGCGCAGATTATTCCCTGGTGGCTTTCCACGCACAGCAGGCTGCAGAAAAAGCTTTGAAGGGTTATATTTTGGAAAACACCCAACGCCTTGAAGACGGTCACAGCCTGGTTTTTCTTATAAGGACAGCAAGCAGGTTTGACAGCGATATATACAAATTTAAAAAGGACTGTGCTTACCTGAACCAGTTTTACATCGAAACACGTTATCCGCAGGACATTCCCGACGAAGTAACACGAAACGATGCTTTAAAAACTCTCGGAATTTGCGATGACATTTTAAATTACATTATGTGAACACATAACCCACTCATTTGTTGGAGGTAGCTTATTTATGAAAAAATTCACATATAGCGGAACAAAAACAAAAGAAATAAGCTTTCCGTTGGGCGGAATAGGTACAGGATGTATAGGGCTTCTTGGCAACGGACGCCTTGCCGATTTTGAAATTTTCGGCAGGCCAAACAAAAAATCCCTTGCCGGCCTTTCATTTTTCGCTGTTAAAGCCGAAAAGGACGGAAATTTCATAGATGCCCGTATTTTAAACACGGATTCTTTTGATACACGCACGGGCTTTGAACAATACAGAGATAAAAAGGATCTGCACTATAACGGTTACGGTTACGGTCCTGCCTCCGCTACCCTTGCGGGAGTTCCGCACTTTCCGCAATCGGATTTTTCCGTACGTTTTCCTTATGCAGAAATGAATTTTTCATACGAAAAGTTCCCCGGAAATATAAAAATGACAGCGTTTAATCCTTTCATTCCGCTAAACGATGCCGATTCTTCCATTCCCGCCGCAATGTTTGAATTTGAAATAGAAAACACCACAGATTCCACCATCGACTACACGCTTTGCGGTGCATTGGAAAACACGCTTGAAAAGGGGAAAAACACCTTTGACGGCAACATGGCATGCGATATGAAGTGCGTGCGTTTACACTGCGTTGACGATATATATGATGACGGTGCGCTGGATTCAAAATACAACGCCACAAACATGTGTATTGCCACCGACTGCGAGGATGTTTCTTATCAGGAATACCTTTTCCGCGGAACCTGGTTTGACAAGCTTCAGGTGTTTTGGAACGATTTTACGGGAATGTGCAATTTTAAAAATCGAACTTACAGCGAGCCAAGAAAAGACGACTCTGCCGTTGTGGCAGCTCACATAACCATCGCCCCCGGTCAGAAAAAAACAGTTCGTTTTGTAATTTCCTGGTATATGCGCTTCATGACAAACTACTGGAAACCCATACCGCGCAAGGAAGGCGAAAGTGACGAAGCTTTCAACAGCAAAAACCGCTGGAAAAACTACTACTGCAGATTCTTTTCATCATCGGTCGATTGCGCCGCATACTGTTTTGCGCAGTGGGACAGACTTAAAGCCGATACAGATACCTTTACCGAGGCTCTTTACTCTTCCACCTTGCCCGATGAAGTGCTTGAAGCCGTGGCTTCAAACCTTTGTATACTCAAATCCTCCACAATTATGCGCCACAGCGACGGAAACATTCTTGGATTTGAAGGAGCACATGCAAACGAAGGCTCATGCGAGGGCAACTGTACCCACGTTTACAGCTATGCTTATGCGCTTGCTCACCTTTTCCCCAAGCTTGAACGAGGTCTGCGTGAGACCGAATACAGACGTTGCATGGACGAGCGCGGAGCGGTAAATTTCCGTGTGGAAGCTCCCATCGGGCGTGCTCCCGACAGATATTTCCCTTGCACAGACGGTCAGATGCTGGGTGTTGTTAAAACCTACCGCGAATTTAAAATGACAGGAGATCTTGACTGGCTTTATGCCATATGGCCGCATGCACGCGCATCCCTTAACTTTGCATGGCACCCGGATAACGATTTCCGTTGGGATCCCGACCGCACGGGTATACTTTCCGGTCGTCAGCATAATACCCTTGATACCGAGCTTTTCAGCCCCAATTCATGGCTTCAGGGACTTTACTGCGCCGCTCTTCTTTCTGCGGCAGAAATATCCGAAATACTCGGAAACGAAGAAGAAGCAAAAGATTACCGCAGAATGTATGAAAACGGCAAAAAGTATCTTAACGAAGATCTTTTCAACGGAAAATACTTCTGTCAGAAGATAGATCTGTCCGACAAAACATTGCTTGAAGGATTCGCAGAAGGCGCACCCGAAAGCAAAACCGTTGAGGAATACTACTGGAATGAAGAATATGGCGAAATCAAATATCAGATAGGCGAAGGCTCATCTGTTGATCAGGCACTTGCCCAATGGCACGCCAACAATGTGGGACTGGGCGAGATATTTGAAAAAGAAAAACTGCTTTCCGCGCTTGACACAATATACAATGTCAACTTCAAAAAGTCCATGCGCGACTTTTTCAATCCATGCCGCAATTATTGCATAAATGATGAGGCAGGAGTTACCATATGCACTTACCCAGAAGGCGCACAAAAGCCGAAAATTCCCATACCCTATGCCGAAGAATGTATGAACGGCTTTGAATATCAAGCTGCATGCCTTATGATCCAAAGCGGTATGGTGGACGAAGGTTTGGAAATTGTGCGTGCCATCCGCAACCGCTATGACGGCGAATACCGAAACCCCTTTTCCGAAATGGAATGTGGCTCAAGCTATATACGTTCCCTTGCAAGTTATACCCTGCTTGCCGCATGCTGCGGAATGAACTACGATCTTTATAAGCAGGAGCTGTCATTCCTGCCGCTTTTGAGATTTTCCGAAAAAGGATATTTTAAATGCTTTTTTGCAGCAGGTAATGCCTACGGCACAGTGGAGGTCGGCCCCAAATACATTGAAATGAAGATTTTGAGCGGAGAATTCAGACTGCGCCGTTTTGCAATGTTTGCAGAGCCGAAAATAGTATATTATGCCGGCAGAAAACTCGATTTCAAAGCCCACGGCAACACCGCTGTTTTCGACATGGATGTCAAATGC
>JAZSGA010000135.1:0-11878 GCA_045532495.1 Eubacteriales bacterium | reverse complement strand
TTTTTTGGGTATTTATAAATAATTTTTATCGAGGTGAATGTGTTGCTTGACATAAAATTAACAACCCTTTTAACTGTGGCTGAAGAACGTAATTTTACAAAAGCTGCCGAAAAACTTTCGCTTACCCAACCGGCTGTCAGCCACCATATAAGCCAGCTTGAGGACGAACTGGGAGTGAAGCTGTTTTTGCGCGGCAAAGGTGAGTTCAAACCCACTGCAGAAGGCGAAACTGTATTGCGCTATGCACGCAGGATGAACGCCATGTACAGCAAAATGATATCGGAAATTTCGGATGGCGGAAACCACATGATGCGTATTAGGATCGGAATCACACACACCGCCGAAAGTAATCAGATAACCGAAGCTCTGGCAAAATACGGCAGCCGTAACAGACAAATGAGTATAACAATTATTACTGATACCATAAAAAATCTTTATTCAATGCTTGAAAGTTACGAGCTTGACCTTGCCATAGTGGAAAACCGTCCAAACAACCCCGAATTCAACTGTTTGCTGCTTGATACCGATTATCTTGTTTGCGTTTTGTCCAACAGTCATCCGCTTTCGTCAAAATCCATGGTAACGCTTAATGATTTGAAAAACGAGCAGATGATACTTCGGTTGCCCACATCCGCAACACGAATGTTGTTTGAGGCTGCCCTTATGGGGGTGGGGGAATCAATAGACAGCTTCAATGTTACCCTTGAGGTAGATAACATTGCGACCATAAAGGACCTTATCCGCAAGGAGCTGGGAATATCCATTTTGCCCAAAAGCGCTTGCATGGATGAGTTCAAAAAAGGCAAGATTCAGGCTTTGCCCATAGAAAATCTCAGCATGCTTCGTGAAACAAATATCGTATATAACCGTGATTTTTCCAACACGGATGTATTGCGTGACATAGTAGGATTTTATCACGAATCCGCAAAGCAGAACGATTAAAGCACCAAAATATGCTTTTTTACACAATGGAGCACGGGCTGTATGATGAATATTCGCACTTTGTCGCCGCAAAAAGCACTTTTTGTTTCTTATGACGGAATAAAAATTTGATTTAAATTGTTAATAATCAATAATTCTATTGACAATTCTCACAATATATGTTATCATATATTACAATACAATGTGTTATTTGTATAATACACAATGATTTTATGAAAGAGGTATCTGTTTATGAATATTCTTAAAAGAATCTCAATCGTTTTTGTTGCAGCTTTGCTGTGCTGCTTGAGTGTTTTCAACTTCAGCGCTTTTGCTTCAGTTGATAATGATGTGATCGATGACTGGGATGTTGAGTTCACAGCAGGCGATCTTAACAGCGATACCGAAATCACCACTGATGACTTGCTTTTGCTCAGAAAATACCTGGCAGGTCTTATATCCGAAACCGACATTCTTTTTGTTGCAGCTGATATCAACAACGATGAAGCTGTAACCACAGAAGACCTCCTTGAGCTCAGAAAGATCATTGCCGGTCTTGTATAATCTGTATTTTCAGCGGTACGGCGTGCGCCGTACCTCTTTTTCTTAATTTTTATCAAAAGGAGAAACTGCAATGAGTGCAAAAAAAACCACAGTCATTCCGCCAAAAATGCTTTCACCCCAGGGTGATGTGTTTGCCATAAGCAATACAGACAAAGATGGTGTGTTTTTAACCTGGAGCGGTGACACCCTAAACTACGGTTTCGGTCTTACCACTTATACCGCATATGTGTATTCAAAGGACGGATCACATGTTTATTATTCCAATGCAAATACCGGCTACACACTTACCATTCCCGAAGACGGCGAATATCAGGCATATGTGTGTGCGGAAAACACATATGTGACCGACAGAAACAAGGAGATCGTCGGCTTTGGTGTTGCACTTCTTAAGTGCCCCGAAGGGAAGAACGACTGGGAGGATGACGGAAAAGGCACTCTTACCGCCATTGTTTCCGACCGTGTTCCCGAAGAAGTAAATCCTGCTTTTATCGGTATAAACCCAAAGATTCCCGAAATCGCAAGCCTCAGAACTCTTTCTGCCGACGAACAGGCAAAGCTTTCCTCTCCTGCGGAATACATAATGGGATCAGATAACCCCACCGAAGAAGAAAAACGCAAAGGTCTTATTTCTTTCAGATCAAATTACGGCACCATTGTGCGTGATGTATATATCCCGCGTAATGATGATTCCAAAAAGCCTTCGGTTATAGCTGTGCTTGCGGATATGCACATTAATGTTATGGATGACGTGGATGTAAATGATGCCGAAATGATGTTTACCAATAAAACAAGATACTGGGGCAGGGGAGCTTCTCTTGTTCCCCATGCATTGCATGGCCTTGCTTTTGCGGATATGTATGATAAAACTATCCTTGCAGGCGATATACTTGATATAATGGCACACGGATCAAGGCAGGTTGTAAAGGAGAAAATCATAGATAAGTACCCCGGTATAATGATGACAATCGGCGGTCATGACACCACCAAGAACATGGAAACGGGTATTCCCGATGCGCTGCCCCTTTGCGAGCGCAGAGCGTTTCTTCAGGAAGTATGGCCTCACAATCTGGTGTATCATTCTCAAGTGGTTAATGACAGCGTTTTGTGCATTGTGGCTGCAAACGATCTTGGCCGCTATCTTCCCGAACAGGTTGAAAAATTAAAGGCGGATATAGAAAAGGCACGCAAAAACAACTACACCGTGCTTATATTCCAGCACGAGCCCATGGCCAGCGGAAACCCCGAACACACCGAGGTTCCTTGCCTTGATGCCAATCCTCCTGCAGTAAAGGCTGCGTTGGATTTCTACGGCACTCCACATGTGGGCGGCGTGGGACGTAACGATCCTCCCGAAACCGAAGAATTTTGCTCAATAATAAGAAATTCCCCCGATGTTATAAAGGGCATATTTGCCGGTCACCGTCACTATAATTACTATTACGAAATGCTGGCAAAGAACCCCGACGGAACCGATGCGGTAATACCCAACTACGTTATCCGCGCATGTGCATACAATGACATCGGATGCGTTACCAGAGTATTTATCTGAGGTAGTGTAATGAACGTTTTGCTTTTTACTGATGTGGAAGGATTGCCTTTTGTTTCATCGATTGAGGAAATGGACAGGACAGGCGAAGAATACAGCCGTATCCGAGCAATCCTTGCCGAATGTATTACAAAAACCGCACAGTTTTGCCTTGATGCAGGCGCCGATAAGGTTTATTACATTGACGGTCACGCAGGGGGCGGTAACCTTGTACCCGGAACTGTTTGCAATGCCGAGCAAGTGGATAAAGATACAATTCATACACTGCTTGCTGCGGGGAAAATAGATTGCATGATAGAGCTCGGGAACCACGCAAGGGCAGGCACTGCCGGCGGTTTCCTTGATCATACCATGAATTCACGCAGCATATTTTCTTATAAAATCAATGGCATAGAACAAAGTGAGCTTTCATTGCATGCATCGGTTATGGCTTATTACGGAGTGCCCACTGTTTTGTGTATTGGCGATCAGGCGGCCTGCGATCAGGCTAAGGAATATATACCTGAGATATATACAGCTCCGGTTAAAAGAGCAGAAAAAAGAAATACTTGTATCTGTTTTGAAAACGCATACGAGATAATTGCATCTGCGGTAAGGCCTGCCCTTGAGAATTATAAGAGTATACGTCCTTGTATGTCTTTTGACAAAAGCTGTCAGGTTGAAATAACATATTATCGCACCGACATGTGCGAAGAGATTATGCAAAATACAAAGTGCGAATATATCCGCAAGGATGCCCGCACTCTTGTAAAAACCACAGACAGAATTGCAACCTTTTATGACTATTCGTTCTGAATTATTTTTAAAGGAGAATAACAATGCTTAATTCCAAAAAATTTTACGACCGTGTTTCGGGTAAAATAAAACTCAGCGATGCAGGATCTGTAAATATCGTTTTCCTCGGCGACAGCGTTACCCACGGCTGTTTTGAGGGCAGCGGAAATCCCTACCGTGACCATGACAGATTTGAATCCTACAGCATGAAATTCCATAAGCTTATCGGAATGCTGTTTCCGAAAACGGTATTTAACATCATCAACTCCGGCATTGGCGGCGAAACTGCTAACATGGCATTGAGGCGTTTTGACCGCGATGTGCTGGCGTATCATCCGGATCTTGTTGTAATATCTTTTGGCGTAAATGACCACGGTGATCCCGATGCCTATGTAAAGGCGCTGGAAACAATGTTTGATAAGCTCAACAAGCTTGATATCCCTTGTGTTTACCTTACCGAGCATATGATGAACACATATTCCGCCGAAGGAACTCCTGAAATACATAAGGAATATTCCGTGCACACTGCGGAACTTGAAAATACAGGCTTTATGGAAAAGCTTTTCAACAGCGGTATTGCCGTTGCAAAACAATATAACGTGCCCGTGTGCGACATGTATCACAAATGGAGAAATCTGTATTCCTGCGGTGCGGATATAACCTTGCTTCTGGCAAATAAAATAAACCATCCCATCCGCGAAATGCATGATGTTATTGCACACAGCCTCATTTCTACACTGTTTTTTGAATAATTTGTCGTATTGCAACGACGGAAAGTATTGAAATTTCCAGAAAATTCAATAAAATCCTTGACATAATTACAAAAATATAATAGAATAATATTATAGCGGATGCATTATATCTTGTATACCGCAATTCCTGCACTACAAAGGAGATACACAATGGCAGAAAACGAAAACATATTCACTCTTACCGATGAAGAAGGCAACGAAAGCCAGTTTGAACTTATCGGAAACCTTGATATAAACGGTAACACATATGTAGCTCTTGTTCCTGTTGACGGAAAAGAGGGTGAAGATGAAGAATACGTTATCCTCAAGGTGGAGGAAGACGAAAACGGTGAAGAATTCCTTGTAACCATCGACGATGATGACGAATTCGATGAAGTTGCAGATGCTTTTGAAGACGAATTCATGGCAGAGTTTGATTACGATGCTGTTGAAGACCCCGACGCTGAATAATCTACATTCTTTTTAGCGCACAGTTTTCCTGCTGCGTTTGTGATTATCCGGTCATATAAACCCACAATTTTAAATTGGAGTCCGAACTAAAATTTCGCACGCAGGTATGCAGACCTCCCGTTCCTCCCGCTCCCCGGACATGAGCCGGCAAAGACCGGAGTAAAACGGACGCTGGTAGCACAAAGCCGCGAATAGGACACCACCTTGCTCAGGCAGGGTTTCTTCTGTCGGATAACACGGCCCGGTGGGGTTTAACTAAAAAACTATTTTTTGCCGATGTAAGCGGTTGCTTGCATCGGTGTTTTTTTATTGACACCAAAAATAAACTGTGATATTATATAAACGAATAACGGATTTCAGAAAGGAAGCGTTAAATATGTCCGTTTATACATCCGCCGATCAGCTTATAGGAAAAACACCTTTGCTGAGACTTACCCGAATTGAAAACAACTTTGGCCTTTCCGCAAAGGTTATAGCAAAGCTCGAATACCTTAATCCTGCAGGCTCGGTAAAGGACAGAGTGGCTAAAAAAATGATAGATGATGCAGAAAGCTCCGGAAAACTAAAGCCTGATTCCGTAATAATCGAGCCCACATCGGGTAATACGGGTATAGGCCTTGCCTGCGTTGCGGCAACACGCGGCTACAGAACCATTATAGTTATGCCCGATACCATGTCGGAAGAACGCCGTTTGTTGATGAAAGCGTACGGAGCGGAGCTTGTGCTTACTGACGGCAAGCTTGGCATGACGGGAGCTATAAAGAAAGCTCAGGAGCTGGCGCAACAGATACCATCAAGCTTTATACCCGGACAGTTTGAAAACCCGTCCAATGCCCTGGCACATTTTGAAACCACCGGTCCCGAAATATATGCCGATACCGATGGCAAAGTGGATATTTTTGTTGCAGGCGTGGGTACGGGCGGCACAATTACAGGCACCGGAAAATATTTGAAATCCAAGAATCCCAATATAACTGTAGTAGCTGTTGAGCCTTCGGATTCCCCCGTACTTTCGGGCGGAAAAGCAGGAGCCCACGGACTTCAGGGAATAGGAGCAGGCTTTGTGCCTCAGGTGCTTGACACAACTGTTTATGATGAGATAATTTGCGTAAGCACCGAGCAGGCATATGAGGCGGCACGCTTTGCCGGAAAGCTTGAAGGTGTTCTTGTGGGTATATCATCGGGAGCGGCACTTCATGCGGCAATTAAACTGGCAGAGCGTCCCGAAAATGCAGGAAAGAATATTGTGGTATTGCTGCCTGATACGGGGGACAGATATTTGTCTACAAATCTTTATAAGGAATAAATCAAACGGAGATGTAAGGTGTTTTACATCTCCGTTTTATCATTTTACCGAATTTTTGTATTCGGTGGGTGTCATATTTGCGTGCTTTGCAAAAACGTGGGAAAAATATGTGGGAGTGTTAAAACCCAACATGTCGGATATTTCCGCACAGGTGTATACGTTTTTGCGGATTAGCATTTTTGCTTCATCAATACGCAGACCATTATAATATTCCACCACGGTTTTCCCCGTTTTGTTTTTAAACAGCGTGCATATGTATGTGCGGCTGTAATTTGTGGCACGGCATATGTCATTTATATTTATGCTGTTGTAAAGATTATTCTCCATGAAGTCAATGCACTCGGATACTATTTTGTTGTCGGTAATATCTTTGGGTTTGGTAAAGCTTCCCGCGTTTTGCCTCATTAGCTCTATTAGAAGTTGTTCAAGGTGCATCTTTATCATTTGCTCGCCGCCTATGGCGGGATTTTCAAGCAGCTCAAGATACCCGTGCTTCATGGGAAAATCAAAAGTGATTCTGGCATTTTCAAGTATCTCTTTTATGTGATACCGCAATTCCTTTGGCACGGTGCAATGAAACCCATTAAAATAGCTCATGGGTGCGGACGTGGTGGTAAAGGATATTACTACCACATTGGGCGGGTTTTCGCTGTCGGATTTTATGGCATGGAATTCGTTTGGCTTGTGAAAAACAAGGCTGCCCTGCGGCAGTTTTAATGTTTCATTGCCTGCAATCACAATTGCCGTGCCCTTGTCAACGTATACAGCTTCCCAGAAATTATGCCGTTCTCCGTGAAAAACAAAATCGTCTGCAAATTCGTTATAATACAGCGTTACAATACTGTTGATCCTTATGGTGTCGGATATTCGGTGCTTAAGATAACCTTGTTTCATCTTCTGCCTCTCAATAGTGAACAATATTGTCAGTTTATAATAAAATAAATGCTCGATATTTACAGAAAAAAGTGTATCATAAAAGTAGACAAAAATCAATATCCGAAAGGAATTTTGTTATGAAAAAAGGAATAAGTTTTTGGGCTTACCGAAACAAAACCTACAAAGAAGTTTTTGAACATGCAAAAAAATCAGGATTCGACGGAGTGGAGGTTACACTTGATCCGCAAGGTGAACTTACCATGGAAACCTCCGACGAAAAGGTACTTGCCATAAAACAACAGGCAAAGGATGCCGGAATTCAGCTTTACAGCGTGGCATCGGGACTTTACTGGACCTATTCTTTTGCTTCCAACGATGAAACTGTAAGGGAAAAGGCAAAAAACATTGTCCGCCGTCAATTGCAAATTGCAAAGCTTTTGGAATGTGACTCCATACTTGTTGTTCCGGCTCTTGTTAACGAAGATGTGTCGTACGATGTGGCATACGCCCGTGCATTTGATGCCATGAGCGAGCTTGCTTATGATGCCGAAAAATACAGCGTGTGTATAGGTGTTGAAAACGTTTGGAACAAATTCATGCTTTCGCCGCTGGAATACCGCGATTTTATTGACAAAATCGGCTCTCCGTATGTAAAAGCTTATTTTGATGTGGGAAATGTTGTTTATGACGGCTGGCCTGAGCAGTGGATAAATATTCTCGGCAACCGCATATGCAAGATACATATAAAAGACTATGTGCGTGACAACAGAACGATTTCGGGTTTTTGCGACCTTGGCAAGGGCGATGTGAACTTTGAAAAAGTTGTATGCGCTTTGAATAACGCAGGATATAAAAGCTATTGTACAGCAGAAGTTTTCCCTGCGGATAGCGAGGATGACTGTGCCGCAGCTGATAAATCCGCAGAATTTTACAAAACAATTTTTCAGTAATATTTAAACCGAAAGGGGTATAATTATGATTAAAGCAGGTATAATCGGTATAGGTTCCATGGGCAGAGGACACCTTAACAACTACATGAAGTTTATGAGAGAAAACCGAGGCATTGAACTTGTTGCAATATGCGATGTGGATAAAGCCAAGTTTGAAAACTATAAGGCGGATTTCAACCTCGAGGGTATGGCAGACGGACAGTTTGATTTTTCAAAATTCCATTGCTATACCGATGTTGATGATATGCTGGCAAACGAAAAGGAGCTTGATATGGTTTCGGTTATCGTTCCCACATATCTCCATTGTGAAATATCCTGCAAGTGCCTTGAACACGGTATAAATGTGTTCTGTGAAAAGCCCATGGCTCTCAATGAAGAAGAATGTCAGAAAATGATTGATACCGCAAAAAAGAACGGCAAAAGACTTATGATAGGTCAATGTCTGCGCTTCTGGGCAGAGTATAAGTACCTTAAGGAAAGCATCGAAACCAACCGTTACGGAAAGGTTATAGCTGCATATTTTTACCGCGGCGGCAGCACACCGCTTTGGTCATACAATGACTGGTATCACAAAAAGGAACTTGGCGGCGGCGCGATATACGATCAGCACATTCACGATGTTGATATGGTCAATTTCCTTTTCGGCTTGCCCCAAAAGGTTTGTTCTACCGGTATAAACTATTACGAAGGCAGCGGATACGATGCGGTTTCCACAAACTATATCTATCCCGAAGCCATGGTGGTGAATTCGCAGAATGACTGGTGCCAGGCTTGCGGATTCGGTGCATTTTACCGTGTAAACTTCGAAAAAGCAACCCTTGTTTATGACAGCAACGGACTTACCGTGGCAGATGCTACTGACCGCAATGGAAAGATAGATCCATACTACAAAGGCACTTCGTACAAACCTGTAACATTTACCGGCGATGGCGCGTACGAAGCCGAGATCCTTTACTTTGCAGACTGCATAAGAAATAATAAACCGGTCGAGTATAACACTCCCGAAGAAAGCATGGCAACCATAAAGCTTGTACATGCGGAAATTGAATCTTGCGATAAAAACGGTCAACCCGTAGAAGTAAAATAAAACAAAAAAATAGGCTATGCCAGGCATAGCCGATTTTTGATTTATATAACATATTCTTTTGCTTTTTTGTCTTTTTTTCCTTCGAATCTGAAACTTATAAAATATGCAATAAGGCAGATGGGCAAAGCAACAAAAACATCAATTGCTGAATGTTGTTTCAAAAACACGGTAGAAAGGCAAATGAGTATATTCATGATGTTTGCCGCGATTTTAAGCTTTAACCCTGCGTTTTTGATATGCATTATGGTAAACGTAGATGCAAACGAACCAAAAACATGAACCGATGGGCAAATGTTTGTGTTGGTGTCAAAGTTATAAAATGCCCTCATGTAGTCGGTCAAAAAATTGTCTCGTTCAAAATCAACTGGGCGCAGGTGCTGAATGGTGGGGTAAGTGAAATAAATTATAAGCGATAGGGTGTAGGTTATTATAACAAAGGTCATCATTCCGTTGTATGCATCCACATCGTACAGCAAAGTGTAAAGCAACACGAAAATTATGTATAAAAACCAAAACATATACGGGATAAGAAAAATCTCGTTGAACGGTATAATATCATCCAGAGCACAGTGCATTACATGGAATTCCTTGCCCAGCGATGACATGTATTTGGGGTATGTATGTTCAAGAAACATAAACACAACACAATAAAACGGCCAATACAGCAGAAGCAGCAAATGTCTGAATTTTTCTGACAGCAAATTGCCGGGACGCAATTCAAGATAATTGACAGATGGCTTTGGGATTTTCATTTATATACTCCGATCAGGCGGTAATGGGGTTTAGTTCATCCGGTTCGCGCTTTTTGCAGGCCTCCAGCAAACGCTTTAACCTGGGGCGGTTGTAACGCTGAACAAGAATAAACGGAAGATTTATAAAAAAGAAAATAAAATATACAACAAGTGCTGTTTTTGCTTTAAAAAAACGGAAACTGCCAAGACCAAACAGCATAAGAATGGCATGAATAAGCTCTGCAACACAGGTTTCTTTAAGCATTATGGAAATCGTTGTGCTGTCGGGATGGGATGCCATGCTTTTTGGCGGCATGAAATGAGTGAAAATCTTGCTCATATCAGGCAGCTTTGATTGCCATGATTTGATTCCCAGTTTTTCGTAAATTTCACCGTCGTTTTCAAATTCAAATGCCTTATACGGAAAACTGTCGGGGTTAAAATGTTTTTTGGGAACAAAACGCCCGAAAAGGAAAAACACAAATCCCGTCAAAGCGTAATATGCCGCGCACCGTATCAATCCCATATAAAGCTCCTTTCATGAATGTATATGAAAAATATCAGGGTTCAACACCCTGAATGTGCGGATAATGTTTTACCGCTGTATATTTAATTATATCACCAATACAAAAAAAGTCAACAACAAATTATTAATATAAAATGAATGTGTGCATGAATGAAGCAAAACCAAAAACATATTGACATTTTTGGGTTTTTGGCTAAAATTTAGATATATACTAATTTTAGCAGGTGTATAATGAAAGACAGTTTTGAAATGAAAATAATTGCACATATGCGTTCGGATTTTCCCTCAAAATTCGGTATTCCCCGTCAGAGCAGCCTTGTTGACTCTGTATCCTACATTGTCTTTGAAAAGGAATACCGTGTGGACGAGGCGCTTCGCGGAATAGAAGGGTACAGTCATTTGTGGATAATCTGGAAGTTTTCGGAGTGCGAAAGATCCGATTGGTCGCCCACCGTACGTCCGCCGAGACTGGGTGGAAATAAAAGAATGGGAGTTTTTGCCACACGCTCACCGTTTCGCCCCAACCCCATAGGACTATCGTCTGTGGAAATGATTGGCGTGGAAAAAACATCCGAGGGAAGTGTTATAGCTGTTCGCGGTGCAGATCTTATGGACGGTACTCCCATTTACGATATAAAACCGTACCTTCCTTTTACCGACTGCCATCCCGATGCCAAAGGCGGTTTTGCCGATGAACAGTTTGGAAGATCCCTTGAGGTGGTGTGCCCCGAAGAATTTTTGCAAAAAGTGGATGAGGCAAAAAGAAAAAGCCTTATGGAGCTTTTGGCGCAGGATCCAAGACCTGCCTATATTGAAGATTCCGAAAGAGTATACGGTTTTGAGTTTGCCGATGTGGAGATAAGGTTTTCCGTGGGCGGAGATGTGCTTACAGTCTTAAGCATTGAAAAAATAAATTAACATAGCATACGGCGTGATCAAATATTTACTTTTTTGGCTTGCTAAAAAACAGATATTATGATATAATATATAGAATAACTAATAATATGTAAGGTGGATAGTTTTGGCAGATAACAAAAACAACAGTAATACAAAAAATACTACAAAAAATAAAGCTCCGGCATCCCAAAGCCTAATGCCCAAGGGAACCAAAAAGAGCTCTGCAAAAAGCACGCAGGCAACGGGCAAGGCGCAGGCTCAGAAGGCGGACCGTGCAGAAACTGCAAGCGCTAAGTCAAAGGAAACAAAAAAGGCACCAAAGGAGCCAAAAAACGATACTTGCGTACTTGATGAAAATTCCATGCTTTTCAACCTGTTGCCGTATCTTTTGGGATTTGCAGGAGTATTTACTGCATTTTGCATCGGTTTCCCCGAACAGACGGGTTTTTTTGGTTCTGTTACATACTTTTTAAGACAGCTTATTTCGTATGGCGTGTG
>JAZSGA010000083.1:0-2276 GCA_045532495.1 Eubacteriales bacterium | reverse complement strand
GCCGGTAAGCTTATAATCCAGGGAATCGTAAAACTTTTGCATATCGGGTTTTGAAAATTTATATGCACGTCCCATGCGGCTGCGGTTTTTTAATGCACGCAGCCTTAACTGGAAGTTTAAAAGCTCCTCAAAGGCAAGTCTACGGCGTGATGCCTGCATGTTGTCGGCGGAATCGGGAAAATGTATGTTGGAAAGGGCATCGTATAAACCGTACAGATTGTAGCTTTCGATAATGTCCGAAGGAAGGCTTTCGGTGTTTTTGTATATATCCAAAGCCTGCTTTATAAGCTTTGAAAGCATTTTGCAGGTAATACCTGCGGTAAGCGGATAAATGGGCACCAGATTATCAAGCTGAGCACCTGCGTAGCAAGGCTCATAGGCAGGGGATGTCATCTGAGGGTTGAGAAAGCTACCGTTTACCATACCGTAAAATCTGAACTTCCGCCCGGTTACAAGGGTGGTTTTTAAAAAATCCTGATTAAAAAATGTCAACGCCACACTGCCGGTTTCGTCATGCGCAGTTACCTTTTGAACGGTCATGGCACGGCCTTTTTTGGATGAAATACGTGTGCTTTTTAAAGGCGACGATATTTCAAGTATGCACGAGCAAACCTCGCCCGGGGTAAGCTCGCATGCTTTTTTTTGCTGACCTCGGTTTTCGTAACCGCGCGGATAGTGGCGCACAAGGTCATCAACAGTAAAAATATCCAGCTTTTCCAGCAGCTTTGCCCTGGATTCACTTACGCCGTAAAGAACGGTGATGGGGCTTTGCGGTGTTATGGCAGCCATTGTGCACCTCCTTAAACAATACTTATTGTTTTTATTTTAGCACACACAGCAAAGCCGTTTGTGAATATCATGTAAACAAAATACCCCTTGATTTTTTTGCTGATTTTTGTTATTATTATTTATAATGGGGGAGAATTTTTAATTTGAAATTTTAGAAAGGATATGATATATATGAGAAAGACGAAAATCATCTGCACCATCGGTCCCGCATGCTCTGATGAAAAAACTCTTATAGAAATGATGCGCGGCGGCATGAATGTGGCACGTCTTAACTTTTCCCACGGTACCCACGAAGATCACCTTGAAAAAATCAATATGATCAAACGTCTGCGCAGTCAGCTTGATCTGCCCATAGCTATAATGCTGGATACCAAAGGTCCCGAATACCGCATCAAAAGCTTTAAAAACGGCAAAGTTACATTGTGCGAGAATGATATATTTACCTTTACAACCGAAGATGTCGATGGAGATGAGAACCGTGTTTCGGTAAGTTATAAGGGGCTTGCACAGGATCTTGAGCCCGGTGACAGGATACTCCTTAACAACGGTCTTTTGTCATTTGAAGTTACAGAAACAACCAAAACCGATGTTGTTTGCCGTGTTGTTTGCGGCGGAGTGCTTTCCGACCGTAAAAGCATGAGCTTTCCCAACAAGGTATTACATCAGGATTATCTTAGTGAGCAGGATAAAAAGGATCTTGTATTCGGTATCCAAAATGACGTGGATTTTATAGCCTGCTCCTTTGTTTCCACAGCCCGCGATCTTATGGATGTAAAAGAATTCCTTGCTGCCAACGGCGCAGGTGGAATAGAACTTATTGCCAAGATCGAAAACCAGTCGGGTATTGATAACATTGTCGAAATATGCGGCGAATGTGACGGTATAATGATAGGCAGAGGAGATATGGGTGTGGAAATACCCTTTGAAGAATTGCCTGCCATACAAAAACAGATAATAACACAGTGCCGTATGTTGGGCAAGCGTGTTATTACGGCAACAGAAATGCTGGAATCAATGATAAATAATCCCCGTCCCACCCGTGCGGAAACATCTGACGTGGCAAATGCGGTTTACGATGGCACCAGTGCCATAATGCTATCGGGTGAAACTGCGGCAGGTAAATACCCTGTGCTTGCTGTTACAACAATGGCACGCATTGCCGAAAGCACCGAAAAGAATATTGATTACAATGAGCGTTTCCGCAAAACCGAATTTAAGATTAAAAACACCGTGGATGCCATTTCCCATGCTACCTGTGGAATGTCTATAGATGTTCAGGCAAAGGCCATTGCTGTTTGTACCCTTTCAGGTGTTACGGCACGCATGGTTTCAAGATTCCGTTCTCCTGTAGATATTCTTGCTCTTACCACCAACGAAAAAACCTGCCGCAAGCTGGCGCTTTCGTGGGGTGTAAAGCCGGTACTTATTGAACAGTACGAATCGCTGGATGTGCTGTTTTATACCGCAAAATGTACTGCAAAAAATGA
>JAZSGA010000054.1:0-6348 GCA_045532495.1 Eubacteriales bacterium | reverse complement strand
TAACGGAGTCAACGCCGCCTTCGGGGAGCTGGCCGTTAAGAATAAGTCTTGATGTGCTGCCTATAAGGTATGCACCGCAGCCTATAATTGTGCAGAAAATTGTGGAAATAATGGTTCCGCGCTTGATAGCTGCGGTATCCTTGATGGCGTAGAACTTGCCGATCATCTGAGGAAGTCCCCATGTACCAAAGCTTGTAAGCATGATATTGAAGCAAAGGAATTTGAATGAAGAACCGCCAAAGATGTTTGTAAGCTGAGCACCGATTCCGGGGTTTTCGGCATCGGTTACAGCCGCAAGATTTTTCATAAGTCCGGAAAGTCCTCCCACATTGCCGTGGCTGATAACAGCAACTATAAGGCACACAACGCCTGCAATCATAACAATTCCCTGAATAAGGTCAGTGTATGCGGTTGCCACATATCCGCCTGCCACAAGATAAACCGCCGTAAGGCAAGCAATAAGAAGCATCCAAACCCAGGTTTCAACTCCGGGGAACACAACGCTGAACAGTGAACCCAGTCCCTTGTAAACTGCTGCGGAATAAGGAACGAGGAAAACGAATATAACAACTGCAGCCAAAAGCTTCATGCCCTTTGAAGCATATCTCTTTTCAAAATACTCGGACATGGTTTTTGCTTGAAGCTTTTTGGTCATTTTTCTGGTACGGTTTGCAAACAGCAACCACGAAAGCAAACATCCAAGCACCGCATTGCCTATACCGATCCAAATGCTGCCTATACCGATATTCCAGCCGTGCTGACCTGCATAACCAACAAATACAACTGCGGAAAAATATGTGGTACCGTAAGCAAATGCCGTTACCCATGCGCCGATGTTTCTGCCTCCGATAAGGAAGTTGTCAAGTGTTTTTGATTTGCCGTAGCTGACACAGCCAATCAAAGCCATTACCAGAGCGTAGATGCCCAAAGCAATAATTGTGTAAAGTTGAGCTTTTGTCATGTGTTTTTTACCTCCTTGATTTTTGAACTGCGGAGGTAAAGACCTTTGAAGGCAAAAAAACACGCCCTCCGCATTCCTTATAGAATACAGAGGACGAGAATAACCCGTGGTACCACCTCAGTTTACCGCTTTTTCGCAATTGCGGCCTTGGAGAGTGTCCAGCAACACTCCTGTTCTGTAACGGGAACACCCGATGCAGCCTACTAAAAACAAGTTTGTTCGGTGCATTGCTCGCAAGATGTATTTAAGTCCGGGATTCCATTGCCTTGCACCAACCGGCAACTCTCTGCAGGATTAACCAAACCTGTTTTTTCTTGCTCAAACGCATTTGATGGTCATATTTTACCACTGCATCATGATAAAGTCAAGAGTAATTTTGTACTATTTTAAATTTTATGCAAATGCAACAAATTATTAGGTTTGTTTTTGTTTGTTTTTCACACATTTCAAATGGATTAATTCAAATTATCTACCATGTGTAGATAATACGACAGAATAACAGGCGAAATTATCGGATTTGTAGGTTGACTATTTTCAAATTTAAGTATAAAATTATATTAACAAGCAAGGAGGTTTTGCTTTATGAACGCAACAAAACTCGGCAACACCATTGCAAAATTACGCAAAAAATCAGGTCTCACCCAAAAGGAGCTTGCACAAAAGCTCAACGTGAGCGATAAAACCGTAAGCAAATGGGAAAATGGCGGAGGCTACCCCGAAATCACCATATTGCCTGCCCTTTCGGAGGTTTTTGGCGTATCGGTGGACTACATGCTCAAAGGTGATACCCAGGGCATTGCCATTGCAGGTAACATTCTGGTGGATATTGTCAACCTTATAGACAAATACCCCGGAAAAAATATGCTTGCAAACGTATTAAAAACCGAGCTTGCCGTTGGTGGCTGTGTGCCCAACACCATTATTGACATTGCAAAAATCGATCCCGATATGTTCCTTTCGGCATACGGCAAAATCGGCAACGACGAAAACGGCAGATTTCTTTTATCACAGCTCAAAAAGTACGGAATAGACACATCCAACATCCGCACGGACAGCGAGCTTCCCACGGCATTCAGCAATGTTATGACCGAAAAGGATACGGGAGAGCGCACATTCTTCTTTTCGGGCGGTGCAAACACCCGCTTTTCCATTGAGGATATAGACGTTGATTCCCTTGAATGTAAGATATTCCACATAGGCTATATTTTACTGCTTGACGCCCTTGATGCCCCCGACGCACAGTACGGCACAAAAATGGCAAGGCTGCTGGATTCCATATCAAAGCGCGGTATTAAAACCTCTATCGATGCCGTAAGCAAGGAGGGCGTGAGCTTCCGTGACAAAATACTTCCGGCACTCAAATACTGCGATTATGCCATCATGAACGAAATAGAAAGTTGCAGCGCCGAAGGTGTATCACCAAGGCACCCCGACGGCAGTTTGCATACGGAAAACATAAAAAACACCATGGAAAAATTCATAAGCTACGGTGTGCGCGAAAAGGTTATTATCCATTGCAGCGAAGCAGGCTTTTGTCTGGACGCCGACGGCACGTTTACCGTTGTTCCCTCTCTGCAGTTGCCAAAGGACTACATAGTGGGCAGTACAGGCGCAGGCGATGCCTTTGCCGCCGCTTGTCTTTACGGCATTTACCACGGCTACGAAAGCCGCAAGATGCTTGAATTTGCATCCGCCGCTGCGGCATGCAATCTTTCCGCATCCGATTCCATCAGCGGTATGAAACCCAAAAAACAAGTTGAAGAACTTAACACCATATACAAAAGGAGAACACTTATATGAAACAGGAAATTTATGACAAAATGGAAGCCCGCGCAAGGGAATATCTGAAAAATGCAGGCATAGTTGTACGCCCCGATGAAGAAATCGAAGTAAGCGATTTTGGGCTTGACAATGTGGAAGTTATCGGTCTTCAGCTTTGCGTTTACGTAAATACCGAGCGTGTTTGCGCCAAGGAAATGGTTTTGTTTCCCGGTCAGACCTGCCCCGAACACAAGCACGTTATGACCGACGGCAAACAGGCAAAGGAAGAAACCTTCCGTTGCCGCAGCGGTAAAGTTTACCTTTACGTCGAAGGCGAAGGCAAAAAGGAAGACATAAAAGCCACCCTTCCCCCCATGGAAACATCGGTCTACCACGAAATAGTACTTGAACCCGGTCAGCAGTATACCATAATGCCCGAAACCTGGCATTGGTTCCAGGCAGGTCCTGAGGGTGCTGTTATTTCGGAATTTTCTACCAAAAGCACCGACCACACAGATATTTTCACCGACAGCCGTTTGGTGCGCAAAACAGTTATTGACTGAGAAAAGAGGAAACCATGCTTGTAAATCTTGATCACGTACTTACCCCTGCAAAAAACGGTAAATATGCCGTAGGACTTTTCAACACCACCGATACCGATATGCTGGAGGCGGCAATTTCTGCCGCAGAGGAGCTGAGATCCCCCATCATCATAGGTACAGCCGAAGTGCTTTTGCCCAACGGCGAGCTTAAGCTTATTGCACCGTCCGTAATTGCGGCGGCAAAAAGAGCAAGTGTGCCCGTTGTTGTGCACTATGACCACGGTCTTACCTTTGAAAGATGTATGGAAGCGCTGCAGCTTGGTTTTTCGTCCATAATGTTTGACGGCTCCGCAAAGGATTATGCAACAAACATTGCCGAAACCCGTGAAATAGTAAAAATTGCCCATCAGTTTGGTGCCACCGTTGAGGGCGAAATAGGTCACGTTGGCCAGGCAGATACCGAGGACAACGCCGAAACCGACCTTTACACCACCGTGGAGGAAGCAAAAAAATACATTGCCGATACGGGAGTTGATGCTCTTGCCATCGCCATAGGCACCGCCCACGGCGCATACAAAAAGAAACCCAAGCTTGATTTTGAACGTCTTTGTGATATCCGCTCATCCACCGAGGTGCCGCTGGTGCTTCACGGCGGATCGGGACTTACCGATGACGATTTCAGAACCGCAGTAAACAAAGGTATTGCCAAAATAAACATTTTTACAGATCTTTGTCTTGCAGGCTGCCGTGCCATGAGCGACGGACTTGCCGCAGGTGAGGATTACCTTACCATCCGCAACCGCAAGGTTGATTATATCCGCGAAGAAGTTAAAAAGAAAATACTTCTCTTTGGTTCAAACGGAAAGGCATAAAACGCAAAGAGCTGCAGCTTTTGCTGCAGCTCTTATTTTTTATACAAGCAGTTTAAATTTTGTTTTTACATCACGGATATCCGTATTCTGCTTCAACGCTTCGGCTACGGCATAGCCTGCGTTTTCGCCCATCTGGCAACAGTTACCCGTTACGCGGTAGGAAGCCATTGCCTCACGCGTGCCTGAAATGCATCTGCCGGCAACTATTATGCCGTTGTAGCCTTTGGGTATAAGTGCCCTTAACGGCACGTTATAGGTGTTGACTTTAAAGCAGGTCTGACCTTTGTTGGATTTTGTATGAAGGTCCGCACCAAAGGAAACGCTGGCAACCGCATCATCAAATTTTGCGCCCGAAAGGATGTCTTCCTTTGTAAGTGTATATTCACCCACAACACGGCGCGATTCACGCACACCAAGCACGGAGGATGAGGTTATAAGCTCAAGATCACGGAATTCCTCGTCATACTTTGTAAGGTATTCAAAGGCTTCGATAAGCTGTTTTCTGCCCTCGTGGGTGGCTTGGGTAAGCTCCTTTGCCGAAAGCGGATTGTATTCATACATATGGGTAAACTGTATAACGCCGAAATGCGTGCCCGGCGCCGGAATAAGATACGGCATTTTGAAAGGGATCTCCTTGCCTGCACAGTCATAGGCATACTTGAGCTTTTCGTATATCATAAGCCCGTCCTTGTACTTTTCGGGGATATTGCCCACAAGGAACATTAGCGTCATTGCCTGACATTCTTTGTAGTCGCCGTCCTCGCCAAGCTCAAAGGCACATCCGGCATCGGCAGCAACACATCCGTCACCCGTGCAGTCAAAAACATATTTTCCGTATGCCGCAAAGCGTCCGCCTATGTTTTCCGCCACAATACCGTTAACTCTGTTTCCGTCGGTCAAGCTGCGCGAAAAGTTTGTGTTATATAAAACTTCAACACCCGCATCCGCAAGCTTTTGCTCAAGGATAAATTTCATATACTCATAATTGAAGCTTATGTTCCAAAAACCGCCCCACTGATTTTTTTGTTTCAGATCATCCACAAGCTCCTTAACAATACCTGCTTTGTTTTCGGAATCGAAAAAAGGATTCATAAAACCGGTGGTCCATGCTCCGCCGGGGCAATTAAATTTTTCAACAAGCAGTGTTTTTAGTCCTGATCGTCCGCAGGCAATGGCCGCTCCGCAACCGGCAGGACCTGCTCCCACAACTATTACATCATATTCGCCGTAAACGGGAGTCTTTAAGCATTCTTCAACAAATTTCATGTTTTTATCCTCTCAAATTGGTATGAGTTATTCTTTTGCCGCATTGCGGACAGCTTCAACCACTTTTGCGGTGCACACATCAATGCCTGCTTCGGTCAGGTGTATCTTGTCGTCCTTGCGTATGTAAGCATCAATATCCGCATAAACCGCCGAATGGAGATCGTTGATTATAATTCCCATTTCGGAAAGAATCGGCACTATATGCTTATTGTATTCTATTATTGTGCTGTTGGAATTGTGGGGGTTATCGTTGGATACAGGGGTTGTGGTGGCAAAAATAACTTTTTTTCCAAGCTTTTTTAATCTGTTTGCTATGCGTACCATGTTGGCGGTATATTCTTCAAGCGAACTGAATTCACCGTCCCCAAGATCACACACATCCCAAAGTCCGTTGTTCCAATGGATAACGTCGCTGCCTTCGATATTGCCTGCCCATTCGTGAAGCACTCCGCGCAGAGTATACTTTGCGAATCTGCAGTTTTCTTCGGGCTGAAAAACCTCGAATTCGTCTTTAAGCACTTCGGGCACTTTTAAGCCGTAACCTATCATTCTTATGGAATCGCCTATAAGAGTAAGCTTTTTCATGGATATATCCTCCGTAATTTTGTTTTAGGTGAGTTTAATTATTTAAAAGCTGTACGATGTAGTCAATGTGCCGCAATTTTGTGGGAACAGCTGCCCACATCCAGCCGTTTTTTCGGGTCGATGAAGGGCATCGACCCATACATTGTCCTTATCGATTGTATAATTTGGATGCCAATATTTTTCATTAATTGCGATGTATAAGGTTTAAATACAAACCTTTCAAAGGCTCCTCAGATTGTCAAGCCAAGTGCAACACTTTTTTTAATAAACTCCAAAGGAGATAAAAAGCCCAAGCATTTTCGAGGTCTGTTGTTAATTAATGAAACAACCGCATCCAATCTTTCCTGGGGAAGATTGCGAA
>JAZSGA010000059.1:0-4227 GCA_045532495.1 Eubacteriales bacterium | reverse complement strand
TTTTCTGTGCGAACTTGCAGATTTTATTGCTTACCGAGACAATTAACGGGGTTATAATATGACATCTATATTACAAATGTTCCAGAACTATCACCTCGTATGTTCTCTTTTCGGGTTTTTAAGCGCTCAGATATTCAAATTTTTTATTACACTTATTGCCGTAAAAAAGCTTGATTTTAAAAAGCTTTTTGAAAACGGTGGAATGCCGAGCTCTCACACAGCCACTGTTATTGCGCTGACAGTTTCAATAGGCAGAGTGCTCGGAACAAAATCAGAAATATTTGCCGTCGCTTTTATACTTTCCATGGTCGTTATGATAGATGCCATGGGTGTACGGCGTGCAACGGGCGAAAATGCCAAAGTGCTGAACAAAATAATTCATGACATTTTCGAAGAAAAGAACACAAAATATCTCGCCGACGATGTAAGAGAATACGTCGGTCATAAGCCGCTGGAAGTACTTGTGGGTGCGATAATCGGTATTATTATTCCGTTTGTAATCGCTCCGTTTTAAATAAAATCATCCCTCTATGCTTTGAACATAGAGGGATTTTTTCGTTATTCTTGTATCATGGCAAGAAGCTCATCCAATGAAATTATGGGAACTCCGAGTTTTTCTGCTTTTTGCAGTTTACTTCCGCCATCCACACCTGCAAGAAGATAATCGGTATTTTTTGAAACAGACGATGAAACCTTGCCTCCGTGGGAGCTTATAAGCTCTCCTGCTTCAGAACGCGAATAGCCCGATAAAGTGCCGGTTATAACAAGGGTTTTGTCCGAAAGCGCATTGCCTTGTCGGTTTATATGAACAGCTCCATCCACACCGGCTTCCAGAAGCCTTTTAACAAGCAAACGGTTGTATTCCGAGGAGAAGTAACCCGTTACGCTTTCGGCAACCACAGAGCCTATATCGTCAACACAGCAAAGATCTTCATTTGTGGCATTCATTAGGTTTTCTGCAGTTTCATAACGCATAGCAAGGGCTTCTGCGGTCTGCTTGCCCACATGACGTATTCCGAGTGCAAAAATCAGCCTTGCCAGGCCTGCGGATTTTGAATTGGTTATGGATTCAAGAAGATTTTCTGCAGATTTATCAGCTATCTTATCCACAGTAAGCAATTGTTCTTTAGTAAGAGAATATATATCGGGAAAATCGGAAATCAGGTTTTTATCCACAAGTGATGCAATCTGAGCCTCACCGAGGCCTTCAATGTTCATTGCATCTCTTGACACGAAGTGTATAAGCCTGCGAACAATGCGTGCAGGACAGTTTTCGTTTACACATCTGCATGCCGCTTCGCCTTGCTTGCGCACGGTTTTTTCACCACAATCGGGACAGGTATCCGGCATAACAAACGGAACCTGCGATCCATCTCGCTTTTCAGGGCAAGAACCGAGAATCTCGGGTATAATATCCCCCGCTTTACGCACCACAACAATGTCATTTTCACGGATATCTCTGTCACGGATAAAATCCTCGTTGTGCAATGTGGCTTTTGATACAACAGTGCCTGCAAGATGTACAGGTTCAAGCACAGCATAAGGTGTTATAACACCCGTTCTACCGACGTTTACGGCAATTTTAATTAGACGCGTCTGTTTTTCTTCGGGAGGATATTTATACGCAGCTGCCCATTTTGGAGCATTGGATATTTCGCCAAGCACTTTACGCTGTTCAAAATCATCGATTTTAACAACAGCTCCGTCAATATCGAAATCAAATTTGCTGCGGTTGTTATTGAAGCTCTGTATCTCGTTATAAATATCTTCAAAATCCACAAAACTGTTGCAGAAAGGAGAAACCTTAAAGCCCAGAGTTTTGAGATATTCAAGGCTGTCACGGTGAGAGGAAAGCTGCTTCATGCCTCGTGAATCCTGAACATTGAACACAAAAATGCTCAATTTGCGCTGCGCCGTGATTTTTGAATCAAGCTGACGCAAAGAACCTGCGGCGGCATTTCTTGGATTGGCAAAGCAATTCTCTCCTTTTTCTTCTCGCTCAGCATTTATGCGCAAAAACTCGGTTTTGGGCATATATACCTCGCCTCTTACACAAAGATAAGGAACAGGCTCCGAAAGTTTTTTGGGCACATCATCAATAACATAAAGATTTTCGGTGATGTTTTCGCCCACAATGCCGTCGCCACGTGTTGCACCGCGCACAAAAACACCGTTTTCGTATTCAAGCTCCACTGATAAACCGTCTATTTTACATTCCACCACATATAGAGGAGTATCCGAAAGCCCTTTGCGTGTTCTGTCATAAAATGCAAGAAGCTCGTCTTTTGAAAAAACATCGGTAAGACTGCCCATGGGCACAACATGACGCACTTTTTCAAATTTTTCCGATGCCGCTCCACCCACTTTTTTTGACGGAGAATCGGGAGAATCAAGTTCGGGGTGCTCTGACTCAAGCTGTTCAAGCTCACGCATCAAAGCATCAAATTCAAAATCCGAAATTTCGGGGTTGTCATCCATATAATATTTTGTTCTGTGATATTCAATAAGCTGTCGCAACTCATTTACTCTGTTTTTTGCACCGGTAAGATCCATTGGAAACCTCCGAGTATATTTAATGCTTTTATTATAACACGTTTTAAGCAAAAAAACAAGAACTGCCGCATTTTATACGGCAGTTGTTTTTATTTACGCTTCTTCGAATGCGTCCTTGGAAAGTCCGCAAACGGGGCATACCCAATCTTCAGGAACATCTTCCCACGCAGTTCCGGCAGCAACACCGTTATCGGGATCTCCTACTTCCGGATCATATTCATAGCCGCAGGGGCAAACATACTTTTTCATAGTAAACTCCTTTCTTGATAGTAAATCACGCAATGCGTTTAATTAATTATACAACAGTTCGGAAGGCTTGTCAATAAAAATCTTGCCGTAAAAAATATCGGTTTTATGTTAAATAAATTGTTTTTCGTTATTTTTCGTCATTTATCGTAGTATGATGTCTTGAGTCAACGGCACTATATTGACTTTTCAACTTGAATTTGCTATAATATTAAATCATAAGCACATTTAAAAAACAAAAAGGAAGTATTGAAAAGTGAAACAATTCAAGTATTTAGCAAGCATTTTAATTGTATTTACAATTATGTTATCAACATTTACCGCTGTGTCTGCACAGAACGAAATCAAAGATGTGCACTGGGGCGAGGATAAAGCCGATGCCACATATCTTTACTTCAACACGGTAAACGGTTATCCGACATACAAAGTAACCTTGTTTAAAGATGGCAAAGAGGTTGCAAAATTTGTTGAAGAGCACGATTCTTCTGACGGTGCAGCATACTTTAACATGTGGGGATTTATCCGACATCACGGTTTTGGCAGATATACCGCATTTGTGGAAGGCTCTACCCTTTCGTTTGATGATGAAGAATTTGACAGTTATATTCAGACCAATACCGAAGAAAACATACCCACACAGATAAAATCGACTCTTAGCAGCAACTCCTTTAATTATGACAGTCCTTTCCAGTACCGTGGCGAAGGTGCTTTTGCGTATCCCATTGACGATTATTGGGAATATGTATTACCCGAAGATGCGGAAGAAATGGGCGCCACCACAACAGCGAAGCCACAATCCCCCACCGTACCCGACACACCCGTTGTTGATTACATTATAGCAACCACAGTACCCTCCGTTGCAAACACGCTCCCCGCACCCAAAATCCTCATGTTAGGCGATATAAACAACGAACTTTTTACCGTCATTGAAGAAACCGATACCTTCATCACAGGAACAATTCTTCCCACGATAAAGCAATCCAAAAACAAATGGGCGCAAACCCCCGTTGATACATACAACACCAGAGGTGACGTAAACAGCTACGGTGAGCCTGTTGCTGTTGATCACAAGTATTATGACGGATATACGGCAAAAGATATTCTTGACATGAATTTTGAAAGTACAGAGCTCACCGAAAAGTACTACCATACATATTTCGGCAAAACTTCTGCCAACAGCCCTCTTGTATGGGGTGTAAGCACTTATTATAATTATGGGTACATACAGCTGTTTTCTGAAGTGGATGAAGAATACTTTGCTTGTTACAATCCTTTCACAAATGCTCTTTACAGATATCCAGGCCCTATGTCATCAATAGACGATAAAGGTGTGGCTTATTTGGAATGTGATAATAAAGTATATAAAGTACAGTTCAGACCAACACTTATATCTGTCCTTTATAACGGAAAAAGAATCGGCTTTGACCA
>JAZSGA010000098.1:0-13495 GCA_045532495.1 Eubacteriales bacterium | reverse complement strand
GGCGCAAAAAGACTACAGGGTAGAATATACTGCATTTGTGGAAAAGGTCGGTCTTGCAATACTTGAGCATTATGACGAATTTGTTTTTGAAGATTGTGTCAATGTGAATGTTGACGGAAATTATATGGGAGCCATGTGCATTTTCAGCACCGACGACGGTCTTTGTGCCGGAATGATATTTACCTACAAGGGCGAAGATGAGTATCACATAGACCCCGTGAATATTGAATTCGGTAAAAGCTTTTCAATGGATTGTTATTACAGTACCCTTGAAGCTGTAATAGTTGAAAATAAAAATGACATTCCAGATCATGTTAGGAAAACGGTAGATATAAAAATCGGCGGCAAAAAGCATATTCTGGGATTAATATGGTAAACCGAAAGGACGGATGATTTTATCACCCGTCCTTTTTGCCGTGTTTCAATATATTTCAAAATTAAAGATATGCGCCGTCGAGCTGCCGTAATCCTCTGTTTTTGTTTCGCTGTGATATGTACTTTGCGGCACAAAGCGAACAGCTTTTGCAGCGGTGTTTATATTGTGTTTTACAAACCGCTGATGGTTGTCGGCAACTTCAATAAGCGTTATCCATTCATCGTTTTCGTTTAAGAGCTCTATCTTGTAACGCTTTATCAGACAACGGGGGAACCCGAATTTTGTGTTGTTGTGGCTTGCAGGGAAGAACAGCACTGAGGATGTGTGCAGTCCGTCGGGGTTTCCGTCGGTGTATTCCCTGTCAAGATCACTGTCCATAACAAGGCGAACACCGTTAACATGGGTAAGCTTATCAAAGGTGTAGGTGACAGCTTTGTTGGTCTTTCCGAAATATCCGTTGTCATTGCCCCATATTCTGCGGTCAAGACCGTTTATAAGATTAGAACAGTCGCCGTAATCACAGCTTAGCTTTGCAGACTGCGCCAGAGCGGATATTTTGCGACGGAGTCCGGGCAAAAAGCAGTCATCTTCCATAAGGGTATCCTGTATCTCGGTAATTTTAAGTTTTGCTGCTTCCTTGGGAAGCATGCCGTTTTGTACGGCAATTGCCGCCGCCGTACCTGCCGCCTGACCGATTACTCCTATGGTGCCCATTACCCTTGTGGAGCTGAAAGCAACATGGCTGGCGCTTATGTTTCTGCCTGCAAACATAAGGTTGTTTATGTTTGCGGAATACAGACAACGCAACGGGATGGGGTAAGGCTCGCTCAATCTGCGTTTTTGCAGATGGGCACCGCCTTTGGCATCCATGTGGAATCCTCCGGGGAGGTGGTTATCTATCTGCCAGCCTCCGTATGCCACCACATCCTTAAAGGGGGTGCAGTTTTCAACATCGTGCTGAGTAAGCACATAATCGCCCATATATCTGCGGCTTTCACGCTTGCCGGGCAAAAAGCCTACCCATTCCAGATTCCAGTTTTGTGCACCGTGATCGCCGTGGTTTTTAATATGATCCCATACACCAAAAGCAATTTTCAAAAGCTCATCTTTTACTTCTTCGGTATCGTCAATGCTGTTTTTCATTCCGCCAAGCTCTATCCAGTAAAAGTTTGTATTTATGGCGTACAGGTTGTGCGGTTTGTTGTTCATTGCCTCGTCATCGGGAAAATCGTATGCCCATGAGGGAGGAGTGTATGAAATGGGATGGTCAGTCTCGCGGCATTGCATCATTATGCTCATGCCCATGGTGTGATTATCGGCGATTTCCAGACCAAATTCTTCGCCATATGCCGATTTTGCCTCGCGGCCCACAGCATATTCCGCACCCGTAAGTGGAGCAAGAATACTGTCACCCGAACAGTCAACATAAATTTTTGCTCTTACTTCGTGCCAGGTGTATGTGGTAAGCTGAAATCCCTTTATCCATTCAATGTGACTTTTTTCCGTGGAGGCATCACAGCAGGCGCAGTTTAGCAGAAGCTCTATATTTGGTTCAAAGCGCACTTTTTCGTATAACAGCGCATCCCATGTTGTGAAATTGCGTTCAGGGTTGCGGTACATGTTTTCCAGCAGCAGTTCTTCCATAATTCCCGTTTCCTGCAGGTCACGGACGCGCGTTCCCGCACCCGATATCCACATGCGTATTTCGCTGCTGGCATTTCCGCCAAGTACGGGACGATCTTGCATAAGTACCACTTTTGCCCCGTGCCTTGCGGCAGAAATAGCGGTGAACATGCCGCCGATTCCGCCTCCTATTACGCATATATCTGTGTTGTGAAGTACTGTTTTTAGCATAATTTTCTCCTTATATGTCATGCATGCAGTTGGTGGGGATGTAATCAAGCCCAAGGTTTTGCATGTGTTTTACCTGTTCCACGCTGTCGCCTGCACGCAGGCATACTTTTAATCCCATGCCGTGTGCAAGGTTTATTTTTTCCTCAGGGCAGGAAAAGCAATCGGGAATATTCCATGATATTCCGGCGTTGCCAAGCTTTGCAAATCTTTCAATCTCACTTTCGGCGGCAAATATCCAATGTATAAATATGCTTTTGGTGTGTTGTCGCACTGCTTCAAGATGCAGGATATCGGTGGAGCTGATAACCACCTCATCATCGCCCAGACCTGCCTTGTGAATTTCGTTTATCACAATTTCCGCATCGTTTGTTTTTGTTTCGATAAAGGGAATACAGCCGTACTTTTTACAAATGGCAAGATATTCGCAAAACAGAGGTATTCTTTTTTGCTCATCGGTGAAACATTCAAGGCGGTTTCCGCAGTTCATGCGTAAGGCTGAAAGTTCTTTCCATGTCATGTCCCTTACATTGCCCGTGCCGTCAAATGTTTCGTCTACGGTACTGTTGTGGATGCAAACAGCAACCCCATCTGCGGTAATATGTACGTCGGTTTCTATTGCCCATTGCTTAAGAATTCCTGCATATTCAAATCCCGGCAGGGAATTGTCGGGGGCAAGCGGTCGAAACCCCCGGTGACTTATGTAGCGAGTACGGGAGGTGTCGAATATTTTCATATATAAAATCTCCTGTTGCATATTGTAAAATTGTGGTATATAATAATTATATCGTTCTCAAAATGAAATTTCTTTTGACTTTGTGATATAAAATTGTTATTTTGTGATATACATTCAGGAGGTTTTATGAAGCTGTCAACTCATTATCAGCAGGAAAAGCATCCGTGTGATGCCGATATAGTAAACTGGCGTGAAAACTATATCGGGGAGTCGCTTTTTTACTCATACCGTGCAACTTCCTACAACAGCAATACTTTTCCGTCGCGGCTTCATTATCACGATTACTACGAATTGGTGGTTTTTGAAGAGGGCGATATAAGTTATATATGCGAATCCGATACCTATGTGCCGTCAAGGGGCGATGTTCTTATTATTCCTCCGGGGGCGTTTCATATGTCAAAGATAAACTGCGATAAAACGCTGTATAAACGCCACGTTTTTTATATGTATGCTGACGCACTTGATGATCTGGAAAACGGAATACTTACACAGTTTTTGAAACAGCAAGGCAAGGGGATTTCTGTTGTTATTACCGATAAGGATTCCACGCAAGAGCTGTTTGCACTTTTGAGTAAGCTTGACAGAGCGCTGGAACATAATGATGACCGTGCATATAGAGCACTGTCGGCGGGGCTTATAATTCAGACACTGTTTATTATCGGCAAGGGGCAACTGGGGCAGGGAAAAAAGTACGCACCGCTGCCGGAAAATCTTGTGTCGATAAAAAAATACATAGACGAAAACTATCTTGAGGTTTCTTCCGCAGGTGATATTGCCACACGCTTTTTTTACAGCAGGGAATATATTTCGCGACTGTTCCGCAAGCATTTCAATACAACAATTTCGGAGTATATAAAAGCGCGCCGCATTGCATACAGCCAGCAGCTTCTGGAGCAGGGATACAACATAGGCAGTGCGTGCTATGGTTCGGGGTTTGATAACATGTCAACATTTATCCGTGTTTTCCGCAATGTTACGGATATGACACCCTCAGAATACCGAAAAACACGGATAAAGCAAATATGACAAATATCACCTGCTCATAAGCCAATATATAATGCCGTATATAACGCTTGCAGCCGTGCCGTAAACAATTACAGGCCCTGCAATTACAAACATTTTTGCCGCAACACCCAGTATATAGCCTTCTGCCCTTGAATCTATGGCAGGCGAGCATACCGCATTGGCAAAGCCGGTTATGGGAACCAGCGTGCCTGCACCTGCTTTTTTGGCAATGGTATCGTATACGCCTATTCCCGTAAGCAGGCACGATATGAAAATAAGGCTTACCGATACCATGGTTTTTGCGTTTTCTTCGGTTAAAAATCCGCTGTATATCTCAAATAAAAACTGCCCCAGGGTGCAAATGGCTCCGCCCACAATAAATGCCATGGTGCAATCGGCGGCAAGGTTTCGCTTGGGAGCATGGCTGTCGGCATATTTTCTGAAGTTTTCCTTTTCTTTTTCGGAATAGTTCCTTTTGTCCATTATAAAGTGTTCCTTTCTAAAAAAACGCACAAAAATCAGCGATTTTGCGGTTGATAAGATGATTATGTCGGTATTATATCCAAATTTCGCAAAAATAAAAAATATTTCCGTGCATATGATGTTAAGGTGTGTATTTAACAGCACGTTCATAAATCCATGATATAATTTTATAATATAATATGTAATAACCATTGTGCAAAGGAGAATTACCATGGCAAGAAAAGGCGGTTTAGGTAAAGGGCTGGATGCTCTTTTCAGTGAAGCGCAGTTTGATGCAACAGGTGCCGAGGAAAATTCCGGCGGTATAATAACATTAAGAATTTCCGATATAGAACCCGATAAAAATCAGCCCAGAAAGTCTTTTGATCCCGAAGCCCTTTCTTCTTTGGCGGATTCAATTTCCACCCACGGTGTGCTTCAGCCTCTGGTGGTGCGCAAACCCGAAGGTGCGGATGACGAAAAGGACGCAGTTAAAAGAATACTCGGCAGCAAGTACCGCATAGTGGCGGGTGAACGCCGCTGGAGAGCTGCAAAAATGGCAGGCCTTTCCGAAGTACCCGTAATAGTAAAGGAAATGACCGACCACGAGGCGGCTGCCATAATGCTGGTGGAAAACCTGCAGCGTGAGGATCTTAACTCTGTGGAACAGGCAAGGGGCTTGAAACGTCTTTTGGAAGAATTTGAGCTTACCCAGGAGGAAACTGCGCAGATCGTAGGCATATCTCGCCCTGCACTTACCAACTCCCTGCGTTTGCTTTCGCTTCCTTCCAAAACCCTTGATATGCTTGAAAAAGGCGAACTGTCCGCAGGTCATGCCAGAGCACTTCTTTCCATAAATAATGCAGCAGAAATAGACAATGCTGCAGAAACAGTTGTTTCAAAAGGTCTTTCCGTGCGTGAAACCGAACGCATGGCAAAGCTTATTTTTACAAAGCTCAATACACCTCAGTCCAAAAAGGCACAGCCCAAAGAAGACCGCTCTGCCGCCGCATATATTGGCAAGCTTGAAGAAAACATGTCTTCCGCACTCGGCAGAAAAGCCAGAATAATTATGGGCAAAAAAGGCGAAAAGGGCGGCAAACTTGAGCTTGAATACTATGACAATTCCGACCTCGAAAAGCTTATAAAAGCTCTTTGCGGAGATATTTTCGAGGATTAACCTTAATTTTTCAGGAGGCAATTAACAAATGGTGGATTATACCGCTTTGTCGGCCGCCGTGTGGGTGGTTTTTGCAGGCGTGTGTTTTGGGGCGTTTTATGCCTATTATCACCGCAGACTTTTGGGCGATCTTCTTCGCTCGGTAATTGCCGCAGGTGCAAATGACGAGCAAAACGCAAAAACCCTTTCGGAAATAGGCTACGGCAGCGGAATAAAAAAGCACTTTGCGCGCTTTGCACTCAAAAAAGGCTCGGTGTTGCGCAAAACCGTAGTTGCGGTATATGAGGAAAAAGATCCCGTAAAAAAGCACAGCGACGAACTTTTTGTAAAAGCACAGCAGGTGCATGATCAGCGCTATTATGTTCCCGAAGACCGCAGAATAACGGCTGAAGTGCGTTACGACGGAAAGGGTACAACGGCAACTACGCTTATGCTGACCGTTGCGGCATTTTTTGTTGCGGCAATAGTTGTTGTGTCGCTGCTTCCCTGGATCATACGCAACTATCACAATCTTATAAATCCCACAGACAGTGTGCCTGATGATCCCGACACCGGCTATGAACAAGAGGTTCAGCTCCCTGACAGCACCGAGGATACATCTTCGGATGCGGATGAGATAGAGCCCGATGATGGATCCCAAGGCAACACAATAGATTACACACTTCCACAATAATTAATTGCAAAAGGCGGATTTTTTATGCAACAGACAAGAAGAACCATAAATATTGCAATTGTAGTTTTAATATCTGCGCTGGTTGTTATCGGCGCCGCAGGCATTGTGCTTAATATGCTCGGTCTGCGCTATATAAAGGCAGATAACGGCTCAAAGTTTATAGGAAAAACCGAAAACGGCATTGTGGTTTCCGGTACAATAATGATGGCGGACGGCACAAAAGCCACCATAGACCGCACAGCTGGCACCATTGTTTACAGCAACGGTGATGTTTATGACGGTGATTTTTCGGGATTTTACCGCCACGGTAACGGAAAAATGACATATGCTGCCACCGGCGATGTTTATGAAGGCGAATTTTCCGACGATAAAATGTCGGGCAAGGGCATTTACCGTGCCTCCGACGGCAGTGTATATGACGGTGAATTTGCAGAGGGTAAAAAATCCGGTCAGGGAAAATTTACCTGGAGCGACGGCAGTGTTTACGAAGGCGGATTCCTTGATAACCGCAAAAACGGCAGCGGAAAATACCGCGGAGCTGACGGATCGGAATATATCGGCGAATATGTAAATGACCGTAAAAACGGAAAAGGTACATATAAATATTCCAATGGCGATAAGTACATCGGTGATTTTGTTGATGATATGCGTCAGGGAATAGGCACATATATCTGGGCAAACGGCGAAAGCTATGTGGGCAGTTTCCATGCCAATATGAAAAACGGCAAGGGCATTTATAAATGGCTCGCACCTGCCGAGCGCAGTTATGACGGCTATTTCGAAAACGGCGCAGTTAAAGTGGTTGAAGAAACCGCCGATGCCACCGTGCAGGAAACCCCCGATGTGCAGGTGGAACAATGAGCATAAACGGTTTTGCAAGCGATAGCTGTGTTCTTGAAGGTATAATATCGGTTGAGGCGGCGGTTAAGTATAAAAGCCGCCGCATTGATATTTGCTATGTGGATGCGGCAAAAGTAAAAAAGCGTGACAGACGTGTCCTTTCTTTTCTTAAACTGCTGCGTGAGGAGAATATTCCCGTTGAGCTGTGCGAAAGGGATGTTATAGATTCTTTCCTTGCACGTAACGATGCCGATGCAGGCACATCGCACGGCGGCATTGCCGCTGTTTGCGGTGCAAGAAGGTTTACGCCCGTGGAGCAGCTTTTTGAAAAGCTTGTGCAGAATAAAGGATATGCCGTGGTGCTTGACGGCATAGAAGATCCTTTCAATTTCGGTTATTCGGTGCGCAATCTTTATGCTGCAGGAGCTTGCGGAATAATTATACCTGCACGCAACTGGATGTCATCCGCAGGGGTATGTGCCAGATCATCCGCAGGTGCCACGGAAATGTGCGATATTTCCGTTATGCCGGAATTTGACGGCGCAAATGACCATAAAAACTTTATAAATTCAATAAAAAAACACGGCATTTCCACCGTGTGTGCGGCAAAAACCGCAGAATGTACCGACATTTTCTCGTTTTCACCAAGCTTTCCTCTGGTGCTGTTCATAGGTGGCGAAAAAAGAGGAATATCTCCCGGATTTGTCGAAAACTGCGATTCCATTGTAAGCATCCCGTATTTTTCAGATGCACGGTTTTCGTTGCCTTCCGCATCCACTGCGGCAATTTTCGGATTTGAATTTGCAAAGGCTTGTAACTTGGATAAATAGTTTTATGTTTATATAAAAAATCGGCTGATTATCAGCCGATTTTGTTTTTTATGCAGCAACACTTACATATTAAAGTGCGGTTTGCGTATCGTTGGGGTCGCCGTTTATGGCAAGGTCATATTCCTGAGACCAGTCGAGATCACGGTAGGGAATACCGCGGTCATCGGTCTTTATAAAGTCCATAAGCAGATCAAGCATTTCAACGGTCCAGGTGTTTTTGTCTATCTGTGCTGTGGTGAACTTGTTCTGAGTGATCATTTCGAAACCGAAAATGTCCTTAACCTGTGTTTTGGATGCACCGTCAACAACCTCTGCCACAAGATGAGAAGGTATAAACAGCACACCGCCGCCTGCGCCAAAAACAATGTCTCCGGGCAAAACAATGGCATTGCCTATGCGGGTGGCTGTGTTAAAACCTGTCATTACAAAATCACGGATGGGTGTGGGGTCAATGCCGCGGTAGTATACCTGAACATCGATCTTTTTCATTTGTTCCACATCACGCACACCGCCCCATATAACAGCACCGCCGTTTTTGGTTTTTGTTTTTATGGCGGTGGTAAGGTTTCCGCCGAGGAAGGTGCCCTTGTATATTTTATCGTACATGTCGGCAACAACAACATCGCCTTCCACAAGTGTATCGATAACCCACTGGTTGTAGTTGCCCTTGCGGCCTTCCTTCATGCCTATTTCAAACATGGTTTCGTGCAGGTCGGGGCGTGTGGGTGCAAAAGTTGCGGTAACGGCACGGCCCACAAGCTTGCGGTCGTCATTGTGAAGGGTGTGGAGTCTGCCCTCAAACTGGCTTTCGTAGCCCTTTACAAATATGGGCTTCCACACTTCCTCAAGAGTAAGGCTTTTAAGTGCTTCAAGATATTTGTCGGCAACCTTCGGTCTTCCGTCGGGGAATCTTTCGCCTTTCCATTGGGGTGTAAGTGCTATAATATCTTCCTTGCAGTTGAATTTCATAATTTCATTCCTCCGTCAATATATATATTTTCTCCTGTTATGTATCTGCCTTCATCAGAGCAAAGCAAAAGCACCTGGGCGGCACAGTCTTCCGCTGTGCCTGCGTAGCCTGCCGGTATGCCGTCAAGCACCTTGCGTCGGTAAGCTTCATCACTGAGCGCACCGGCATTGCGGGGGGTATCTATAACACCGGGCGCCACATTGTTTACGGTTATACCAAAGGGTGCAAGCTGTTTTGCAAGGCTGGTTACCATGTTGTGTTGCGCCGCCTTTGATGCGGCATATATCAGCATGTCCTTGTGAGGCTTTGTCTGCTGAACACTGCCTATGGTAACTATTCTGCCGCAGCCTTTTTGTTTCATATACGGTGCATATTTTTGTATAAGCTTTAAAGATGCTTTGAGATTGACAGCAATCTGCATATCAAACTCCTCGTCGGTTATTTCATCCCACGCCTTGCGGTACTGAACCGATGCGTTGAGCACAAGTATGTCCACATCTCCTGTAATACCGTAAAGTGTTTCCGCACAGTCGGGCGATGAGAGATCGCAGAACGCCGGAACAGAACCGGGAATGTTTTTTGAAGCGGCTTGAGTTTTTTCGGCGGATGATGCACCGTTTACATATACCGTTGCACCAAAATCCGAAAGACATTTTGCAATGGCAAAGCCTATGCCCTGTGTAGAGCCGGTAACCAGAGCTTTTTTACCTTTAAGATCAAACATTTTTATTCTCCTTTGCAAACGGAATCAAGAATTCCCTTTAAATATCCAATGGCAAAAAGTCTGCCAAGGGCAGTATAGCCTGCTGTTTGTTGCTGTTCGCCTGCCATAAGCGGAACATGGTCCACACGGATGGGCACATCCACACCGCAACGTTTGTAAAGACGCATTATATCTGCCATGTCAATCAATCCGTTGTCATGGAAAGATTCGTGGAACTTGAACTTGTTTCCAACGGCATTGCGGAAATGGACAAAGAATATTTTGTCTGCAAGCTTGGGTATTACATCGTAAAGATTTTCGCCCATCATAAGGTAGGTTGCCTGACACATGGTAACGCCAAGACTGTCGCTTTTTACAATGTTTACCGCTTTGTTTATGTTTTCGTAGCTTATCATTATGCGTTCAACGCCGCCAAGTTTTTCCAACGGGGGATCATCCGGGTGCAGAGCCAGCTTTATGCCATATTTTTCCGCATCGGAGATAACTGCTTTTATAAAGTATTCGTAGTTGTTCCAAAGCTCTGCGGCGTTGATGGCTTTGTCGGTGGGGGTAAAATTGTTTATGTCAAAGCCCGTAACCTTTGCTCCTCCGCGCTCGGTTATATTGTCGGAGGTCCTTAACCATCCGATATACGGCATCCAGTTAAAGCACACCGTGCGTATGCCCAGCTTGTCCATGATGGGGAACATTTTCAAAGCCTTTTCAATGCTTTGATCTCGCATATCATCGCCTGCTTTTATATGATCGTGCAGGCTGTTGGGCATGGGCTCAATAATAACGGGCGTTATGCCGAAATCCGTGAATCTTTTGTGTACTTGCTGCCAGTGGGAAAAGTCGGTAACGTCAAAAGCCTCGTCCTCGGGCAGACGTATAACGCCGTGACGAACACCGCACTGGAGAGCGTAATCCCAAGTCAAATCGTATTGACTGCGCAAATAATCGGTAAGTAACATTTTCAACCTCGAAAAAGAAATATTGACAGTAAACAGCTAATTTGCTATACTGTAATTATAGAATATAGTACCTGCCATATCTAATCAAATCTTATTTTTTTATAAATAAATCTTATTATGTTGGGAGCGGCAATGAAACGTAACTATTATACCGAATCTTCAAACCAATTTATATATTCTGTGTTTTACAGCCCGCAGAAGCGCAAAAGCGGAGGCTTCAGAAATCACCACCACACCGAAACGGAATTTAATTTTATACTTTACGGTGATGGCGAATATAATTTGGACGGTAAAAATCACACCATACACAAGGGCGATCTTTTTATAATACGCTCCAACGAGCAGCATTGTATTCCCACCATAACATCGGATACCCTGCTTTCGCTAAACATGTATATTTCGCCGTATTTTTTGTGGAATATATGCTCGGATTATATTCCGTACCATAAGATCCACGCACTTATAAACTCTGATATTCCCATACAGAATCACCAGATGGATACGGAAATTTCCGAATGTTTTATGCGCATTGTAAAGCTTTATGATGAGGACGATGCACAAAACCGTTTCAACTTGCGCAGCGAGGTGCTTTATGCCGTAAGGCTTATTGCCGATAAAATCGAAGTTAGCGAGGAAAACACCCTGCCACCGGTGGAAAGACTTTCTGACATACAGAAGGCCGTAGAATTTATAAAAAACAATTACGGAAGTGCCATAGAGCTTGAGGATATTGCCAAAAGTGCTGCCATGAGCAGCTCATACCTTTCCGCAACCTTTAAAAAGATAACGGGAATGTCACCGTATAATTATCTTATCACAACCAGAATAGAAAAAGCGGCGGAGTTCATAAAAAAGACTGATAAAACCGTAATGAGCATAGCGCTCGAGTGCGGATTCACCAGTCTTACATCATTCAATAAAGCCTTTAAAAAACTTGTGGGCATTACCCCCGTGGAATTGAGGCAGATGTATAAATAACAGTTCAGCTTTTGCAGAAATAAAGCTCAATATAAGAAATGTTGGCTTTTTTATCGCAATGGAATTTCAAAATCTGCGCATTGCCCGATGCGTTGCAGTTTACCTCGAAGCCGTACATTTTTGTGTTTTCAAAAAGTTTGTACGAATGAAATCCTTCTTTTTCGGGCACTTTTACAAAGGCATCGAATGTATCGTTCAACGGCTGTGCAGGGGTTCCGTTTACACTTATATTGATATCGTTATCCGCAGCTATAAACACGCGGATATTCTGATTATCTGAGTAAGGTGCGGTGGAAATTTCAAATTCACATCCGTCTGTTGCCTCAAACGGCAAAGGGGTATAAAGCTTGCATCCCAAAGGGCCGAAATCCTGATGAGTAACAATAAAACGGTTATCTATTTTTTCGGTGTTTTCGGCAGATGCTCCCGCAAAGGTACATTCGGCAACATCGTGATGCTGGTTGTTTATATTATGACCGTAAAAATAATTGAAAAGATATATCTTATTCGCCCCCTGATAAAGATATTTTTTTGCATATGCCGCAACAACTTTGCTGTCGTTCATTTTTATATCATAGCTTAGTATTTCTATGCCGGCGTATAATTCCACATCCGTGCCGTCAACCAGCTTTTTCCAAGCCGCAATGGGCATGTCGCAATCGGTAATGTTAAAGCGGGGAGTTACGGTTATGGAATCTACAAGTTTTTCCTTTATCCATGTGTGCACATCCAGGCCGAATATTTTATTTTGTCCGATGTCCCTGCCGACACGGACATTTATTTTTATAGGATGTTTCCACTTTTCTTCTGCCAGGTTTACCGTTGCTTTAAGCTCGCGGAAAAAGCCGTTCATGATATCACAGCAATCGGCGCGCTCAAGGTAATCAAAGCATACGGGTTCGCGCATAAAATCCCATTCCACACCGTAGCAATCGTATCGCATAAGCTGTTCTTTTATGTAGGAAAGAGTATACTCGCGCACTTGCTTTACCGAAAAATCAAGGCAGGTCTTCCAGTAACCGTATTTTTCGCCCACCATCCAACCGTTATTTTTTGCGGTGTAGAAAAAATCGGAACGAAGGCATGAGGTTTCGGCATCACTGTTGTGGCAATCGTTCATGCGGAAAGATAACCAGTAGCGGAAGTTGCGGTTTTTAAGATAATCAAACAATTCGGAAAAAAGCTCAATACCGAAATCGTAATACAACATATGTGAAAACTTTTGATTGGGCTCATTTTTCCAGTCAACGGGTATTCCGTTTTCAACCGTGCGGTCATATATATCTGCCATAAACGACATTACGTCCGAGGGAACGGCGGATGAAAGACCGGATATGTTTATAACATAATCCGAGATATGGGGAGAAAGATTTTTTTCGAAAAAATCATACAAATGCTGTTTTGCGTTTTCTTTTGTAAGGGCTATATTTTTGCAGTAATTGCCAAAACGTCTGTAAAAATCCTCATCGTGATTGCTGAGCACACCGTATTTCTTGTTTATCATTTTTTCATCCCTTTTGTGGCATAGAATGTTATTTTAATTATACTTAATTTATCTTCAAAAGTAAATAGACTGCATGGGACATCTTTTTGGGAAAATGTCCGTTTGCGTAAATAAAAAAGGTGCCGTCGGCACCTTTTTTATTTATGATAATTTATTTTGTTTCGGGTTTGTCGGCAGTTTCGGGTTCAACAGAAGCAATGGGTGTTGCTTTGTTTGCCGCACGTTTTTTTCTGATTTTTGCTTTTACAATGGCTATTACGATTATTGCCACAATTATAAACGGAAGCCATACAAACAGCAGAACCGGCAGGCTGTATGAAAGCGATACAAGAAAATCGTCAAGATCATTGCGGAAATGGTCAAATCCTCTGCCGATTGATGCGGACATACGCTGGCTTAAAGTCTGTTTTTCG
>JAZSGA010000157.1:0-1673 GCA_045532495.1 Eubacteriales bacterium | reverse complement strand
GTTTTTTACGGGTTTGTCGCATCGGTTTCCGGCGATGTATGTGCCTCCGTCGGAAAAAGTATTGACGGTGAGCTTGCAATGGTTACTGCATCCGTTGCAAGTAACGGCCTTGGCTGTGTGGGTAAAAGCCTTGAGCTGATCAGCGTTTAATATATCGCTGTAATCGTCAACTTCGCTGTGCTCCATGGCATAAAGCGCAGCACCGTATGCGCCCATTAGTCCCGCAACGGACGGGCGTATTACGTTTTTGCCGATCTCCTGCTCAAATGCACGCAAAACGGCATTGTTAAGAAATGTTCCGCCCTGAACAACAATGTTGTTTCCGATAAAATCCGTATTTGCACATCTGATAACTTTATACAGTGCATTCTTTACAACGCTAATGGCAAGACCGGCTGATATGTTTTCGATGCTAGCTCCGTCTTTTTGTGCCTGCTTTACCGAGCTGTTCATAAATACGGTGCAACGTGAACCAAGATCAACAGGAGCGTTGGCGAATAGAGCAAGATTTGCGAAATCTTCGTCGTTATAACCCAAAATTCCGGCAAAAGTCTGAAGAAAAGAACCGCAACCCGAAGAGCAGGCTTCGTTAAGGAACAAACTGTCAATTACACCTGAACGAATTTTGAAGCATTTTATATCCTGGCCGCCGATGTCCACAATAAAATCCACATCTTTGCAGAATTTTTTTGCAGCTGTGTAATGTGCAACTGTTTCAACAATGCCAAAATCAGCGTGAAATGCATTTTTTATTATGTCTTCACCGTATCCCGTAACGGCGCATGCGCCAATTTCTATATCGGGATAATCACGGTACAGTTCTTCAAGGTAATCCTTTATCAGGGGAACGGGATTACCGCTGTTGCGACAGTAGAATTTGCGGAAAATGTTTCCTTCCGAATCGCAAAGAAGTGCTTTTACTGTGGTCGAGCCTGCATCGATTCCGAGATACATTTTTCCGTTAGGAGCAGATATATCTTTTATTGAATCGGAATCGTGAATGTGGCGATTGTTGAAGGTTTCAAATTCTTCTTTGTTTTTGAAAAGCGGTTTGCATTGTGTGTAGCCCTCAGAAGAAGAATAACCTGCTATTTTATCCGCAAAGGTGTTGGGTGAAATTTCACAAACATCATCGGAAAAAGCGGCACCAAGTGCTACATAAAATAAAGAATTGTCGGGGCATGTGCCCGTGGTTTTCAAATGGTGGTCAAAAGCTCTGCGCAGCTCGGAAAAGAAGGTGAGGGGACCGCCCAGATAAAGAATGTTGCCGTCAAGCTCACGCCCTTGGGCAAGACCTGCCACGGTCTGATTTACCACGGCGTGGAAAATGCTTGCAGCAATGTTTTCCTTTGCAGAGCCCTGGTTTATAAGCGGCTGTACATCCGTTTTTGCAAAAACTCCGCAGCGAGAAGCGATGGTGTAAATCTTATCGGAGTTTTTGGCAATTTCGTTCATGTCGTCTGGCTCTATGGCAAGCAATGCCGCCATCTGATCTATATACGCTCCTGTTCCGCCGGCGCAGCTGCCGTTCATACGGACCTCCAGCGCACCTTTTAGGAAGAGGATTTTTGCATCTTCACCGCCGAGTTCGATAACCGTATCGGTTTCGGGATTAAGCGTTTTAACAGCGGTGCGTGTGGCATATACTTCCTGAACAAAAGGAATTTCAAGCT
>JAZSGA010000062.1:0-13530 GCA_045532495.1 Eubacteriales bacterium | reverse complement strand
CTTTATTTTTGTTCTTATCAGACACAGACATTGTTTTCACCTTTGTTAGACAGAATTATTTGTTTGTATCTTTTGATTCTTCGCTTTTTACACTGAATTTCTGAGATTTTTCCTTTTTGCCTTTAAGGCTTATCTTTGATTCTTTACCCTTCACAAGTCTTTCAATGTTTTGGCGGTGAAGAACAATTACAAGCAAAGCGATAATAAGAGCAAAAATTACCGACATGGGATTGGATATACCTGTTTTTGAATATACCACGGAATTTGAGGCATAAACAAGCATGGGATAAAGCATTGCACATACAATAGAACCCAAAGATATATAGCGCCATATTGCAACGATAATTACAAACAACGTAACAAGTATAAGGAAAATCCTTACATCTAACAACAGTATTGTTGTGGCTGCCGTTACAACACCCTTGCCGCCTTTGAAGCCGAAGTAGCAAGGGTAAATATGACCAAGCATTGCAAAAAATCCCGCAATATAGTTACCGCCATGAGCGGCACCCACAAGAAGCATACCAAGTAAAATGGAAATTGCGGTCTTAAGCGCATCTCCCAAAAAAGTAAGCGCCGCATCGCCTTTGCCGTATGTACGCAGGATGTTGGTCATTCCGGCGTTTCCGCTTCCGTACTTTCTTATATCGTCCTTGTATTTGACATGAGAAATTATAACGGCAAAATTAAGGCTGCCCAGTGCGTATCCGATAAGCGCTGTAATCAGATAACAAATAATCAGCATGGGGATCTCGGTGTTAAAATAAGTTGCAACAAAACCGTTTACCAAAAGGTTGCCTGCCGCATTGAAAAACTCGTTCATGGTGATCTCCTTTATGGTCAGTCGGATGACTGTGTTTTATCGTCTTTTTCACGGATAACAAGCTTTATGGGTGTGCCTTCAAAGCCAAACACCTCACGGAGCTTGTTTTCGATATATCTCTGATACGAAAAATGGAACAGCTCTGCATCGTTAACAAAGATAACAAATGTGGGCGCCTTTATACCCGTCTGAGTCATATAGTAGATCTTAAGGCGCTTACCCTTATCCGACGGAGGCTGAACACGCGTTATTGCATCGTTGAGCACATCGTTGAGCATACCCGTGGAAATACGCATCTGCGACTGATCGTGTACATAATTAACAAGCTCGTATATTCTGTCAACACGCTGACCTGTTTTTGCAGATATGAACAGTACAGGTGCATAGGACATATAAGCAAGTGCAGAATAAACATCCTTGCGCATGTTATCCAGGGTTTTGCCATCCTTTTCCACAAGATCCCATTTATTGATGACAATTATGGAGGGTTTGCCGTTTTCATGCGCAATGCCTGCCACACGCTCATCTTGGGCTGTAACGCCTTCGGTGGCGTCTATCATAATAACGCAAACATCTGCACGTTCAACAGCAAGCTGAGCACGCAAAACGCTATAACGCTCAATGTTATCTTCGATTTTTCCACTTTTGCGGATACCTGCTGTATCAATAAATACGAATTTACCGTATTGGTTTTCGATTTTTGAATCTATGGCATCGCGAGTTGTGCCGGCAATATCGGATACTATCATGCGATCTTCGCCGAGTATGCGGTTAACAAGAGAGCTTTTGCCTGCATTGGGGCGACCTATAACGGCAACCTTTACATGATCCTCGTCATCCTCTTCGACGGGAGTATCCTTAAGATATTCGCAAACCTTTTCAAGCACATCTCCGCTGCCGGTGCCATGCACAGATGACAAAGCGATGGGATCGCCAAGTCCAAGCTCATAGAATTCATAAAACTCGGCAGGAGTGGCTCCCACTTTATCCATTTTGTTTACTGCAAGGACTATGGGCTTTTTGCTTTTTCTTAGCATAAGAGCAAGCTCTCTGTCATCAGCTGTAACGCCTGCCTTAAAATCGCACATGTACACAATTACATCTGCGCTGTCAATGGCTATCTGCGCCTGCGCCTTGATGTGTGACATGATTATATCAGTATTTTCGGGCTCAATACCGCCGGTATCTATCATCATAAGTGAACGGCCTGCCCATTCGGTTTCAAAGTAGATTCTGTCACGCGTAACACCGGGAGTATCTTCAACTATTGATATGCGTTTGCCGCAAAGTTTATTAAAAAAAGTGCTTTTGCCGACGTTAGGACGGCCTACAATGGCAACAATTGGTTTTGACATTTAATTACCTGCCTTTCAACAGCCGAGAATGCTGTCTGCAAATTCCGCTCCGTCAGAGCTAAGGGGAACGATTTTAACGTTAAGCTTTTGAGAAAGCTCATCAAGGGTTATATCATCAAGGAACTTATCGCCCTCATGACGAAGCATTACCGACGGTATAAACAGCACATCTCCAAGTTCTTTTCCCGAAAGCTCACGCAGAAGATCGCTGCCGGTAAGCAGACCTGCCACCGTTACACCGCCGCCAAAAAAGTGATTTTTAGCCTTATAAACATTACAGTTTAAATTATACCATTTTTCAGACAATTTTTCAACAGATTTTTTTATAAAATCAAATGCCGCCTCGCCCGTTACAACAGAAACGTTTCGAGCTTTATCAAGCCTAAAGCCTTCCGCCTCAAGCGCTTCGATTTCAAAATCGATTTCGGTCTGCATGGAGCGTATCATTCCCACTCCGTTTTCGATCTGGGGATATTCTTCGTAATAATCCTCATCGGGTATCGGCAAATTGGCATTTATGTACCATTCATCAGATGCATAGCACAGACGGCAGCCTTTTTCTTCAAGATTCTTTTCGCCAATGGCGTTTATAAGATTAATAACCTTTGCGCTGTCATCCGAATCAAAGCTTTCAAGAGGATAAAGGCCGTCACGGTGGGCGGTAAGCCCGGCGGGAACAACAGCTATGCTCTGAACATATGGGTAAAGATCGGAAAGTTCACGCAATGATTTTTCAAGCTGATCGCCGTCATTTATATTTTTGCACAGAACTATCTGACAGTTCATGGCTATTTCGCCATCATAGAACCTTTTTAAATACTTAAGGCACTCGCCGGCGTTTTTGTTTTTCATCATTTTCACACGCAGTTCGGGATCTGTTGTGTGGACAGAAATGTTTACGGGAGAAATGCGCATTTTTATAATGCGTTCAACCTCGTCATCCGAAAGGTTTGTAAGTGTGACATAATTACCGTAAAAAAACGACATTCTCGAATCGTCGTCTTTAAAATAAACAGTGTCCCTCATTCCCTTGGGATTCTGATCGATAAAGCAGAAAATACATCCATTTTTGCAGGAATGTTGCTTATCCATGAGGTATGTATCAAACTCAAGTCCGAGTTCATCGTATTCATCTTTTTTTGTAATTTTTACACTGATTGCAGATTCGCCTCGGATGAGTGCCAGTACAAGCTTTTTTTCGGTGGTATAATATCTGTAATCAAGGACATCAGTTATACAGTTTCCGTTAACCGAAACCAGTGTATCGCCGGGCAAAACGCCGGCTTTATCCGCATATGAGCCTTTTTCTACATCTTTTACCGTTACCATTAAGTATTACCTCACAGTGCTGTAATAACAAAAAAGAGAAGGAGCGATAATCTTTCCTTCCCATTTTTCATTCTGCTGTATCGTATGCAAACGTTAAAAACGCGCTTATGCCTTAGCTTCTTCGACCTTTGCTCCGGAATAATCCTTACCGGCATAGGTTTTGCAGTTTCTGCAAACTCTGTGCGAAAGGTTGTATTCGCCGCACTTAGGGCACTTTGTGAAGCCGGGAATATCGAGCTTCCAAACATTGCTGCGTCTCTTGTCTCTTCTTGCCTTGGATACTTTTCTCTTCGGTACTGCCATTTTTACGACCTCCTTATATAATTACAAATGTAAAACAAAAATGTATGGGATGCGGAGCTCATGAGCTTTTTTGCACCGCAAACTCACATATGTTGTTATTATACTATTAATTTTCCTGTTTGTCAAGTAATTTTTTTAAAACTGCAAGCCTTGGATCAATATTTTTTCCCGAACAGGTGCATTTTTCCGTGTTAAGGTTCTTTCCGCACCCCTGACAAAGGCCTTTGCAGTCATCTTTGCACAGATGTTTTGATGGCAAATTCATAAAGAAAAGCGCATCAGCCGCCTCGCCTATATCAAGAACACCGGAAGGCGCCAGCATTACAGAAGACTCCTCTTCGTTCTGCAACTCTGTTGCTACTGCGTAATCGGCTGTATATTCAAAGTCCACGGGAACTTCTTCAAGACACCTTGAACAAAGAGCGGTATAATCGCCGCAAAGTTTGAACGACGCCATTACCAGGTTATCCGAATTGCGTGATGCCGCCGCTTTTTCATATACCCTGCCGCTTACAGACACAGGTTTTACAAATGTTACATCATCATCAAGACATTCAGGGAAAAAATCAAAGGAAAAATCTATATTTTTTTCGTCGCCTTTGAATATGGGGTTAAGATCAAGAACATTGTTTTTTTCGACCAACGTCAAACACCCTTTCTTAGTTTATATAACGTATATATTATAAATCCGTAACGCAGTTTTGTCAACAGCGACAAGTCAAGTTCTTCTTGAAATTTTACCCACGGCAAAAAACAGTGCAAACATTGCGGCATCTACCAGCACAATGCTTGATCCAGTGGGTAGTTCTGCCAGAAAAGACAGCACAAGTCCCATTATAAACGCAAAAACAGATGTGATTACCGAGCATATAACTACGCCCCTGAAGCTTTTAAAAACACGCATAGCCGTAAGAGCGGGAAATATAACAAGGCTGGATATAAGAAGAGTGCCCATAATACGCATGCCTATTACAATAACCAAAGCTGTAAGCAAAGCAATTACTGTTTTATAAACTGCAACGTTTGTACCCGATGCCCGTGCGAAATCTTCGTCATAGGTAACAAGGAAAATATCGTGATAGCATGTAAAAAACAAAACAAAAACCACAATGGCAAGCGGTATACACACAAACAGCTCGTCCTTGCCCACAAGAAGTATGCTTCCGAACATGTAGCTGTTTACGTCTATCTGCCCTCCTCCGCCAAGGCTTGCCGCCGCAACACCTGCAGCCAGCGAGGTGCTGGCGATAAGCGCTATTGCGGAATCACCCTTTATGCTGCTGGAATCCGAAAGCCTTAAAAGCACAAAAGCGGTAATAACAACAACGGGTATTGTAACAACAAGCGGTGCAAGATTAAGGGCAAACGAAATGCTCAAAGCACCAAAAGCCACATGCGAAAGCCCGTCGCCTATCATTGAATAACGTTTAAGCACCAGGCACACACCAAGCAGTGCAGCACATATTGAAACAAGAATGCCCACCACAGCGCAGCGCAGAATGTGAGCATCCGTAAACATCGCTAAAAGATCCATTTTTTATCTCCGTTACATAAGTAATTTTTTGGAATGTACCGACAGCAGATAATCTTCCTTTTTTCCGCAGAACAGCAGTTTGTTATCAAGATGAAGTATCTTTGTGGCATATTTCATGGCGCTTTGCATATCGTGGGATATCATTATCACGGTTATGCCTTTTTCGCGGTTAAGCTTTTCAAGGCAGGTGTACAGATCCTTGGCGGCATTTATATCAAGTCCGCTTACGGGTTCATCGAGCACAAGTATCTCATCCGCCGCACACAAAGCCCTTGCAAGGAAAGCTCGCTGGCGCTGACCGCCCGAAAGCTCTGCCACAGGTTTGTTACGCAGATCATAAATATCGAGATATTTCATATATTCATCGGCTGTCTGCTTTTCCTTTTTGCCGTAGATCTTTGGGAACTTCATTCCCGAAAGACAGCCTGATAAAACCGTTTCCGAAACAGTTGCAGGAAAATTCTTTTGTTCGGAAAGCTGCTGCGGCATATAGCCTATGCGCTTTTTTCCGCCTTTCAGATTAAACTCGGCTTTTCCGCAACAGGTGGGAACAAGCCCAAGCATCGCTTTTACAAGTGAGCTTTTTCCGGTACCGTTTTCACCCACGATGCATAGATAATCGCCGCGTTCCACCTCAAAGCTGACATGGTCCACAACTTTTTTGCCTTCATACCGTACACATATATGCTCGGCTTTTAAAATCACGCTCAAGACAGCGCCTCCTTGATATTTTCGAGATTTTCATACATTATTGAGAGATATGTTTTTCCTGCATCAAAATCATCCTTGGAAAGATTGTGGCAGGAATGAAGTAAAAGCGGTTTTGCACCGGTTCGCTCGGCAATCCCGCGTGCTGCTTTGTAATCGGAAAGTTCGGGGTAAAAAATAACATCCGCTTCATTCTTCTTCATTTCATCAACCATTTCGGTAAGCTGCTTTGCACCGGGCTCCGCCGATTCGGAGCAGGAATCATAAAGTGACATATACTCAAGACCGTAATGCTCGGTAAAATACAAAAAGGAGAATTTGCCGCCAAAATAAAGCTTGTTTTTATCCGATGCATCAACACATGCTTTTATATCATCATCCAGCTTATAAAGCTGGCCGAGATACGCTGTGGCATTACTCTGATAATAATCGGCGTTATCAGGGTCCGCTTCTGACAGTGCGGTAAGAATTCGGACTGTTATAAGCACGGCGTTTTTGGGGCTTGTCCATATATGGGGATCTGCCGAAAGATTATGGACATCGGATTTTTCTTCATCGTGATCTTCATGACCGTCGGGGAATATGGGTTCCACGCAAAGCGAAACGTCCACCACCTCACACTCGCTGTCGGAAGTATCCGCAAAAGAAGCTGCCCAGGGCTCCATGGCATCGCCGGTATAAATAAATACATCAGCTTGTCGGATTTTAAGTACATCCTGCATTGAAGGATCAAAGGAATGGCTGTCCGTACCCAATGGCAACAGCAAATCCACATCCGCTTTATCGCCCGCTATCTGACGCGCAAAGTCGTACTGGGGAAAAAGCGAAGCCACAACCTTGATTTTTCCGTTGTCCTGCGTTGTTTTTGAGCATGAGCTCAACACACACGCACACATGCACAAAGCTAAAAGAAACAAGAATTTATTTTTCATTGATTTACTCCTTAATATGAGAATGACATTTGCATATGCGGGCGGGAGAAGCTATCCTGTCATTGCCGCAATCGCCGCAGACACCGTAAAACACCGTCCGTGCTCCGTCTATTTTGAATCCGTGTTCATATTCCACATGGGACGAAAGGCGGTCAAGAAAAGAACACTCTGCATGAATCAATTTTCCGCACTCGGTGCATTTGAGATGAAAATGCTCGCAAACACTGGCTCCAGCATACTGATAGCAGGCACCGCTTTTTCCGTCCAAAGTATATTTGCGCACAAGTCCGTCGGAAAGCATCCGCTCAAGATGGCGGTAAACCGTAGCTTTACCCACATGATTGCCGGATCCATCAAGCACGTCACATATATCGTCCGCGGTAAAATGTTTTCCCGCGGTTTCGGTTACACATTTTTCTATAAGGCTTTTCTGCCGTGTTTTGTAATTAGATTGTATATCCATAGCAACCTCAAAATTTGAAATTGATTTTCAATTTCAAATTATAACATAAAAACAATTCGTTGTCAACAAAAAAAGCATCAGTCAACCTAACTTTGGAATTTTTTTACAATCAAACAATTTTTCTATTTACACGAAGAATTATTTGTGGTACAATATAGTGATATATTATCAAAAGGAGGCAGGCTTATGCCGCAAACCCCAAAAATCTTCAATGTGGGCGACATACTCGTTATGAAAAAAAATCATGCTTGTTCCGCAACAGCCCATCAATTCAAAGTGTTGCGTGTGGGCAGTGATATCCGAATGGTTTGCACAAGCTGCGGCCACGATGTTACCCTGCCCCGTATAAAGCTTGAAAAAAACATAAAATCCATAATTACCGAAAACACTACCACGGAGAATAAATAAATGTTTGAAAATCTGACCGATGCAGAAATAAAATTTGAAAACATAAGCACAGATCTCACAAAACCCGAAGTGATTTCAGATACCGAAAAATTCAAAAAGCTTATGAAAGAGCACAAACTGCTTTTGCCTGTAATTGAAAAATACCGTGAATACAAAAAATGCGAAAGCGATATACAATCTGCACAGCTTCTTCTTGATGAAGAAACCGATCCGGAGCTCTGCGAGCTTTGCGAAACCGAAATAAAACAAAACAAGGAACTGCTTTTACAGCTTGAAAACGAACTTAAAGTTCTTTTACTTCCCAAAGATGAAAACGACGATAAAAACGTTATCGTGGAAATCCGCGCAGGCACAGGCGGCGATGAGGCGGGTCTTTTTGCAGGAAGCCTGTACAGAATGTATTCCATGTATGCCGAAAGCCACTCCTTTAAATGCGAGCTCATAAACGCCAATGAAACAGGACTGGGCGGTTACAAGGAAATCAGCTTTCTTGTGGAAGGCGAAGGAGCATATTCCACTTTCAAATTTGAAAGCGGAGTGCACCGTGTTCAGCGTGTTCCCGAAACCGAAACCCAGGGCAGAATACACACTTCTGCCGTAACAGTTGCAGTTTTGCCCGAAGCCGAAGAAGTTGAAGTTGAGATTGATCCCAACGACCTCGAAATTGACACTTACCGCAGTGGCGGAGCAGGAGGCCAGCACGTTAACAAAACAGACTCCGCCATCCGCATAACCCATATTCCCACCGGTCTTGTTGTGGAATGTCAGGATGAGCGCAGTCAGTTTAAAAACCGTGACAAGGCAATGAAAATGCTTCGTTCAAAACTTCTTTCCGCAGAGCGTGAAAAGCAGGAAAAAGCCATTGCCAACGAAAGAAAAAGCCAGGTTGGCAGCGGTGACCGAAGCGAACGTATCCGTACCTACAACTTCCCCCAGGGACGTCTTACCGACCACAGAATCGGCCTTACTCTTTACTCTCTCGAATCCATAATGAACGGCAGACTTGACGAAGTTATTGAAGCTCTACGCACAGCTGACCGCACAGAAAGACTTAAAAACAGCGAATTTTAATCACGGAAAGTGAAAAACTTATTATGATACTCGAAAAAACCGAAATCCTCGAAATAAGCGACGAATTAAACGAAGACGACGATAAAAAGCTGTCTTTTGCCGCAGAAATTATACGCCGTGGCGGAACAGTATGTTTTCCCACCGAAACCGTTTACGGTCTTGGAGCAAACGCCCTTGACGAAAAAGCTGTTCAGGACATTTTTAAAGCAAAAGGAAGACCTCAGGATAATCCGCTTATTATTCATATCGACTCCATAGAAAAAGCCGAAAACTATTGCCACGCCGCAACTAACCCATACCTTGAAAAAATCCAATGCTTTTTTCCCGGCCCCATTACAGCGGTGCTGAACAAAAAAAGCAACATCCCCGATGTTGTAACAGCAAAACTTGAAAGCGTCGGAGTAAGGGTGCCCTCCCATTCCGTTGCTAACCGTTTTTTACAGCTTTGCGGAGTTCCCGTGGCTGCGCCGTCTGCAAACATATCCGGCAGACCCAGCCCCACCTGTGCCGAGCATGTAATTGCGGATCTTAACGGAAAAGTTGATGTTATAATATCTGCAGGCAGCACAAACGTGGGACTTGAATCCACCATAATATCGCTTGTAAAGGATGTACCCACCCTTTTAAGACCGGGTGGAATAACATACGAAATGCTGTGCGAAAAGCTTGGCAAAGTTGATGTATCCGATGCAGTGCTGTCCGAAATGAAGCCGGGTGATACCGCATCCGCTCCCGGGATGAAATACAAGCACTACGCCCCCAAAGCAAGGGTTTCGCTGGTATGCGGCGAACAGCAAAAAGTTATTTCGTTCTTCAACGAAAAGCAGAATTCTGAAAAATGTGCCATACTTGCCTTTTCTGAGGATCTGCCGCATATAACCGCCGAGCACATTTACGATATCGGAGGCTGTGCCGATCCTGCAGCTCACGGTCAGCGCATTTTTGCGTTGCTTCGTGCCACCGACAGCATTGAGGACCTTGATAACGTTTACGTCCACATAACCGGAGAAAAAAGCGGGCTTAACCTTGCAGTTTTTAACCGCCTTCTTAAAGCTTCGGCATACAACATAATCAATCTGTGAGGTTATCTTATGAAAATAATAGGACTTACCGGCAGAAGCGGTTCGGGCAAAGGTGCTTTTTGCAAAGCTTTATCGCAGCACAACATTCCCTGTCTTGACACAGATATGGTGGCACGCAAAGTTGTTGAAAAAGGAACACCTTGTCTTGACGAGCTTGTTAGTCATTTCGGAACCGATATCCTCAACGAAGACGGCACGCTTAACCGCAAGGCTCTCGGAACAATAGCCTTTTCCGACAAAGAGCATTTAAACGCTTTAAACTCAATTACACATAAATATATCACAGAACAAGTAAAAAACTGGCTTTGCGATTGCAAAAACAACGGTTATCGTGCTGCTGTTATAGATGCCCCTCAACTTTTTGAAAGCGCCGAAAACGAAATTTGTGATTACACTGTCGCTATAATATGCGATGAAGAAAAACGTATAGAGCGAATACTTGCGCGCGATGACATCACCCGTGAGTATGCCGAAAAAAGAATGTCATCGCAAAAACCCGATACGTTCTTTATTCAGAACTGCACTCATACAATATACAACAACGGCTCGGAAGACGATCTTATCTGCAAAGCAGATAAATTTCTTTCCGATATAGAAGTAATATAATCATAGGGTAAAAATATGAAAAAAACACTTACAATAATATCAATATTATTGCTTGCGGCAATCATTGCCACGGTTTCGGGGCATATAAGCGATGCCGTGCTGAAGGTTTTTAACCCCTTAAAATACAGTGAGGCGGTCGAAAAATACTCCGAGCAATACGGAGTTCCCCAACCAATAATATACGCAGTTATCAAAACAGAAAGTTCTTTCAAACCCGACGCGGTATCATCGCGGGGCGCCATCGGTCTTATGCAGATAACGCCGGATACCTTTGACTGGCTTTGCATGAAGACCGGTGAAGAATCAAACAGCCTTTTACTTTACGATCCCGACACAAATATTCGTTACGGAACTTATTTTTTAAGCCTTCTGCACAACGAGTACCATTCGTGGGATACGGTTTATGCCGCTTATAACGCAGGCAGAGGGAAAGTAAACGAATGGTTATCCAAAGAAGCTCACAACAACAACGGAAGACTTAAAGATATTCCATATAAAGAAACACGCGAGTATGTTGGAAAAATATCCGACCGCGCTTCGTTGTACGAGCGGCTGTATTTTGAGGCATCTTCCGACGATGCCATAAGCGACTGGACATCTGAAAACATCGAAAAATAAATCACCTGCAGAAAGGAAGAATATAAAATGGCAAAAAATGAAAAATCCAAGGCAGAACTCCTCAAGGAGCAGCTTTTTTATGATCGCAAAAACGCTCTTTGCGATATAAAAGCTGCCGAACAGAAAAAAATCGACACATATGCCGAAGGTTACAAAAAGTTCCTTGACATTGCAAAAACCGAAAGCGAAGCAACAGCATATGCGGTAAACTACGCACAAGCCAACGGCTTCAAGCCTTTTGAATACGGCAAAAAATACAGCGCCGGCGATAAATTCTACTACAATAACCGAGGAAAATCCATTTATCTTGTGGTTGTGGGCAAAGAAAACATTGAAAACGGTGTCAATATTGCGGTGGCTCATGTTGACAGCCCCAGAATCGACCTCAAGCAGTGCCCCCTATATGAAGAAGCAGGCATGGCATTTTTTAAGACCCACTATTACGGTGGTATCAAAAAATACCAGTGGACAACAATTCCTCTTGCGCTTCACGGAACCGTTTTTCTCAAAGACGGAAAGCAGGTTGATATCTGCATCGGTGAAGATCCCAAAGATCCCGTTTTCTGCATAACCGATCTTCTGCCACATCTTGCGGCAGATCAGTATCAGAAAACCCTCGGCAAGGCAATAACGGGCGAAGGACTTAATGTTCTTGTTGGCTCTACCCCCTACGATGGCGAAAAAGGCAAGGACAGCATAAAGCTTAATGTGCTTGCACTACTCAACAAAGAATACGGAATAATCGAAGAAGATTTTATTTCCGCAGAACTCTGTCTTGTTCCTGCTGAAAAGGCACGTGACCTTGGCTTTGACCGCAGTATGATATGCGCTTACGGCCACGATGACCGTGTTTGCGCTTATCCCATACTCACTGCCACAGCAGAAGTTGGAAAGAAAACTCCCGCCAAAACTCTTGTAACCATTTTTGCCGACAAGGAAGAAACCGGAAGCGAGGGCAACACAGGTATAAAAACAAAAGCCTTTGACAACATGCTTATTGAGCTTTGCGAAAACATGGGCGCAAACTACAAAATCATGTTTGAGAACTCCAGATGTTTTTCCGCAGATGTAAACGCATGCTATGATCCCAACTACGGTGAAGTATACGAATCAAAGAATTCCGCGTTCCTCAACTGCGGTGTATGCATCACCAAATTCACAGGCTCAAGGGGCAAATCTTCCACCAACGATGCTTCGGCAAAATACATGTCCGAAGTAAGAAACCTGCTTAATGATGCAGGCGTTGTATGGCAGACCGGCGAACTTGGCAAGGTTGATCAGGGCGGCGGCGGAACTGTTGCGCTTTATATTGCACACAAGAATGTTGATACCGTTGATGTGGGTGTACCCGTTCTTTCCATGCATGCTCCTTATGAAGTGGTATCCAAAGCAGATCTTTACAACACCTACAAAGCGTTTATGGCATTCTTTACAAAATGATTTCAATAAAATAATCTTTTCCCGGCAGGAATAATATTATTGTATTTTCAAATAATAAATGCAGTAAATTCCCGCCGGGATTTTTTATGGAGATTATTTATGAGCGACAAAACACGCAATGATAAGCTTTTTCAGCCATCCGAGCTACCTCCCGAATCCGATACTTCCGAACAACTTGAAGAACAGCAAAAAGAAAATGTAACTCTTAAAAACATCGCGGAAAACGGTTCTGTGAAAACCAGCAGCGACAGCATAACCATACAGACTCTCACAATCGCAGGTCAGGTGGAAGGTCATTATGCCCTTTCCGCACAGACAAAAAGCACAAAATATGAGCATATACTGCCACAGCTCGTCGAAATAGAAGAAAACGACGATACAGATGCCCTGCTGATACTTGTAAACACCGTGGGCGGAGATGTGGAAGCAGGTCTTGCCATAGCAGAAATGATTTCGGGCATGTCAAAACCAACAGTTTCGCTGGTGCTGGGTGGCGGTCATTCCATCGGAGTTCCTCTTGCTGTATCCGCAAAAACTTCTTTTATAGTCCCCTCTGCCACAATGACCATACACCCTGTTCGCATGAACGGTCTGGTTATTGGTGTACCTCAGGCTTTCACCTATTTTTCAAGGATGCAGAACCGCATAATTGATTTTATAACAAGAAACTCAAACGTAGAAGAAAAGGTTCTTAAAAAACTCATGCTTGAAACAGATGAGCTTGTTGCGGATATCGGCACCGTAATAGACGGCAATCACGCTGTGGAAATAGGTCTTATAGATAAAGTTGGAAATCTTTCGGATGCCATAGCAACTTTAAAGGAGGCAGTAAAAGAAAAAAGGCAATAAAATACCCCG
>JAZSGA010000266.1:0-1668 GCA_045532495.1 Eubacteriales bacterium | reverse complement strand
CATATATTACGATGTGGCCTCTTTTGTGGGGCAGGCACGTGCAAAATATACTCCAGAAGTTATAGAGGCCATGCTCGGTGCATATCTTGATGCTTTGAGTGAGTATAAGAGTGTAGATAGGGAACACTTCGGGCAGATGCTGCTGCTGTTCCGCATCTTCCGCCTGTTGCAGAACTTGGGAACATACGGTTACCGTGGGCTTTTTGAACGTAAAAAGGCTTTTGTGGAGAGTATCCCGGCGGGTTTGGCGCAGTTGCATCGGTTGTTGACCGATATTGATGCTTTCCCTCATTTGCGGAAGGTGGTGTCTGCGGTGGCGCTCTTGCCTATATTTGTCCGTGAAGAGCGTAAGGAACTGACTGTGGATGTCATCAGCTTCTCCTATAAACGCGGGATTCCCGATGACCATTCGGGCAACGGAGGAGGCTTTGTATTCGATTGCCGTGCGATACATAATCCCGGACGATACGAGCCGTACAAGAAACTTACGGGCATGGATGAGCCGGTAATAAAGTTTCTTGAGAAGGAGAGTAATATAACCGCTTTCCTTGAGAATGCTTACTCTATGGTCGACAATATGGTTGAGACCTATCTGAAACGTGGCTTTACGCATATACAGGTATGTTGCGGATGTACGGGCGGGCAGCACCGCTCGGTGTACAGCGCCGAGCATATTGCGCGTCATGTGGCCGACAAGTTCGGTGTAAGGGTGGTGGTTACCCACAAGATGCAGAACTGCTCTTATGTTATTAACGATTATCGACGAAGTCAAGGCTTCGAGTAAGCGAATTTTTCAATTAAGCGAATAAAAGCCAAACATGTTTGAGCTTTTGCAACGAGCGAACGAAAAATCAACGAAGTTAATTGCTGAGGAAAAGCTTGCTTTTACTATGCCGAGCGTGAGCAGGCTCTAGCCCATATGGCTTAACGATGAGTTTTTGACGATTAATGGTTGATTGGATGTAAGGACTTTTCAACCAAATACTATATAATCCGCAACGAGATGTGTTTCGTTGCGGATTATTTGTCGGTTATTCGTTTATTTATAAATGCCTTGTTTGTGTTTCTTTATTTCTTCTCTCTTCTTTGATTATACCGATTTTTTCAATATCTTTGCGAGATTAAACGGAAACATGTATAAAATATACTATAGTAAGGCACAATGAAAAAGAAATTTCCTGTATATAACCAGCTTAACCTGCCGCAGATCAATAAGGAGGTTCTGAATGAGTGGGATGAGAACGATCTTTTTGCAAAGAGTATGTCAGAGCGTGAGGGCGCACCTTCATTTGTCTTTTTTGAAGGTCCTCCTTCGGCAAACGGTATGCCTGGTATTCACCATGTGATGGCACGAAGCATCAAGGATACTTTCTGTCGTTTCAAGACAATGAAGGGCTTCCAGGTGAAGCGTAAGGCCGGTTGGGATACCCATGGACTCCCGGTAGAGCTTGGTGTGGAGAAGAAACTCAATATCACAAAAGAGGATATCGGCAAGAAGATTTCGGTTGATGATTATAACCGCAATTGCCGCGAGGAGGTCATGAAATATACAAAGGAGTGGACTGACCTCACCCGTAAGATGGGTTATTGGGTGGATCTTGACAACCCTTACATTACATACGAGAACAGCTACATCGAGTCTCTTTGGTGGCTGTTGAAGCAGCTCTA
>JAZSGA010000256.1:0-3682 GCA_045532495.1 Eubacteriales bacterium | reverse complement strand
CATATCATGGCTATGCCGATGTATATAAGCGATTCATGACTGATTTCAGTAAAATTCACTGTAAATTCCTCCTAAACGATTTTACACACCGATTACTGCGGCTTCTGATAAAAACCGACTTTTCTGTATACCTTGGAAAGTGTTTTGCGTGCAAGGTAGGCCGCTTTATCTGCGCCTTCCTTCATAATTGATTCAAGGTATGCTTTATCAGCGGACAGGCGTGCAAATTCATCACGCACGGGTTGCAGGCAATCTGCGCATGTTTCGCCAACAGCAAGTTTGAAATCACCATAGCCGCGTCCTTCAAATTCTTTTTCGATTTCATCGTATGATTTGCCTGTAAAAGCAGAGTAAATGTTCATAAGGTTGCATATACCTTCTTTTCCTTCGGCATATCTTACTTCGGAACCGGAGTCTGTAACCGCGCGCTTTATTTTTTTGATGGTTTCATCGCGGGTTTCGATAATCTGAACAAAGGAGTTGGGGTTGGGATCGGATTTGCTCATTTTTTTGGTAGGATCTGTCAACGATGTTATTTTCATACCTGTTTTGGAAATGTAGGGTTCGGGAATAATAAATGTATCACCGTAAACACCGTTAAAGCGCTCGGCTATGTCACGGGCTATTTCTATATGCTGTTTCTGGTCGATACCCACAGGCACAACATCTGTCTGATAAAGAAGAATATCAGCTGCCATAAGTACGGGGTAGGTAAACAGACCTGCGTTGATATTATCGGCATGTTTTTGTGATTTATCCTTGAACTGTGTCATTCTTGAAAGTTCACCAAACATTGTGTTGCAGCTGAGAACCCACGAAAGTTCTGCATGGGCAGGGACGTGGCTCTGAACAAACATAGTGCTTTTTGCAGGATCAATTCCGCACGCAATGTAAAGCGCCAGTCCTTCAAGGGTACGGCGTCTTAAATCAGCGGGTGTCTGTCGCACGGTGATGGCGTGCATATCGACCACGCAGTATATACATTCATAATCATCCTGAAGGCTTACCCAGTTTTTGATGGCACCGAGATAGTTGCCGATGGTAAGAACACCACTGGGCTGAACACCGGAAAAAATGCGTTTTCTTTTAATTTCGTTGTTATTTTCCATATATAAATACCAAACCTTTCGTAATATACATCTATATCCATAATATTGTAACACAAAACATAGGAGAATATCAAGAGCAAACTGACTTTTTTAGTAAATTTTTCTTATAAATACTTAATTTTTTTATAACATTTTGGAATTCTTGGAAAAAAACAAGGTTTGTTATCGAAAATCATTGACAAATTATCTGCGTTAATGTATAATTATTTATTATTTTAATGAGCAAAAACATTACCCGGAGGTATATTATCATGAATAAAAAATACAGAGTTGGCATTATAGGTGCCACAGGTATGGTTGGTCAGCGTTTTATTACACTGCTCGCCGAACATCCCTGGTTTGAAATATCCGTGCTTGCAGCCAGTGCACGTTCCGCAGGAAAAACCTACCGCGAAGCAGTGGGCGAAAGATGGAAGCTTGCAAACAAGCTCCCCGAAAAGGTTGCCGAAATGCCGGTTTACGATGCAGCTGATGTTGCCACAGTATCATCCATGTGCGACTTCACATTCTGTGCAGTTGACATGAAAAAAGATGAGATCCGCGCCCTTGAAGAAGCTTATGCAAAGGCAGAAACTCCCGTTGTTTCAAACAACTCCGCACACCGTTCCACTCCTGATGTTCCCATGGTTATTCCCGAAATTAACCACGAACACCTTGCTGTTATTGATGCACAGAAAAAGCGCCTTGGAACAAAGAACGGCTTTATCGCAGTAAAACCCAACTGTTCCATACAGAGCTACGTTCCCATGCTCACACCTCTTCGCAAATTCGGTATAAAAGAAGTTGTTGTATGCACATATCAGGCAATTTCCGGTGCAGGTAAAACATTTAAGGAATGGCCCGAAATGATTGACAATATCATTCCTTATATCGGCGGTGAAGAAGAAAAGAGCGAAAAAGAGCCTCTGCGCATCTGGGGCAAAGTTGAAAACGGTGTAGTTGTAAGTGCCGATGCTCCCGTTATAACCACTCAGTGCATAAGAGTACCCGTAAGCGACGGACATACCGCTGCTGTCTTTGTTAAATTCGAAAACAAACCCACCAAGGAGGAAATCCTTGAAGCTTGGAACGAATTTTCCGGCCCTCCGCAGGAACTCGGTCTTCCCAACGCACCCGAAAAGTTTATCACATACTTCGAGGAAGACAACCGTCCACAGGCCAATCTCGACAGAAACCTTTACGGTGGTATGGGAGTATCTGCCGGCAGATTAAGAGAAGACGTTCTCTATGATTACAAGTTTGTAGGTCTTTCGCACAACACATTAAGAGGTGCCGCAGGCGGCGCGGTTCTTATTGCCGAACTCCTTTGCGCAAAGGATTACATTCTCCCCAAAGCATAATTTCTTATCGAGGCACTTTTGATAAAGTGCCTCTTGAATTTTTAAAGGACAAAGAAATGAATAACAACAAAAAAACAGAGAATAAGGGAATATCAGCATTAAAGAAAGGCAGAAGAAAGCTATTGCGGGTTGTTTTCAGCCGCACAGGAATGATAGTTCTTTCGCTTCTTGTGCAGATAGTACTGATAATCTGTATATTTTTAAGCTTCGGCGATTATGTCGCCCACATATTCAGCATATACACAGTATTTTCGCTGATTATGGTGCTTGTTTTGCTGAACTCAAGAACAGATCCGACATCAAAAATCACATGGCTTATCGTTATTGCAATTTTGCCGGTGTTCGGTGCATTATTGTATGCATACACCCAAAGTGATTTGGGGCACAGAGCGCTCAAAAACAAAGTTAACAGTATAATCGAATCAACAAAAAATACACTTAAAAGATATGAAAGTGCCGATTGTGCAATTTCGAAAAACGATCCGGGTATTTTTGCCATGGTCAATTATGTGGGCAAATGCGGATGTCATCCGTTATATGATAATTCAAAAGCTACTTATCTGAAATCGGGTAATGAAAAATTTGATGCTCTTATAAAACAACTGGAAGCTGCCGAAAAATATATTTTCCTCGAATATTTCATAATAAACCGTGGTTACATGTGGGACAATATTCTTGAAATCTTAAAGCGCAAAGCTTCCGAAGGCGTAGATGTAAGGGTGATGTACGACGGCACCTGCGAATTTTCGTTGTTGCCTCACAGTTATCCTGCAGAATTAAAAAAGTACGGGATAAAATGCAAAATATTTGCACCGATCACTCCGTTTTTGTCTACTCACTATAACTACCGTGATCACAGAAAAATTGCTGTTATAGACGGTGATGTCGCATTTACCGGGGGTATAAATCTTTCCGATGAATACATGAACATTGCATCACCTTTCGGAGAATGGAAGGATGCTTCATTGATGATCGAAGGACCTGCCGCAAGCAGTTTTGCGCTTATGTTTATGCAAATGTGGTCTTTGGATGAAAAAAAGAACGATTTTTCCAAATTTACCGAAAACGTCCACACAAATCCAAACATACACAGTGATGGTTTTATAATGCCTTACAGCGACAGCCCGCTTGACGGTGATAAAGTGGGCGAAAGTGTTTATATTGATATTCTTAATCGTGCACGTACTTCTGTCAGAATAATGACACCTTACCTTATTCTTGACAGCGTTATGG
>JAZSGA010000188.1:0-11386 GCA_045532495.1 Eubacteriales bacterium | reverse complement strand
CGCTGCTGCCGCAGCTACACCTCATCCGTGTTGCTGCGCAACCCACCTTCCCCTCAAGAGGAAGGCTAATAAGGCTCCATCTTTGAGGGAGCTGGCACGGCGTAGCCGTGACTGAGGGAGTTAAAATGACAAAAAGTTTTGGCTGATATTCCCATGATAAACTGCGGTGGAAAGTTTTTGCACAACTCCTTCCGGTTTTGTTGCACAAAACCACCTTCCTCAAGAGGAAGGCTGTTGGGGCTTCTCGCAAAAACTTCGTTTTTAGGGGAAGGCTTATTATGGCAAAACAAAACGTTACCCAAATAATTTTGGGTTTTGTGCAAAAATTCCTACTATAATTATAAAAAGCCCTTGAAAAGTATTTGGTTTTGTGGTATAATTACTCTATATAATTTTATCGTGGAGTAATATTGCGGAAAGGAGAAACACATGTCGTCAGAAACTGAAATTTGGCCCGCCGTTCTGGAGCTGCTGGGCGAACGAATTGAACGTCAGGTTACATACAACCTTTGGTTCAGCGATCTTATTCTTAAAAAGCTTGTGGATGACAAAGCTTATCTCCAGACCTCCAACCTCTACAAGAAAAAAATAATCGAATCCCGTTTTATGGATCAGCTTAAAGAAGCCTTTTGCGATGTTATGGGATTTGAAGTAACACCCTACATCATTTCCATCGAAACCCGCCCCTTTGACGAGCAATATTTTGAGCTTATCGAAAAAGAGGCAACCGAACAGCTTGTTGCCGAGCAAATTAAAAAAGGCACCTTTGTGGCTCCCGATTATTCCATGCCCGAGCCCGATGACGAGCCCGAACTTATTGAGCCCCGTGCCTACACCGGCGATTTCAAGCTTTCAAAGAAAAACCTCAACTTTCCAAAGGTTTACAACGCCGAAAGCGACAGCCTTGAGGATGTATCCCTTATCAACTACCTTGAGGAGCTGGGCAACAAGGACGGCATGCTTTTAATGTCGCAATCCGTGCCCGAATACCGCCCAAGCTACACATTCCGCAACTTTGTTGTGGGCGATTCCAACCGCATGGCATATGCCGCCTGCCTTTCGGTGGCGCAATACCCTGCCGCTCAGTGGAATCCGCTGTTTCTTTACGGACCTCCCGGCATTGGTAAAACCCATTTGCTTTATGCCATTGCCCACCACATCGAAAAAATGCGTCCGTCATTTAACATTGTTTATTGCACCAGCGAAGATTTTACCAACGAGCTTATGGCGGCAATATCCCACAAAACCACGGCGGAATTCCGTGAAAAATACCGCAATGCCGATATTTTGATGATAGACGATATTCAGTTTATAGGCGGCAAAGAGGCAACCCAGCTGGAATTTTTCCACACCTTCAACACCCTTTACGAGTCCGGCAAGCAAATAATCGTTGCCAGCGACCGTCCGCCAAAGGATATTGCCGTGCTTGAAAAGCGAATACGCTCACGTTTTGAATCGGGTGCCATAATCGATATAAAACCGCCGGATCCCGAACTCCGTGCAGCCATAATACGCCGCAAGGCTATTGATATGAACGTTATAATCCCCGTTTCCGCCATAAGCTACATTGCCGAGCATGTAAGCGAAAACGTAAGGCAGATCGAAGGCATAATAAAGCACTTAAGCGTTTATTCCGCACTTAAAAAGGAACCCATAACTGAAGAGCTTGTGCGTTCACTTGTGGGCAACGTTGCCACGGCTCCCATTGAAATAAACCCCAACAGTATTCTTGATGCGGTTGCAAAGTTTACAAGCGTTACAAGGGAAGAAATTTTAGGTGCCGCCCGCAAAAAGAACGTGGTGCATGCACGTCATCTTTTGGCTTACCTTTTGCGCAACCTTACGGAAATGACACTTATCGAAATAGGCGAATTTATAAACCGCCATTACAGCACCGTGCACGATTCCGTTATTTACATCGAGGATGAACGCAAAGAGGATAAATCCCTTGATGATCAGATCCGCACCATAATGCGTGAGCTGGGAAGAAAGGGCGAGGATGGAAAGTGAGTTTTCCACAAAACCCAAAGAGGTTACCATAAAAACCCTAAAAAATTTGCCTTTGGGTTATTTTGGTACAGGCTGCGGTTATCCTAAAGCTTTTTCCGAAAGTTTTCCGAAACTTTACTTTATAAAAACCTTTATATACGGCGTTTTTTGACAGTTTTTTAGCAGTTTTCCAAAAACCCACATCCCCTACTACTTATACTGCTAACCTTTAACATATATACACTATTATATGTGCTGCTTCCGCAGTTTTTAAAAAAGAGTTTTCCAAACTATTTTTTCCATTACGCAAAAGCTAATCCCCCTTTTTATAGATCATAAATCATAAACCACAAAGAACGTGAATTCTGAAAGGAAATACCGATAATGAAATTTACGGCAGAAAAAAAACTACTTGAAAAATCCATAAGCCCTGTTTGTCTGGGTGTTGCTCCCAGAAACACAGATCCTTTGCTTGAAGGTATCTACATCGAAGCAAAAGACGGTGTTATCACCATGTGCTCATACGACCGCGAAAAGGGTATACGTACAACACTTGTGGCAGATGTTGCCCGTGAAGGCAAGATAGTTGTTGATGCTCAAAAAACATCTGCCATTATACATTCGCTGCCCGACGGCCTTGTTACCGTTGAAGCCGACGAAAACCTTATTTTGCGCATTATAACAGACGAAGCGGATTTCCAGATATCCGGCAAGGATGCGTCCAATTACCCCGGACTTCCCGATGTTCACGGTGATCTTGATTACACCCTGCAGCAAAACAAGATCCGCTCCATGATAAACAAAACACTTTTTGCCGTATCCACCGATGATTCAAAGCCCATTTACACAGGCTCTCTTTTTGAAATAAACGGCAATTCCCTGCGCATAACTGCTCTTGACGGTTTCCGTGTTTCCATGCGTTGCGATCAAGGTCTTACCGAGCGTGATGACCTTAATCTCCGCTTTATAATGCCCGGCAAGGCACAAAACGACCTTTTGCGCCTTATTGCCGATAACGACAGGCCCATTTCCGTTAACATGGCACGCAAGCACATTATTTTCACCTTTGACAACGTATACTTTATAACCCGCCTGCTTGACGGCGAATTCCTTGATTACAAAAAGAAGATTCCGCCTCAGCGTGAAGTTGTTGCCCGCATAAATACCGCAAGATTTATTGACAGTATTGAGCGTGCCGCACTTATTATTGACGAGCGAATAAAGAGCTCCATAAAGCTTAATTTTGACGGAAACGTGCTTAACATAAGCGTTGCCACCATGCTTGGAAAATTCAAGGACGAATTTACCTACGAGCCTTCCGAGGACACAAAGGACGGCATGCTTGAAATAGGTTTCAACCACAAAATTCTTCTGGATGCCCTGCGTGCAGTTAACGAAGAATATATAACCGTAACACTTTCGCACAATTTAAGCCCCATGATAATCACACCCGATGAAAAATCCGAGGGCGATCCCGAAAGATTCCTTTACATGATCCTGCCCGTAAGACTTGATAACGCCTGATTAAAATGAAGATCAAACGTATAACCGCCTCGGGCTACCGCAATATTAAAAATGCAACGCTGGAATTTTCCGACGGAGTAAACTTACTTTACGGTAAAAACGGTGCCGGAAAAACCAATGCTCTTGAAGCGGTTTACCTTTTTGCCATGTGCAAAAGTTTGCGCACATCAAAGGAAAAGGATTTTATAATGCACGGCGAAAATGTTGCCGAGCTAAGAATGGAATTTTCCTCCGATGCGGATAAGGACGGCGCCTGCCGTAAAATGGGAATTGATTTTTTCCGAAATTCAGGCAAAAGACTTTTATATGAGGGTGTTGAAATAACAAAGGTATCTGAATTTTTAGGCAGATTCCGAGCTGTATTTTTCACTCCCGACCATCTTTCGCTTATAAAAGGCTCGCCCGATGAGCGCAGGCGTTTTGCTGATATGGCTCTTTCGCAGATAAAGCCGTCGTACATCCGTTGTCTTAACGAGTATAACCGCATACTTTCCCAGCGAAACAACATGCTTAAAAACGCAAAAGCCGGCGAAGGGTTTGACAGTGTGCTTTTTGAAGTATATTCAAATGCCCTTGCGGAATCTGCCGCGGTAATTACAAAACAGCGTGCTTATTTTGCCGAATATCTTGAAAAGGAATCCGCAAGGTTTTATTCGGATATTTCCGGCATGAACGAAAAGCTTTTTATAAAATATCTTTGCCCCGAAAAGCAGGATCCAAAGGACATTTCCCGCACCAGGGAAAAATATATTGAGCTTTATACAAAAAACACAGATTCCGAAATAAAATTCGGTGCCACAAAATACGGTCCGCACAAGGATGATTTGCTGTTTTATATCGGCAAAAGCCGCAGCGATGATGTTATACCCGAAAACAGCGATCCCGATGAAAATTATACTGAATTTGCCGCAAGAACTTTTGGCTCCCAGGGGCAGCAGCGCAGCGCAGTGCTGGCACTTAAGCTTGCCGAGGGCGAAATTATATGCAGCATGTGCGGCGAATACCCCGTTTACCTTTTTGACGATGTGCTTTCGGAGCTGGATAACAGCCGCAAACACAGGCTTATGTCGCTTTTTGACGATAAACAGGTGCTTATAACCTGCTGCGATGAAAATGCTTTTGATGCCTCGCTTGTGAATAATAAGATTTTGGTTGAGGATGGGTGTTACTGCATTGTTTAAAGAGTTTGTTGTGATATACTTATTCATATAAAAAAGCCTTATCCTGAAAAATTGCACCTTACGGTGCATAAAAGGAGCAACTATGTTAATAAACATCGGTTCAAACAAACTGATACGCAAAAAGGACATTGTGGGAATATTTGATCTTGATACATCTTCCCACGAAAAAGAAACAAAAGAGTTTTTAAAAGCAGCCGAAAAAAACGGCACTGTTGAAATGTGCGGCAGCGACTTGCCCAAGGCTTTTATCGTGGCAAGCGGCACAGGCAGTGAAAAGATCGGCCGCAAAAATCATATAAAAAACAACATTGTATATCTTACTACGCTGTCGGCGGCTTCTCTTGCCGGAAGAGCCGATAAAAAGATGTAATCAACAGAAAGGAAATACAGATCATGGCAGAAAACCAGAATCAGAACATGACCGAGCAGTTTGACGACGGCGAAGTTAAGCTTACCGATACCAACGTGGACGAATCCATGCACAAGTATGACGAAAGTCAGATCCAGGTACTTGAAGGTCTTGAAGCTGTGCGCAAGCGTCCCGGTATGTATATCGGCTCAACTTCTCAGCGTGGCCTGCACCACCTTATTTACGAAATCGTTGATAACTCCATCGACGAAGCTTTGGCAGGCATTTGTAACAAAATTATAGTTACCATCCACGAGGATAACTCTGTTTCCGTAGAGGATAACGGACGCGGCGTTCCCTCAGGTATCCACCCCAAAATGGGCATACCCACCGTGGAAGTGGTATTTACCGTGCTCCATGCCGGCGGTAAATTCGGCGGCGACGGATATAAAATTTCCGGCGGTCTGCACGGTGTTGGTGCATCCGTTGTTAACGCTCTTTCAGAATGGACCGAGATTGTAAACTGCCACGACGGTAAAATGTATTCCGAGCGATTTGAGCGCGGTGTTGTTACACGCCCCCTCACCTGTGACGGCGATACCGAAAAGCACGGTCTTTATGTGCGCTTTAAGCCCGACCCGGAAATTTTTGACGAAACTGTTTTTGATTACAGCACGGTACTTAACCGTCTGCGTGAGCAGGCTTTCCTCAATGCAGGACTTATGATTGAGCTCAATGACCTGCGCACAGATGTGGACGATGTTTCCACCGAAGATATTTCCGATGATATGAAAGCCGATGAAGAAGCAGCTGCAGAAACAGTTGTAGACCGCGAAGCCCGTGAGGAAGTAAAGGCTGTACGCCACAAGGTGCTTCATTTTGAAGGCGGTATTCGCAGCTTTGTTGAACATCTCAATGCAAAAAAGCGTTGTGAAGTGCTTCATCCCGATGTTATTTATGTTTCGGGCAAAAAGGGAGATATTTCCTGCGAAATAGCTTTGCAGTACAACAACTCCTACAACGAAATGCTTATAACCTTTGCCAACAACATACATACCATCGAAGGCGGTACGCATGAAACCGGCTTTAAAAACTCCCTTACAAAAATTCTCAACGATTACGCACGCAAATACAACTTTATAAAGGCCGATGACAAAAACCTTTCCGGCGAAGATTTCCGCGAGGGTATATGCGCCATTGTAAGCGTAAAGCTGCCCGAGGCTCAGTTTGAAGGACAAACAAAGAGCAAGCTGGGAAATGCCGATATAAAGCCCTTTGTTGAAAGCGTGATGAACGAAAAGTTTGCAAGCTACCTTGAAGAAAACCCCAACACGGCAAAGATTGTTCTTGATAAAGCACTTACTGCTGCCCGTGCAAGGGAAGCGGCACGCAAAGCCCGTGAGCTTACACGCCGCAAAACCGCTCTTGAAGGAAACTCGCTGCCCGGCAAGCTTGCCGATTGTCAAAGCCGTGTTATGGAAGAATGTGAACTCTTCCTTGTCGAGGGTGACTCCGCGGGCGGTACCGCAAAGGACGGACGTGACAGCAAATATCAGGCTATACTCCCCATGCGCGGTAAAATACTTAACGTTGAAAAAGCACGCCTTGACCGCATACTTTCCAGCGTGCAGATAACTCCTATCATAATTGCACTGGGTTGCGGTGTGGGCGATGAATTTGATATTTCAAAGCTGCGCTACGGCAAAATAGTTATCATGGCCGATGCCGATGTGGACGGTTCTCATATCAAAACACTTCTTTTAACCTTCTTCTTCCGTCATATGCGCCCGCTTATAGAGCAAGGGCACGTTTACTGTGCAATGCCTCCGCTTTATAAAGTGTTTAAGGGCAAGCAGCAGATGTACGCTTATTCCGATGAAGAGCGTGACAGATGCATAGAAGCCCTTGGCGGAAATGCCGATGCAGAACGCTATAAAGGTCTTGGTGAAATGGACGCCGATCAGCTTTGGGAAACCACCATGGACCCCGAAAGACGTACTTTGATAAAGGTTAATATCGAAGATGCATACGCCGCCGACGAAACTTTCTCGCTGCTTATGGGCGAAAAGGTTGAGCCCAGACGTGCGTTTATTCAGGAAAACGCCAAGTACGTTAAAAACCTTGATATTTGATGATTAATCCCTCTCTGTCACTGCGTGACAGCTCTCCCATAGGGAGAGCCTGAAAAGCCTTTTTCTACATTAAAAAAATAAAATAAAAAAATTTCTGTGTTTTATCATAAAGGAGATTAAAAAACATGAAATGGACAGGACTCAACGAACTGCGTGAAAGCTATCTTTCATTCTTCGAAAGCAAGGGACACCTTCGTTTGCCCAGCTTTTCGCTTATTCCGCAGAACGATAACTCGCTTCTTCTCATAAACTCCGGCATGGCGCCCATGAAGCCTTATTTTCAGGGTACAAAGGAGCCTCCGAGAAGACGTGTTACCACTTGTCAGAAGTGCATCCGCACACCCGACCTTGACAACGTTGGTAAAACCGCACGCCACGGCACATATTTTGAAATGCTGGGCAACTTTTCCTTCGGCGATTATTTTAAAACCGAAGCTATAGAGTGGTCATGGGAATTCCTTACCAAAACTCTTGAAATTCCCGAAGAGCTTTTGTGGCCCTCTGTTTACGAAAACGATGACGAAGCCTACACCATGTGGCAAAAATACGTTCCCACCGAGCGCATTGTAAAGCTGGGCAAGGCAGATAACTTCTGGGAGCACGGCAGCGGCCCCTGTGGACCTTGCTCCGAAATATACTTTGACCGCGGCGAAAAATATGGCTGCGGCAGCCCCGATTGCCGCCCCGGTTGCGAGTGTGACAGATACATGGAAATCTGGAACAACGTATTTTCTCAGTTTGACAACGACGGCAAGGGCAATTATACCGAGCTGGTACAGAAAAACATCGATACCGGTATGGGCCTTGAACGTCTTGCCTGCGTAATGCAGGGCGTTGACAACCTTTTTGAGGTTGACACCGTAAGAAAAATACTTGATACCGTTTGCGGTCTTTGCGGCAAAAAGTACGGTGACAATTATGATAACGATGTTTCCATCCGTATAATCACCGACCACATCCGTTCCACCACATTTATGATATGCGACGGTGTTATGCCCTCCAACGAAGGACGCGGCTATGTTCTGCGCAGAATTTTGCGCCGTGCCGCACGCCACGGCAGATTGCTGGGTATAAAGGGAGCTTTCCTTTCCGAACTTTCCGCACTTGTTATATCCCAAAACGAAGGTGCATATCCCGAACTTACAACCAAAAAGGATTATATCCGCAAGGTTATTTCCATCGAGGAAGAACGCTTTGATGCCACCATCGATACAGGTCTTTCTTTACTTAACGGAATTATTGACGAGCTTACCGCAAAGGGCGGAAATGTAATTTCCGGTGCAGATGCGTTCAAGCTTTACGATACATACGGATTCCCCATCGACCTTACAAAGGAAATTATCGGAGAAAAGGGCTTTACCGTTGATGAGGACGAATTCAAAAACCTCATGAACGAGCAAAAAGTGCGTGCCCGTGAAAACCGCAAGGCAGGCGGCGGCTGGTCCAAGGACGGCGTTGACCTTTTTGAAAATATTGCAGAAACTGATTTTGCAGGCTATGCCGCAAATGAATGTGAAGCAAAAATTATTGCCATTGCCGCAGGCGAAATGCTGGTGGACGAGGTTTCCGACGGCGAATGTGTTATTGCTCTTGATACCACCGTGTTCTACGGCGAAGGCGGCGGTCAGGTGGGCGATACAGGTACTATCTGCGGACAGAACTTTACCGCAGAGGTTGTGGACACCAAAAAGGCAAACGGCAAATATATGCACATATGCAACATCACTTCCGGCAGCGCAAAGGTTGGCGATACCGTTAAGGCTGTTGTTGACGGTGCCCGCCGTGAGGCAATACGCCGCAACCACTCCGCAGTGCACCTTTTGCAGGCAGCATTGCGCCAGGTGCTTGGTGATCATGTTGAGCAGGCAGGTTCTTATGTGGATGCAGAGCGTTTCCGCTTTGACTTTTCTCACTTTGAACCCATGACAAAGCAGCAGATAGATCAGGTTGAAGCACTTGTTAATGCAAAAATACTTGAGGGTATCGAAGTTCAGACCATAGAAACAGATATCGAAACAGCAAAGAGCATGGGCGCCATGGCTTTGTTTGGTGAAAAATACGGCAACACCGTGCGTGTTGTAAAAATGGGTGATTTTTCCACCGAGCTTTGCGGCGGTATCCATATGACAAACACCGCAAAAGCAGGTCTTTGCAAGATACTTTACGAAAGCTCCGTTGCCGCAGGTGTGCGCCGTATTGAGGGTATCACCGGTCAAAATGTGCTCAATTATATTTACGATAATCTTGCTGTTATGCAGGAAACCGCAAAAACATTAAAGGCGCAGAGCGTAACCGATATTGCCGATAAAGCGGCAGCTGTTACGGGCGAAGTTAAGGAGCTTAAGGGTAAGATCGAAGAACTTTCCGCAGAAATTGCAAAGTCAAAAACAGCTGATCTTGCATCAAAGGCAGAAAAAATAGGCGAATTCAACTTTGTTTGCGCACGTCTTGATGGCATGAGCGCCGATGAACTGCGTGCGGCAGGCGATATTTTGAAGGATTCCGATGAAAATATCGTGGCAGTGCTGGGTGCACTTACCGACGGTAAGGTTATGTTCCTTGCGGTTTGCGGCAAGGCGGCTGTTAAAAACGGAGCCCATGCAGGCAAGATAGTAAAGGTTGCGGCAACCGTTGCAGGAGGCGGCGGTGGCGGAAGACCCGACAGCGCTCAGGCAGGCGGTAAAGATGCTTCCAAGATCGACGAGGCACTCCTTGAGGCAAAAAAGGCGCTCTAAAATTAAATAATAGCCTTCAAAAATTAGTAGGGGCGATTCACAAATCGCCCGCATATTGAATAAGTTAAAAAGGTAAAAAGATTTAATTTAGCGCTATAATTTCAGCGGCGCATACAGCCATTTTGTGAACAAAAATATTTTGCTCACCGTGTGTTTTACGCACGAACCCCTGCGAGTCGCACGGGGTAATTTGAAAAACCGGACAAAAAAAACGGATTTATTCTCCGCAGTACACAATATCAGCTGCGCTGATAATAAAAAATGTACAGCTCCGAAAAAACCGTATTATTGTGTATGCGCCTTGTTTTTTAAAAGTTGCAATTAGTATTCAGGAGAAATTACCATGCCTGAAAGCTTTGATGTTTTCAAAATTTCCCAAATGTTTGATATTTCGGTAAAAAAACTTTATACCCTTTCAAATAGTACCGAAAAGCACTATAAAAATATAAAGTTCACATCAAAAAGTGGTAAAGTTCGCAAAATTTCTGCTCCGGATGCTTATCTTTCCGGTATCCAGCGAAAAATTCTTGATAATTACCTTAAATATTTGCCCGTATCATCATGTGCATATGCCTATGTGCGCGGTAAAAGCTGTGTAAAAAATGCTCTGTGCCATGTGGGAAAACCAAAAGTTTTAAAGCTGGATATCGAAAATTTTTTCGACAGCATCGAAACCGATGCGGTTTATAATGTTTTTCGCAGATTCGGCTTTGATAAACCAGCCACGGGGCTGCTTACAAATTTGTGTGTTTATCACGGAACTCTGCCCCAGGGAGCACCCACATCCCCTTGCATTGCAAACCTTGTTTTGACAGAATTCGACAACAAAATACAAATTTTCTGCAAAAAACACAATATTACATACACACGCTATTGCGATGACCTTACTTTTTCGGGCGATTTTGATTTTTCCGCTTTGTTTTTCAGGGTGCAGCATCTGCTGTTTGATTACGGTTTTTCAGTAAACACCAAAAAAACCGCTTTTGTTTCGGCTTGCGGCCGCCAAAGCGTCAACGGAATAGTTGTTAACAGCAAGGCACAACTGCCCGCCGAAAAGCGCAGATATATACGTCAGCAGGTGTATTATCTGCAAAAATTCGGATTTTCCCCCGAAAGGTGCGGCGGTGTTTCAAAACAGCAATATTTGCGCAGCCTTTTGGGTAAAATTTCCTATGCCCTCAACGTTAACCCAAACGATGAACATATGAAACAGTACTTTTATGTTGTAAAAAATTTATTAAAGGAGTAAAAAATCATGGATTGCATTTTTTGTAAAATAATTGCAGGCGATATTCCGTCCTCAAAGGTTTACGAGGATGATAAGATTCTTGCATTTAACGATATAAACCCCATGGCGCCCGTGCATGTGCTGGTGATTCCCAAGGTGCACATTGCTTCCTGCGATGATGTAAATGCCGAAAATTCCTGCTATGTGCAGCACATTTTTGAAAACATTCCTGCCATTGCAAAGGCGGC
>JAZSGA010000003.1:0-12664 GCA_045532495.1 Eubacteriales bacterium | reverse complement strand
TCCCTTGCAGGTGCAGCTATATCGTTGTTTGTGTTGGGAATGGTATTTGAACGCGGCAGCTTTAAAACCACACTCACGCATGGCTTTATTTACGGAGCATCTGCAGGTGTTTTCAACGGTATAAACAATCTTTTGATCCTTGTAACGTATAATTATCTGCCGATTTCCTTTACATCGCCATTAAAATCGGGACTTGGAATAGTTATAAGCTTTGTGGTGTCCATGCTGGTGTATAAAGAAAAATTCACTAAACGCCAGTATGTAAGTGTGATTATTGGCATTTTGGCTGTGGTGCTTTTGAATATTAATGTGTAATGGCAACAAAAGGCTTTATAGTAATCATTGCCCATTGGAAAACTTACAACCGAACCCGGGCAATGTAACAAATTATGTGCACTCCATCAATGGTGGGGTGCATTTTTTGTTATTCCGATTGACTGTTTATGTACTTTATGGTATAATTTTTTTATAAATAGTATTATTATCGGGGGATACAATGAAAAAAGTAATAATAATAGGCTGTCCCGGCAGCGGCAAAAGCACTTTTGCAAAAAAGCTAAAATGCGTTACCGGTTTGCCATTGTATCACCTGGATATGATGTACTGGAACAGCGACAGAACAACTGTTGATAAAGAAGTTTTCATGTCACGTCTTAAAGTTGCAATGAGCAAACCTTTATGGATAATAGACGGAAACTATAATAGCAGTATGGAGCTGCGTTTAAAGGAATGTGATACCGTGTTTTTTCTCGATTATCCGACGCAGGTGTGCATAAACGGCATAGAATCAAGAGTCGGAAAACCCCGTTCCGATATGCCGTGGATCGAATCCGGCACCGATGAGGAGTTTGCAGGTTTTGTGCGCAGTTTTAATGAAGAAATAAGATCGGGTGTTATAGAACTGTTGCAAAAGTATTCTTCAAAAAACATTGTGATTTTTTGTTCAAGAGAAGAATCGGAGAAATATCTGGCAGAGCTTGATTGCGGAGGTAAGGGTCATGTGTGAAATAAACATAAAGGACTACGGCGCAAAAGAAACGGGCTGCTTACAGACGGCAATAATACAAAAAGCAATAGATGACTGTTTTCTTAACGGAGGCGGTAGGGTAATAATTCCTGCCGGTTTTTTCCGTACGGGGGGATTGCGTCTTCGTTCAAACGTTACTCTTTACCTGAAAAGCGGCGCTGTTCTTGAGGGTAGCGACAACCCCGAAGAATATATGGCATATAAAAACGATACCGTAGAGCCGATAAGTTTTGACAATCCGGAAAACCTCAGCGGTTCGGTATACCCTTACAGCAGATGGTGCAATGCTTTGATACGTGCTGTCAATGCCGAAAACGTTGCCATAGTCGGTGAGGTAAACTCATACATCGACGGTGTGGATTGCTACGATGCGCTGGGTGAAGAAAAATACCGCGGGCCCCATGCCATTTGCATATGGGATTGCAAAAACATAACATTAAAGGGTTATACCATAAGGAACAGTGCAAACTGGGCACATGCAATTTTCAGAAGTTGTAATATAAGTGCTGACAACATAAGTGTTTTTGGCGGTCATGACGGCTTTGATATCCGAACCTGCGACAACGTAACCGTTGAAAACAGCACCTTTGATACGGGTGATGATGCAATAGCGGGCTTTGATAACATAAATGTTGTTGTACGCAATTGCCTGCTTAATTCCTCATGCAGCTGTGCCAGATTTGGCGGCACCGATGTCCTTTTTGAAAACTGCAGAGCATATTCGCCTTCGGGTTATAATTTCAGAGGCATGCTTACGCCCGAACAAAGAGCGTCAAGAGCATCATCGGATAGAGCTGTACCACGCAGAACATCTACAGCTTTTAAATACTATTGCGATTTCAGGGCGGAAATACGTAAAACTCCCGGCAACATTGTGTTCCGCAACTGCGAATTTGACGCGGTAAAGCACCCGATGCTTCTGCTGTTTGACGGTAATCATATATGGTGCTGTAACCGTTCGCTTTCATCTGTGACCTTTGAAAACTGCCGTTTCGAAAATGTATGCGAACCCATGCTTGTACACGGAGATTGCAATGAGCCTGTTTCGCTTACATTCAGAAATATATACATTTCGGCGGAAAGCGGCAGATCCGATATTCCCGTTATGGAACTTTACAATTACTCGGTTGCGGAATTTGATAACGTAAAGTTTACGGGATTCAAAAACCCGCATATTATAACTTATTCGGAGGGCAAAGCGGTAGTTTCCGATACAGAGCTTGCTGTGGAAAAAGCTTGTAACCCCGAAGGATTTATTGAAAAGCTTAAAAAACTCACCTGATTTTTGGAGAAAGCCTATGACAATAAAACTGTTTTTTCAGGCAATGGCAAAATTCTTTTTTGGTTTGTTGCTTGTGGGAGTGCTGATATTTGTTCCTGCAGGCACGGTTTGTTTTATTAACGGCTGGCTGCTTATGGTGCTGCTGTTTGTTCCCATGTTTTTTGCGGGAATTGTACTTATGTGCAAAAATCCCGGGCTGCTCAAAAAACGGCTGAATTTAAAAGAACGGCACAGCAATCAGAGGAAAGTTGTTATAATAAGCGCTCTTATGTTTTTGGCAGGCTTTGTTGTGGCGGGATTAACCTTCCGTTTCGACCTGTTTATGCTGCCGGCAAGTGCGGTTGTTATGGCATCCGTTGCTTTTATTGTGGGTTATGCCATGTATGCCGAGGTGCTGCGCGAAAACGCATATCTCAGCCGCACAATTGAAGTGTTTGAAGACCAACATGTTGTTGACACGGGTTTATACGGCGTTATCAGACATCCCATGTATGCGGCAACGGTGATACTGTTTTTGTCGATGCCGCTTGTTTTGGGTTCGCTGTATGCGTTTGCGGTATTTCTTGTATATCCGTTTATCATTGCTTCAAGAATCAGGCACGAGGAAGCTTTTCTTGAAAAGGAGCTTGAAGGATATACCGATTATAAGAAACGGGTAAGATGGCGTCTTATACCTTTTATATGGTAGGATGACTTAAAAGGAAAAAACAATGAAGATCAAAGATTTTATTTACTTTGCCTCTTTTGGCATAAAAACCGTAATATTCAGAAAAAAATCGCCTATACTCGGCACAATAATACTTACCGACAAATGTAACCTCAGTTGCAAGCATTGCTCCGTAAACAACCTGACAGCGGTGATACATCCATACGCTCAAATCAAAAACGAAATGCATCAGCTTTATGATATGGGTGTGCGTATACTGTTTTTTTGCGGCGGTGAAACCTTTTTGTGGAATGATGGCGGTAAAAATTTAAGAGATCTTGTTAAAGAAGCAAAGTCTATGGGATTCCTTATTGTGAATGTGGTTACAAACGGCACATATCCCATTGATCTGCCCGAAGCCGATCTTATACTTTTAAGCCTTGATGGGGATAGGGAAAAGCACAACATTATCCGCGGCGATACTTACGATAAGATCATGACTAACATAAAAAATGCCACAGCCGACAATATATGTTTTTATATGGCAGTAAATCAGATAAACAAAAATTGCATTGAACATGTATGCAGATGCGCAAAGGATATGAAAAATGTCAGGGCTGTATCCTTCAATTTCCATACACCTTATCCCGATACTGCAGAGCTTGAGCTTACAAAAGATGACAAGGTGCAGTGTTGCAAAGTTATAAAAAGCATGATAAAGCAAAAAATGCCCGTGTTCAATCTTAAAAGTGTCTTTCCGTATATAATAAATAATTCTTTTCCCACTCCGTGTTATCAGTGTGTTGTTATGGAAAACGGAAAACTGAGTGTTTGCGGCAGATGTATAGATGTAGAAGGTCTGTGCCAGAAATGCGGATACTTTTTTGTTGCCGAATACACATTGCTGTTTAACGGAAATATCAAAATCATTTCAGAGATGCTTCGCACTTACTTAAAGTACATATAAAGGGGCAAAAATGAGCTTTATAACCGATATCACAAGAATGTGGCTTACACGCAGTACAAAGCCGTTTATTTTTACTGACGAATATGACAGTTGTCTTGAATATGAAAATACCGTTAATCTCGGTTTGTATGTACATATACCTTTTTGCAGGACAATATGTGATTTTTGCCCGTATTGCAAAATTGTTTACAACAAGGAAAAGTGCAACAGATATATTGATGCGCTTATCGAAGAAATTCACTCGGTTGGCAAAATGTCCGACAAAAGAAAAAAGGTAACGAGCCTTTATTTCGGAGGCGGATCGCCTGCGCTGGCAGCTGAAAGGATCAAGGAAATCATCGACACTTTAAAGCTGTATTTTGATATATCCGAAGGTATCGGCATAGAGCTTCATCCTGCGGATGTTACCGTGCCAACGCTGAGCTTGCTTAAAAATTCGGGAGTTACAAAAATAAGCATAGGAATCCAGTCCTTTAACGAAAAATATCAGAGTGTTCTTGGGAGAACCCAGCCGGACACACAAATGCTTTGCGATGTGTTGCAAAAGGTGCACTTTGAAACCGTATCCATGGATTTTATTTTTGCTTTGCCCGGACAGACCTTTGATGATTTGAAAACCGATATTGACACCGCTTTTTCTGTAGGAGCAAATCATATTGCAATTTATCCTTTTATAGATTTTACTTTTACAGACAGCAATATCGCTACAATGAAAAAAAGGCAAAAGCGAAAACTTCTTGACGAAATTACAAATTACTGTTATGATAAAGGATACAGACGGGATTCCATATGGACTTTTTCCAATACGGAATATGCAAAATACTCTTCCATGACAAGGGATAATTTCCTTGGTTTTGGCTGCTCTGCCACCACACTTCTTGAAAAGCAGTTTAAGATCAACACCTTTGATGTGGAGCGGTATATCGACCGTGTTTCGCAGGGGAACCTGCCCACATCACTTACCATAAGGTTCAGTTTAAGACAGCGTATGATATACTATCTTTTCTGGACGGCCTACAGCACAAAGGTGAGTGAAGCGGAATTTGAAAAGTTTTTTGGGATACCGCTTCAAAAGGTTTACGGCTTCGAATTGTTTTTAGCAAAACTGCTTGGCTTTGTTGAAAAACACAACGGAGTTTACAGCATGACATTGAAAGGTGCATTTTATTATCACTATTACGAAAATTATTACACGCTTTCCTACATCGATAAAATGTGGGGGATAATGCGCAAAGAAGCTTTTCCGCAAAGTATAGTACTGTGAATTTTTTCTCGGCTTGATATAGCCGAAAACAAAAGTAGCATTGTTTAACGGAGACCAAAATGAAAAAAACATACATAACATCCATGCCAAATCACATAGGAGCTTTTTTAAAAGCCAGCAAATGTTTTTCTGCGTTGGGAATAAACATTACCCGTGTAAGCTATAACAAAGCGGTGGATTCCCACACGCTTTTTATCGATGCCGAGGGAACAGAGCAACAGCTTTTAATGGCTGATACCGAACTTGAAAAAATAGGTTATTTGCACAACGGAAAAAACAGGACCAGCGTTGTGCTTATAGAGTTTTGCTTAAAGGATGTTCCCGGCAGCGTTACGGATGTGCTTACACTGATAAACGAATTTAATTTCAATATTTCGTATATAAGCTCCCAGGAAAACGGCTCTGATTATCAGTTCTTTAAAATGGGGCTGTATGTGGATGATCCGGACAGAATAGCAAAATTCCTCAGCGAGGCTGAAAAGCTGTGCAGGGTAAGGGTTATTGATTACAACAGTTCCGAGAAAGTCTATGACAACAGCATTTTTTATAATACCTATGTTATGGGACTTTCCGCCATGCTTGATCTTGATGATGATATCAGCAAGGAACTGCTTGTGCATGTCAACCTGGCAATGCAAACTTTGGATGAGCAGGGGTTATCTCCGTACCGCACTTTTGACAGTATAAGCAAGTTTGCCGAACTGCTTGCGGCGTGCAAGGGCAAAAACTTTGATCCGCGTGTCAGCACTCATAAAATAACCGACAACACCGAGATTACCCTTATTGAACCGCCATGCGGAAGCAACATTGCAATTATAAAAAGCTGTGGCGAAGTACTTTTTGTGGATACGGGCTATGCTTGTTACAACAACGAAATGCTTACAGTAATAAAGAAAATTGTTCCGGATTTTGATACAACAAAGAAAAGGGTTTATGTTACGCATGCCGATGTGGATCATTGCGGATTACTTTATATGTTTGACGAAATAATTGCCAGCGCAAAAACTGCCGCTTGCCTTGAAAACGAATATAAGGGCAAAGACGGTTACCGTGAGCAAAATGCTTTGCACAAGCCATATATAAATATTTGTAAAACACTTACGTCATATAAAGCTCCTGATCCCCAAAAAATCACAATTCCTTGGGGCGAAACCGGGAAACTTACAGAGCCGCTTACACAGATTGGTTTTTTTGATTTCGGCGATCTTCACTTTGAAGTGTATGAAGGAAAAGGCGGTCATTTGCCCGGCGAGACGATTTTGATAGATTATACGCACCACATTGCGTTTACCGGTGATATTTATATAAATGTGCACGGATTAACGGCTCAGCAGGCAAAGTATAACCAGTATGCTCCCATTCTTATGACATCCGTGGATACCGACCCCGAATTGTGCGCCGCCGAGCGAAAAGCTGTATTGCAGCGTCTTGGTGTGGGAAACTGGCAGATATTCGGAGCCCACGGCTTTAAAAAGGATTACTCTGTAAACGTCTGATACATAAAGGATAAAAAATATGTCTAAGAAAAACGATAGGAACACCAAGGGAAAGATAATTAATGCCGCCTGGGATCTGTTTTATGAGCAGGGGTATGAAAATACAACTGTGGAGGAAATTATAGAACAGTCAGGCACCTCCAAAGGCTCGTTTTACCACTACTTTGAGGGTAAGGATGCTTTGCTGGGATCACTTTCCTATATTTTTGACGAAGAATATGCAAAGCTTCAGGATAATCTGCCGCAGGGGATGAGCAGCTTTGATATTTTGCTTTACCTTAACAGCAAACTGTTTTCCATGATAGAAAGCAGGATAGATATAGAGCTGCTTACCAGGCTTTATTCCACCCAGCTTGTAACAAAAGGCGAAAAGCATTTGCTTGATAACAAAAGGCTTTATTACAAGCTGTTAAGAAAGATAGTATCCGAGGGGCAGAAAAACGGAGAACTCTCGCAGGATATGTCCGTTAATGAGATCGTAAAGCTTTACGCCATGAGCGAAAGGGCGCTTATTTACGATTGGTGCCTGGGTAACGGTGAATATTCGCTGTGTTCTTATGCAAAAAAGATTATGCCCGTTTTTTTGTCAGCAATTCGTATTTAAAAAAGTACAGTTTTAAACCGCTGTTATACAGCGGTTTTTACTTTTTTGCGCAAAAATAGTATAGACTGCAGTCTATACTTAGTTCTCTATTGATTTTTGTTTTGTAATGTGATATAATAAATGCATATTTTGTATCATGTCAGTTATATTGATACAAAAATTGTATGCAAAAACATAATAAAGGAGATATGATCAAATGGATATTTTTGCATTCGTTTTATACTTTGTAGCGATGATTGCTATAGGTGTATTCTTTTTCTTCAAGTCTAAGGTTGTGACCGAAAAGGATTATTTCCTTGGAGGAAGATCAATGGGCCCGTGGGTTACCGCAATGAGTGCCCAGGCATCCGATATGAGCGCATGGTTGCTTATGGGTCTCCCCGGAAGTATTCTTGCTTTTGGTTTTGGTCAGGCATGGATCGGTATCGGTCTTGCTATAGGTACAGCAGCAAACTGGATCCTTGTTGCCAAAAGACTTCGTAAGTTTTCAAAGGCGGCAGGCGATTCCATTACATTACCTCAGTATCTTTCCAACCGTTTTGTAAGCAAAAGTCATACAGTAAGCATTATTTGTGCTGTTGTGTTCCTTGTTTGCTTTACAATTTATGTTGCTTCTGCGTTTGTTGCCGGTGCTGATGTGTTTACAACACTTGTTCCTGCGCTTGACAGAACAAATGCCATGCTTATTTTTGCGGCAATAGTTGTGGTATATACATTCCTTGGCGGTTTTAACGCAGTTTGCTGGACAGACTTTTTCCAGGGTCTGCTTATGCTTGGTGCACTTCTTATTGTGCCTGTTGCGATTGGCTTTACCAGAGAACTTGAACCCGCAGCTCTTGCAACAATTTATTCCGGTCCCAACGGTGAAGAATTCAAGTTTGTTGCAAACTTCTTCAATGCAAGCTGGCAGGATATCCTTTCCGGTCTTGGCTGGGGTCTTGGTTATTTTGGTATGCCTCATATTATCGTAAGATTTATGGCTATCGAAAAGCCTTCCATGGTTAAAAAGTCTGCAACGGTTGCGATTGTATGGGTAGTGCTTTCTCTGGCTGCTACTATCGTAATCGCTTATCTCGGCAGAATGTTCGTATATTCCAACGGTACTGACCTTTCTGAAGTGCTTCTTGCACAGGGCAAACAGTCGCTTATCTTTGTTGAGCTTGCACGTGATGTGTTCCCGCCCTTTATAGCAGGTCTTTTGCTTGCGGCTATTATTGCGGCATCCATGTCTACCGCAGACTCTCAGCTTCTTGTTGCTGCTTCTTCTTTTGCCAGCGACCTTTACAAGCCGATTATCCGCAAAAATGCATCCAACAAAGAAATGCTTTGGGTAAGCCGCGTTATCGTTATGATAATCGCTGTTATCGCATTCTTTATTGCCAGCAGCAAGGGCAAGGCTGCTCAGGCAATTATGGATCTTGTTTCCAATGCATGGGGTATTTTTGGTGCGGCGTTTGGACCTGCTGTTCTGCTTTCGCTTTTCTGGAAGAGATTTACATACAAGGGCGCTGTTGCAGGTATTATCGTAGGTGCACTTGTTGATATGGCGTGGCTGTGGATGCCCGTTTCCAACGGAAAATCGCTTACAGCCGTTACAGGTATTTATGAAATCATTCCCGGATTTATTATCGGTGCTATTGCAGCAATAGTTGTTACACTTATCGATAAAGCGCCCTCAAAAGAGGTTGAGGCAGTATTTGAGAAGGCTACCAACAACAGCATTGATGACTGATTGATATTTTGATGCAAAAAAATGACAATTTCTTTCATTTGGAATTGTCATTTTTTGTTTTGTATGGTATAATGAATTCAATGAAATTGAATTCAGCTAAATTCGCTAATGCGAGCTAAATGTGCTGACGCACGCTAAATTACTTCGTAGCTAAATTGACCTTCGGTCAGCTATAAAGCGAATTTAATTTAGCTACTCCAAAGGAGTTATTTAGCTATGGAACGGAGTGGAATAATTTAGCTTTGCAACTTGTTGCAAAATTTAGCTAAAAAGAATTATAGGATGTGAAGATATGGCAGAAAGCATAATGCTTGATAAGGCAAAAGATTTTGCGGTTGAAATAATAAATATGTGCAAGAGTATAAAGGAAACAAAAAGGGAAAGTGTTTTAACAAACCAACTTATGCGTTCTGGCACATCAATAGGTGCTAATATTCACGAGTCAAAATATGCTCACGGAACTGCCGATTTTATATCAAAAATGCAGATAGCTTTAAAGGAATGTTATGAATCAGAATATTGGTTAGAACTCCTAAACAGAACAGGTTATATAGAAGATGAAACATATAAGTCAATAGTTAATTCTTGCGGTCAAATTCGCCGAATGTTGATTTCATCAATAAATACTGTAAAGACGAAAAAATAAGGGGATAAACAGAATGAGAGCACCATATCAAATTCTTGCAATACCATATAAGATAATAAATGGTAATATATTATGTTGTATTTTACATCGTGCAGATACAGACCACTGGCAGTTTATCGCTGGAGGTGGAGAAGATAAAGAAATACCTATTGAAGCAGCTCGTCGTGAAATTTTTGAAGAAGTTGGAATTGAAATTAGAAATATTATACAACTTGATACAATATGTTTTATACCTGCGAATTGCATTTCTGAAAAACACCGTAAGAATTGGTCCGAACACACCTACGTAATACCCGAATATTCATTTGCATTTAAATGTGGAAATGAAATTATTCTGTCAAAAGAGCACGCAGAATATAAATGGGTGGATTACAAAGAAGCCAACAAGTTATTAACTTTTGATTCAAATAAGACGGCATTATATGAGCTTAAATGCAGATTAAATGACAGCATCTAAAATGCACACGAATTATAATATAATGATTTTAAGCTACGCTTGAAATCGTCGATATAAATCTCTTGTGAGATTTTCGATATGTCATAAATGACTCGATATGTGCTATAGCACTCGATATGTTGCTGACGCAACGAGATTTATATCATATCGAGTTTGACAGTAGGGAAAACATATCGATTTTGCGTAAGAAAAAATATTGAGCAAACGGAGTTTGCATATCGACAAGACAAGATGCATCTTTTCTATCACCTGATTATATAATGATTTCATCGAAGATGAAATCAGCCATAGAAATTCTTGACGGAATTTGAAATATGCCTTCGGTGCGATATATTGCTTCGTAATGCGATATGTCCTTTCGGGACGAGATAAGGAATTTATATCATATCGCAACGGAGCAAAGCGGAGTTATATCACTTTTGAACGGAGTGAAAAAATATCGCACGAACGAAGTGAGTATATTGCCCCAATATTGGTATCTAAATTTTTCATTCGATGTGGACAATGTAGGCGTCGATGCCCTTCATCGACCCGAAAACGGACAGATGTGGGCATTTGTACCTACGATATCGTAACACATTGAAGAAAAGTGCAGACTTTATACAAAAGGAGAAAAAACATGAAAAAAGATTCTATCATGCAAATGGTAAAATTCACTCTGTTTTCTGCTTCGGCGGGAATAATACAGGTCGCTTCCTTTGCTCTTTTCAACGATCTTTTTGGGTGGATGTACTGGCCTGCGTATCTTACATCTTTGATTTTATCAATTATATGGAATTTTACATTCAACCGCCGCTACACATTTAAATCAGCGGCAAATGTTCCCGTTGCCATGGCAAAGCTGTTTGCGTTTTATGCGGTATTTACTCCTTTATCCACATGGTGCGGACACCTTGCCGAAAAAAACGGCATAAACGATTATATAATACTTGCCGTTACCATGATATCAAACTTTGTGCTGGAGTTTTTGTTCTCTAAATTTGTTATTTACAAAAATCAGGAAAATACAAGAGAGGGCTAATGCCGTGCGTATAATGACAAGCAACATTTGGGGCGATTATTTCAAGAACCCCGTAAGCTTAAGGGAGCAGGATCTTTTTTCGGTATACCGCAAATATGCCCCTGATGTTATAGGATTTCAGGAGGTTACTCCTGCATGGCATGATTCAAAGCTTTTTTTGAACCTCAGAAAAGATTATAACATTATCGGCGCGGATATGTGCGATAGAAAAAGCTTTACACCCATGGCTATAAAAAAGGAATTTGCAATTATTGCCTATGGGCATGAACAGCTTGAAAACACACCCGATTTTTCAAAATCCATAACCTGGGCTGTGCTTGAGCGTGCAGGGGTAAGATTTGCCGTTTGCAACACACACTTCTGGTGGATGCGCGGCAACGAAGCCGAATGGATAAAAAAGGACTTTGGTGTGGAAAACTACACCTTACATGACCATAACATGCTGCGTTGTGAAAACGCACGTCAGCTTTCAGCAATCATGAAGCAGCTTAATGACAGATATGACGTATCCGTATTTGCGCTGGGTGATATGAATGGCACGGCAACCGAAGAAATATTTGATGTTTATGCTCAAAACGGCATTATATCGCTTTATAATGCGGCAGAGCAAAGGGATAATATTTGCAGTATCCACGGAGATCCGGTGCAAGGTGATGACGGAAGATATCACGGCAAAAAAACAACACCTGAGTATATTGCGGAATTAAGAAGCACTTTAAGCTTGCCGCAAACCGAAGAAGCGGACGCACATCTGTGCTCCATTGATCACATTGTGGCATTGGGGGATGGATTTAAAGTTGTTAGTTACTGCGTGGTGGAAGACCAAAAAGCACTTGATGCTACCGATCATTCACCCGTATTTGCTGATGTGGATTTGACATGAACATGTTAAAAAGGAGATTGTTTCATGAACTATATCGAAAACGGTCTTGCTGATAATGAATTTGTTTGCAGCAAAAAGATACCGAACATTTTTCTTATAGGAGATTCCATAAGACAAGGTTACTGCGCCACCGTTAAAAGCGAACTTGAAGGTGTGGCGGAAGTTTTTTATGTTGAAGAAAACTGCCGCAATACTCAATATGTGATAACAAGTCTTGAGGGATGGAAAAATAAATTTGACAATCCTTCCGCAGTGGATATAGTGCAATTTAACTGCGGACATTGGGATACGGCATGCTGGAGCGGTTATGACATACCTTTGACAAGTGAGCAGGAGTATGCCAAAAACATTAAAATGATTATTTATCTTATAAGATCGAAGTTCCCGGGTGCAAAAATAGTTTTTGCCACCACCACAACCATGAATCCCGCAAAACTTCCTTGCCTTAATTTCAGGGACAATGCTATTATAGGCAGATACAATGAGATTGCAAAAAACGTTGCTGCGGAAAACGGTGTTGAGATAAACGATCTTAATGCTGTTACATGCAACTGGACAAGTGATAAATACAGGGATTACTGCCATTTTACCGCAGAGGGCTCTACCGTGCTCGGAAAAGTTGTGGCGGATAAGCTGAGA
>JAZSGA010000199.1:0-7064 GCA_045532495.1 Eubacteriales bacterium | reverse complement strand
GTGAGTTTGTTTGGAAGATTCATATGTATGCTCCTTTAATTATAATACAGCTTCTCCGTACAGATCATATTCAACCGCATCGGTGATATTGACTTTTACAAAGGTGCCTGCAGGTATCTTTTTGGGTGCGTTAAAGAACACCTTTCCGTCAATTTCCGGGGCATCGGCATAGCATCTGCCGGCATGTACGCCCGATGGAATGTCAAATCCCTCGCAAAGCACATCCAGCGTTTTGCCGATGAACTTGCGGTTGTTTTTTTCGTGGATGTCCATCTGGTTTTTCATAATAACATCCATGCGGTGCTGTTTTGTTTTTTCCTGAACTTTACCTTCCTTGATACGTGCGGCAGGGGTTCCTTCCTCGGCGGAATAGGTGAAAACACCAAGTCTGTCAAACTTTGCTTCTTTGAGATATTCTGCAAGCTCGGCAAAGTTTTCTTTTGTTTCACCGGGGAATCCCACAATAACTGTGGTGCGGAGAACAAGATCGGGTATGCGTGTGCGCAGCTTTGAAATGCAGTCGCGGATAAGTTTTCCGTCGCCACGGCGGTGCATGGCTCGCAAAATGTTATCGGATATGTGCTGGATGGGCATATCTATGTATTTTACTATCTTTTCTTCTTTTGCAATAACATCTATAAGACTGTCGGTGATTTCATCGGGATAGCAATAAAGCAGACGTATCCACTTGAGATCGGGAATCTTGCAAAGTTCGGTAAGAAGGGCATCCAGACGGAACTCGCCGTAAAGATCAAGGCCGTAACGGGTGGTATCCTGCGATACAAGAACGATCTCTTTTGCGCCGAGTGCCACAAGATCTTTTGCTTCCGCCACAACATCCTCGATGCTGCGTGAACGGAACTTACCGCGAAGATAAGGAATAACGCAATATGTACAACGGTTATCGCAACCTTCGGAAATTTTAAGATAAACGGAATATTCGGGGGGAGTAACTGCACGGTCGCCGCCAAGCTTTTGAGCTTCGGGACAGGATATGGCTTTAAATTTTTCCGCATCGGCTTTTCCACCGTTTTCGTAAGCGTGCTTTACGGCATCCACTATGCTGTCAAGATCACCCACACCGCAAACTGCGTCTATTTCGGGAATTTCTTTAAGCAGCTCATCACCATAACGCTGTGCAAGGCAGCCCGTAACCACTATTCCTTTAAGATCACGGTTTTCACGCAGCCATGCCACATCAAGGATGCTTTCGATGGCTTCCTCCTTGGCACTTTGTATAAATGCACAGGTGTTTATAACTACCACATCGGCGTAAATATCTTCTTCGACTATTTCGATGCCGGCATTTTTAAGGGTGGCCAGCATAACCTCGCTGTCGACCTGGTTTTTGGGACATCCCAGCGAAACAAATGCCACTTTTATGCTCACTTTATTTAACCAAACCTTTCATTGTTATAAGGGTATACAAATATATATCACTATATTCTATCACATTTTTGCTGTCATTTCAATAAGTATATGATAAAAATACATCAAAAAACATTTATTTTGAAAACGACTGAGCTTTCAGAATTTTTTTCGGTAAGTTTTTCGGTATTGAAGCGGCGACATACCTGCCCGGCTGTTAAACAGCTTTGAAAAGTAAAACGGATCCTGAAACCCTATGGCGTAGGATATTTCCTTTACGGAAAAACTGATGCTTACATCTGTAAGAAGCTGTTTTGCCTTTTCAATACGCAGATTAACCAGATATTCTTTGGGAGAAACACCGTATTCGTTTTTGAACAGCGTATAAAGATGGTTGCGGGAATAGTTGAACATTTCTGCAATGGAATCTATTTTTATATCCAGGTTGTAATTTTTTGACAGAAAATCCGCCACATCGCGTGCCACGGTATTCTTTTGCAAAACTGAACTGTCAAGGCTTTCTATGTGTTTTGCCATTATGGCATAGAATGCCGAATGAAGCGAAAAAGCCTCGGCTATGCCGCCGTCGGATTCTGTGTTGTAAAGATAGTTTTTGAGAATTTCGGCACATTCGGTATTTTTGTCAAAACGGTATACGCCACATTTATGCGGCAATCCGCAAAGCCGTAGCATTTCGGGGGCGGCAGTTCCGCGGAAAATTATCCAGAAGGTTTCATAAGGATCGTGCTCATCGGCGGTTATAACTTCGGTTTCGCCGGGTACTGTAAGGTAAAGACAGCTGTTGTCAAATTCCTTGCCCTGAAAAACACCTTTTCCGTTTATACAGTAATGAATGATGTATACATCTCTTTGCAAAATGTGCTGTTTAGACGGCGGCACTTTGTTATAGCCTATTTCGGTGACATCAAGTTCGTTGTTTATGTGCAAATGAGATATTCTTGTGTGTTTGGGGCTGTTAGCATCAAACCCTGAAATGAAAAGCATAAATACCTCCAAATATTACATTAGTCCATATTTCAATATTACATTACTCCATATTATACCACGTTTTATCTATTTTTTAAAGGGGGTTTTTCTGTTATTCTATAAATAACAATGAAGTATTGTTTGTTTTTTGTATTCCCAAACAAGTTTTTTGTCCATAAAACAAAAAGAAAGGTGGAAAATCAATGTTTAAAACAAGTAAAAAAGGATTGTTGTCGCTTATTATGGCACTTGTTCTTCTTATCGGATGCGTGCCTGCATTCTCTGTTGCAGTATCAGCACAGACAGAAGCGGTGTACTATCTTAAGGGCGGCGCCACAGGTAACGGTACATCGGCAGATACACCTGCAGGAACACTTTCTGCACTGGTGGCACAGATCGAGGCCGATGGTCTTAATGTTGCGGGCAAGGAAATAACCGTTAAGGTTATGGACAGCAGCAGCTCCGTTGCGTACAACAGCGAAAGCGGCAGTTATAAAATTGTCCCCTATAACGCAACACTTATATTTGAAAGCCATGGCGAAAATAAAACAACCTTGTGGATAACAAACCACAATGCTTCCCGAGGTGACGGACAGCATCTGAGAGTGAGTGGTCCCACGGTTTTCAGAAACATCAATCTGCGTGCCGAAAGAACCTATTCCGACTGGGTGCAGATTTACGGCAACGGTTATGACACGACCTTTGAAAACGTAAGGATCCTTGCCAAGGGCGGCGAAAACCTTACCACATATAACACTGTATTTTCCCAGGGTGCACGTATAAACGGCGGCATTGGCGGAGGTCAGGGCAACGGTGGCACATTTACAATTGATACCGCAACCATGAAAATGAACAATCTTGGTTACCTTGATCTTGCAGGCTATCTTTCTTCAGGTTCCGAAGTTTACGAAAACGATGTAAAGGTCGTTGCGGGCTCGGGAACCAATGTGCCCAGCGGAATTCGTTTATCCGCAAACAGTAAAGTTGCAACAACCTATAAAAAGAACGCAAATATTGTTCTTAACGGAACTCAGGTAACAAGTCTTGAAGCAGACGGACCTGTGGGTAACATGACCGAAGGACACGCACTTCAGATAATCTATAACAGCGGTGCGGCAATGCTTTCAGAGTCTCCCACTTATTCTATAAGCCACTTACCCAGATACGATATTTACGTTGAAAATATAGAAGGCGGTGCTCTTGACACCACCGATACAGCAGGTACATACAGCGTAACTTTGCCGTCGGGTATGAAATATGCTGTTGCAACGGATGCGGACGGCAACAAGTATTGCAGCAACAACGGTATTCTTACCGTTGGCGAACCGGGAAAATACAACGTATCGTTTACGGAAACTTTTGATATTGTTTATTACCTCAAGGGCGGCGCCACAGGCAACGGCACATCGGCAGATACACCTGCGGGAACACTTTCTGCACTGGTGGCACAGATCGAGGCTGACGGTAATAACGTTAGCGGCAAAACTGTGACCGTAAAAGTTATATCTAACGGTTCTTCGTATGTTTATTATAGCTCTGAAAACAGCGCAAAGGCCACCGTTCCTTATAGCGCTACCCTTATATTTGAAAGCTATGATGCCGAAACCCCCTCAATACTCGGAGTTACCAGCGGCGTTAGTGTCCGTGGAGACCAGCATTTGAGAATAACCGGCCCCACTGTTTTCAAAAACATAGGCATCCAGTTTGACCGCGGATATACTGACTGGATGGAAACTTACTGTGGCGGTTACGATGTGACTTTTGAAAACGTACAGTTTTACGGACAGAGCACCAAAGTGCCCTCAACCGCTAACGGAAACCGTGCAATCGTGGCGGGTAGTATTGACGGTCTTGTGGACGGCGAAGGCGGCACGGTTATAGTTGATACTGCAACTATAACCAAAAACACAATGGGTCTGGTTTCTGCATCCGGCGGTGTAAGCAAATCGTATCCCGATCAGCTTACATTGGAAAATGACGTAAAGGTTGTACTTGGTAGCAGCGATTTATATACAGCACTGCGTGTGGGCGGTGCAGCAGAAGGAGCAACTGTTGCCTATAAAAAGAACCTTAACATTGTTCTTAACGGCACAACAGTTCCGATGCTTTACAGCCGCAACTATATCAGTGCCATGACAGATGGCCATGCCCTTCAGATTATCTACAACAACGGCGCAACCGTTACATCCGAAACCACAGGTACTTACGCATTTAAAAACCTTGCAAGATACGATATTTACGTTGAAAATATAGAAGGCGGTGCTCTTGACACCACCGATACAGCAGGTACATACAGCGTAAGTTTCCCCGAAGGAAAGAACATTGTATATTACTATGCGGTAAACAGCAACGGGGATTATGACGGTACCACACCCGTAACATATGCAAACACATCCGAAATCACAGTGGGCGGTACAGGCAAGTATAAAGTTGGATTTGTTTCCGATCCTTCCGAAATAAATGTGAATATTGTAAACGAGTATGCACAGTATGACGGATGGATAAACAACACCGAGGACGGCTTCAACGGCACCCTTACACCGGCGGTTGCGGCAAGCAACGTGGTTGAAACCGATATTTCGGGAATCGACGGAGCAGTTGTTTATACCTGCAATATCAATTTTGAAGCAGGTTCAAAAAACACAATTTCCGCAGTTGGAAATATAGCAGAAAGCGATATTATCAAGCTTTCCGATGAGGGCTTTACTATTGGCGGCTATATTGTTTCCGGCGAATTCGGTTACGGTGAATACGGGGTAAAGATAACTCTTGCTCCGGCTTCTTGCGCACTTATTGTTGAAATAACCAAGCCCGACGGCACAGTTATACGCCGCGGCGACAACGGTATGCTTGCAGGAAACACATCATTTACAAAGGTCGTTGCCAAATCCTCCCTCGAAAACGGCATAACCGATAATGCTGCAGTTGAAAGTGATTTTGTTCCCGAAAGCTATACTCTTAACACAACCGAGCCTGTTTATACCGGTTTTGAAGAAAACGTTTATAATCTTGTAACTTCCTACGATGTTGATGCAAAAACCACAAGAGCCTTTGCATGGACAGCAAAAGCATCCTATGTTTCCTCAGATGAGGATATGGCGGTAAGATACAACGTAAAGGGAGCTTCTGCGGTAAATTATGTTGATGCTGTAAGAAAGACCGAAAAAACAGTATATGATGATATAGATTTCTTTGAAGCGGATATAACAGGTCTTACCCCCGGCACAACATATGAATACAGCATAGGTAAAAAGAACAGCTCTTCTGCCGATGACTGGAGCAGTACATATACCTTTACCACCGAGTCGGAAAATGTTACAGACTTCTCGTTTATAACCATTTCGGACACCCAGGGCGAAAGCTGGGACGGCAGAGGCTTTATGTATGCCCAGACAGTTCTTGACGAAGCTTTTGAAGATGTAAAAGATCCTGCGTTCATACTCAATGCAGGCGACCTTGTTGAAAAGGGCGGCAGAGAATCCATGTGGGTTCAGTATTTTAAAGCAATGGGAGATACGGTAAAATCCGTACCTCACTTTGCGGTAATGGGTAACCACGAATATCAAGAAAGCGGCGGCCCCGATACCGATTTCCTTTTCAATCTTCATCTCAATCACCCAAATAACGGCGGTGAAAAAGCCATTGCCAAGTGGGCGAATCTCGGAAATTCCGTAATGAATGCCATCAATAACCCCAAGGAGCTTGCTTACTCCTACGATTACGGAAATGCTCATTTTGTTGTGCTTAACTCCGGTCCTTCCGGCGGCACAGATGCATACCTTCTGGGAGCTCAAAAATCATGGCTTATAAGCGATCTTGAAGCAAGCAATGCAAAATGGAAGATAGTTGTTGTTCATCAGCCTGCACACACAGCAACAGGAGATAACGAATACTTTACAAAGTACGATATAGACAAAACCATGGAAAGCCTTGGTGTTGACCTTGTCATTCAGGGACACGCTCACTATAACACAAGAACTTATCCCATGAAGGACCGTGTGGCTGTTAGAAAAGATAACCCGGATGTAATAACCAAGGGCGAAGGTACTGTTTATTCCATCGTAGGTTCTACCACAACAAACCACGATGTTCTTAAAGATAACCTCAACGAAAACTATGTGACGGTATTTTCTCCCAAGTCGGAAATGCCCGTTTATGCGGTGGTGGATGTTACCGATCGTGCTCTTACTTACACCGTAAAGCAGGCAGACGGTATGACAGTTGATAAATTCACTATTGTAAATGAAGAAGCGTATGTTCCGGAAACTTTGGGTGCGCAGATACGTCTGCCTTCGGGCAATGGCACAGTTACTCAGGGACTCCGTTTTGTAAGCAGCATATCAAAGGGACTTTACGAAGAATTTGCTCAAAACGGAACACTTCCTGCATCCTCCGACGACAAAGGCGTTGGTTTTGGTTCCGTAATAATTCCCGAAAATCTTCTCGGAAATGCACAGCTTACCAAAGAAACAGAAGATGCAAAGACCGTGCCCGCAGTAAATATTTACAAAGATGACGGTGCAAATGTGTCTTTCACCGTATGTTTAACATCGGTACCCGAAAATCGTTACGAGAGCAATTACTGCGTTGTTCCTTATGTAACTGTTATGAAGGGCGATGAGGAAGTGACATATTATGGCGAAATGATAACCACAAGTATATACGAAATTGCCTGCCTTGCATGCGGTGAGGGTTCTAAGGAAAGCGAA
>JAZSGA010000128.1:0-18662 GCA_045532495.1 Eubacteriales bacterium | reverse complement strand
CAAGTTAATCTTACAGATGTAAGCGATTATGTAAACACAAAAGGTATGGTGGAAAACAAGCACTTGCCCGATTTCAAAAACCTTGTTGCCAACGGAAAATGGCAATGGAGCGATGTGGCAGCGGTACAGGAAAAGGAAATGGAAAGACTTCCAAAGTCCTACGAAACCCTCACCAACGGACACATGGCAACCCACAAGTTCCTTATCGACGATTTTTGCACGGCGGTTTACAACCACAAGCATCCAGTGCTCAACGCATGGACAGCCGCAAGGTTTACAATTCCGGGACTTGTTGCCATAGAATCGGCAAACAAAGGCGGAATTCCGCTGGATGTGCCTGATTGCGGCGAATGTATATTTGAATGATATTATAAAGGAGAAATAAAATGAAAATAACAAAATTGGCTACGGTCATATCAGCTCAGGACGGCGCCATATGGGGTGGATATCTTTTCCACTTCAGCACCAAAGGCGTGTGCCGCGTTTACAGCATGGATGATATAAAGCGTGGCGGAAAAGTCGATTTTATTTCTGCATTTACGCTGGATAAAGCCGATGTTTTGGCACCCCACAGCAATGCTGTATTTTTTGGAAGTGAATACTACAGCGATGGCGATGAATTTCCGTTGCTTTATTCCAACATCTACAACAATTTTGCAAATTCCGAGGACCGCCTTGAGGGTGTTTGCCTTGTTTACCGCCTGGTACGCAGCGGAAACGAATTTTCATCGACTCTTGTGCAGATGATACGCATAGGTTTTGTGGAGGACAGAAGCTTGTGGAAATCCTGCGATACCGATGTAAGACCTTACGGCAACTTTACCGCAGATACAAAAACGGGCACCCTTTATGCCTTTGTAATGCGTGATGCCTGCAACACCACCCGTTATTTTGCCTTTGATATGCCAAAGCTTTCGGACGGTGTGTACGATGAAAAATGCGGCATAAAAATCGTAACTCTTGGCAAAGATGATATAAGATATCATTTCGACAGCGATTACAGCAGATTTATCCAGGGTGCATGCTGCCGCGACGGAAAAATATATTCCGTGGAGGGCTTTGCGGACCCCGAAAGAGTACCTGCAGGCATAAGAATCATCGATGCAAACAAAAAATTTGCCGATCTTTACATAAACCTTGCCCACTTAGGATACATTTCCGAGCCGGAATTTATCGACTGTTATGACGGAACATTCTATTATATAGACGGCGAGGGCGATGTATTTTGCATAGATTTTTCGGAATATTAAAATAACAGTTATATCTGTTAAATAAAAAATCAGGAGGAACAAAACCATGATGGACAAAAAAGTACACGAACTGCTTAATCAGCAGATCAACAAGGAATTCTACTCGGCATACCTTTACCTTGAGTTTTCCAATTATTTTGAAGACAGAGGTCTTGACGGCTTTGCAAACTGGTATTATATCCAGGCTCAGGAAGAGCGCGATCACGCAATGCTGTTCTACCGCTATCTGCAAAACAACAACGAAAAGGTAACACTTGATGCCATTGCAAAGCCCGATAAGGTGCTTGACAGTGATATGACCGTGCTCAAGGCGGGCCTTGAACATGAGGAATACGTAACATCCCTTATCAACGATATCTATGCTGCGGCATACAGCGTTAAGGATTTTCGCACAATGCAGTTCCTTGACTGGTTTGTTAAGGAACAGGGCGAAGAAGAAACCAACGCCAATGACCTTATTACAAAAATGGAGCTTTTCGGTTCCGATCCCAAAAGTCTTTACATGCTCAACTCCGAGCTTGCCGCAAGAGTATACACAGCACCTTCGCTTGTGCTTTGATTATCTGTTGCAAACGGAGCTTTGCTAACTTCAGCTATGATAAATCCGCACCAAAAGGTGCGGATTTTTTATGTTTTTACAATCAAACCGCTTTACACTGCACATTTTGCGTGGTATAATTATATATCCTCAATATAAAACGAAAGCGCAAACAAATGGGAAAATTTGAATTACACGTGCACACCTCCGAGTGTGACATGGCGGCAAGATGTGCCGCCGCAGATATAGTAAAGCTTTATCACAACGCAGGCTATGACGGCCTTGTTATTACCGATCACTATTTTCATGTGTTTTATGAGTGGTTTGCCGATGAGGTAAACGGTGCCTGCCATCAAAAAATAATAGACCGCTATCTGCGAGGCTATTATGCCGCACGCAACGAGGGCGAAAAACTCGGTTTTACGGTTTTGCCCGGTGCCGAGGTGCGCTTTGACGGCACGATAAACGATTATCTTTTATACGGTGCGGACGAAAGCTTTTTTTACAATGCACCGCTGTTAAACAAGCTTTCGGGGCTTGATAAACTTATGGAAATTTTGCCCCGGGATGTGCTTGTGGTTCAGGCGCACCCGTTCCGAAACAAAATGACGGTATGCGATCCTGCACCCCTTTTTGGAATAGAAGTGTATAACGGCGGCACAGAACCTTTCCGCAATGAGCTTGCCGATACTTTTGCAAGTCATTACGGCAAGGCCAAAACATCCGGCTCGGATTTTCATTCCGAGGGTGCCCTGGCACGGGGCGGTATTGTGACCGACATTAAAATCAAAAACAATGCGGATCTTGTTTCCGTGCTTCGCAGCGGAAAGTATTCACTTATAAAATCGGGGGAGGTTGTAAAAAATGCGTAAGATAGGCATAAACCTGCACGCTGCAAAGGGGCTGACAGACGGGGAATATATATCACAAATGGCACAGCTTGGCTTTGATGCTTGCTTCAGCGGAGTAATGGAGCCCGCAGACCAGCTTAAAGTGGCGGATCTGCTTGCAAAGCACGGCATAGCTTACGAAACTTTGCATGCCCCCTTTGACGGTATCAACGCCATGTGGCTGGAGGATGAAAGCGGAGCTGTAATGCTTTCGCGGCTAACCGCGGCTGTGGATAACTGTAAGCTGGCAGGAGTGCCCGTTGCGGTGGTTCATCTTTCATCAGGTGACAATGCCCCTACCATAACAGATATCGGCAGAAAGCGCTTTGAAAGCCTTGTGGAGCATGCGGCAAGAAATGGTGTTAAAATTGCTTTTGAAAATCAGCGCAAGCTTGCAAATCTTTCATGGGCAATGGAAACCTTCGACAGCTCCGTAGCCGGATTTTGCTGGGATTGCGGTCATGAATCGTGCTTTACTCCCGGCAGAGAATACATGCCGCTTTTCGGCAATCGCCTTATCTGTACCCATATACACGATAATCACGGGATTTACAACGGCGATGACCACATGATTCCTTTTGAGGCAACAAAGGATTTTGACCGTGTGGCACAGCATATACGCAGTTCTGGCTATAAAGGCTCGCTTATGCTTGAGGTGTTTTCAAAAGATGAACCATATGAATTTTTACAACGCGCAGCAGCTGCTGTGAAAAAACTGCGTGTTATGGTGGATGGCGAATAAAAACAGTAAAAGGTCGTAATTGTACGACCTTTTTTATTTTTTCTGTCACATATGAATACTATATATTTTGAATGTTTATCAACTTTAAAGCCGTGTATTGACAAACACTTCTGATTGTTTTATTATATAATCAAAGAAGTCTTTTGTCAATTTATTTTTTATGAAAAGAGTGATGGTTTTGAACATAAAGGAATTACAGCAAAAATTTTCCTCCTGCCCCTGCGGTAAAAAGCACAGCTGCCCCATTGATGAGGTTATTATAGGCAATGGCGCCATAAACAGTCTTGCAGAATTGTGTGCAGGCTTCAGCAACATTTTGCTTATATCGGATAACAACACCTATGCCGCCGCAGGCAGCCGTGTTTATGCTCTTTTGAAATCAAAAATATACAAAAACCTTGTTCTTTGCGCCAACGGTGATGTGGTTATTCCCAACGAGGAAAAAATAGCGGAGATAGAAGGCTTTATCACCCCCAAAACCGATCTTATAATAGGCGTGGGGTCAGGCGTTATAAACGATCTGTGCAAGCAAACAAGCTACAAGGCAGATATTCCTTATTACATTGTTGCCACAGCACCGTCCATGGACGGCTATGCTTCGGTTGGTGCCGCACTTATTCTTGAGGGAATGAAAGTTACTCTGAATGCAAGACCGCCCAAAGCCATAATAGGAGATACTTCCGTACTTAAGGATGCTCCCATGGATATGATAAAAGCAGGCTATGGTGATATAATAGGCAAATATTCTTGCCTTAATGACTGGAAGCTCAGTGCATATATAAACGGCGAATATTTTTGCGAAAATGTTTACAACATGACATATTCCTCCGCCGAGCAGGTAAAGCAGCTTGCCGAAAAACTTCTGCTTCGCGATGAGCACACGGTGGGTGTGCTTATGGAGGCACTTGTAAATGTGGGTGTTGCCATGAGCTTTGTGGATTGTTCACGTCCCGCATCCGGCAGCGAGCATCACCTTTCCCACTTTTTCGAAATAACGGGCATCCTTGACGGCAAGGAATATTTTGCCCACGGAATAGACGTGGTGTTTTCTTCCGTGGTAACGGCAAAGCTGCGTCAGAACATTATAAAAAGCGCTCCCCAAAAACATAAATTTGACCGCAAAGCGTGGGAAAGCAATATCCGCAGGATATATTCATCCTCCGCTGATGGCATAATTGCGTTACAGGATAAACTCGGCTGGTATGACCGTGATGACAGCGAAAAGGTATGCAACAACTTTGAGGAAATCAAAAAAATACTGGCAGAATCACCGTCGCCCGATGAGTTTATCGGCATGATAAACCGCGCAGGACTGGACTATGCCGATTTTGAAAAGCTTTACGGCAATGATAAGATAAACGATGCCGTGCTTTACGCCAAGGATCTTAAAGACCGTTACAGCGTTTTGTGGCTGTATTATACATATTTTGCACTGGAGAAATAAAAATGGACGCTTCAAAGATAAAAGTAGTTGCCTTCGATATGGATGGCACCCTTACCCAGCACAAAACACCGCTTGACGATACAAACCGAACTGTGCTGCAAAGGCTTGCGGAAAAATACAAATTGCTTATTGTAGGCGCAGGCACATGCCGCAGAATTTTTGATCAGCTTGGAGGTTTTCCGCTGGATATAATAGGAAATTACGGTATGCAGTACGCAAAATACAACAGTGCAACGCATGATATTGATATTGTTTTTGACTATCACCTGCCTGTGGATACCGAAAGCATAGAAAAGCGTGTAACCGAAATGCGTGAAAAATACGGTTACACGGATTTTGCAGGCAGAAATGTGGAATACCATCCGTCAGGCTGCGTAACATTTCCTATTCTCGGCACGGATGCAAAAATCGAAGATAAGCTTGCATTTGATCCCGACCGAGCAAAGCGCCGCAGAATTTATGAAGATATAAAAAATGTGTTCAGCGATTATACGGTCTTTGTGGGCGGATCTTCCTCCTTTGATATGGCACCTGCGCCGTACGATAAAGCTTATGCCCTGGCTCAGTATTGCAAAGAAAACGGTTATGACCACAGTGAGGTGGTTTTTGTGGGGGATGATTACGGCACGGGCGGTAACGATGAGGCGGTTTTTAAGGCGGATTTCAATGCCGTAAAAACCGATGATTACCGTGCACTTGCGGATGTTGTAAGTTTTCTTTTATGATAATATTAAAAAACGCAGAGGTTTTTCCTCTGCGTTTTTTCGACTTGTCTTTCTTTCTGCATTACCGAACCGTAAGCCGGGTTCTGTCGTGGACGGTCATCTATCTTGGCTTTACGTTGCCGCAAAGCTCTTTGCCACCATGGGGACAAAATGCCGAGCAAGCATGGCTGTGGGTGATAAATCCACGTTGCCTGCCCCAAGGTGTTGCTCCGGATAGGGTTTACACGGCACACGGTGTTTCCATCATGTCGTTGAGCTCTTACCTCGCCTTTTCATCCTTACCCTTGCGGGCGGTAATTTTCTGTTGCACTTTCCCTAAGGTTGCCCTCGGCGGACGTTATCCGTTATCCTGCTCTGTGAAGCCCGGACTTTCCTTACGCTGCTGCTTTCGCCTGCAGTCGCACAACCGTCTGGTTCGGTAATGGAGAAAAAAAGACAAGTCATATTATGTGTTTTTATGCTTCGTAAACTGCCACTTCGCCGTTTTCCACAAGGATTTTGAGTGCAGTTATTTTTTTGTTGTAGCCGGAAATGATAAGCTCTGCGGCTTTATCTTCAACATGCTCCTGAATATAACGGCGCAGATTTCTGGCACCGAATTTAAGGCTGAAAGCCTTTTCGGCAAGATGTGCCGTAAGGTCGGGCGAGTATTCCAGGGTGATGCCCTTTTCCGCCACGGCTTTTGAAAGATCCGAAAGCATTATTGCGGCTATTTTTTCAAAGTTTTCTTTTGTAAGCTGGTTGAATACGATTATTTCATCAATGCGGTTTATAAATTCGGGACGCAGGAATGTAAAAAGGGCATTCATAATTCTGTCGCTGCTTATGGAGCCTTCAGAACCCAAAAATCCTGCTGAATTCATACCCGTGCTTGAACCTGCATTGGTGGTCATTACAATTATTGTGTTTTCAAAGCTTACCTGCTTGCCGTGGGCATCGGTTATTCTGCCGTCGTCCAGTATCTGCAGAAGAATGTTAAGCACATCGGGATGAGCTTTTTCTATTTCGTCAAATAAAACCACGGAATAAGGCCTGCGGCGGATTTTTTCGGTAAGCTGACCTGCTTCGTCATATCCGACATATCCGGGAGGAGCACCTATAATGCGTGATACAGCGTGCTTTTCCATAAATTCCGACATATCAAGGCGGATAAGCGCCTCGGGTGAATCAAAAAGGTCTGCCGCCAGAGTTTTTACAAGCTCGGTCTTGCCCACACCTGTGGGGCCTGCGAAAATAAAGGAAACGGGCTTGAGTTTTGCAGATATGCCTGCTCTGGAGCGCTTTATTGCCTTTGCCACGGAATCCACGGCTTTATCCTGACCCACAATGCGGAATTTAAGTCTTTCGGCAAGCTGATCCACACGAATAAACTCGTTTTCGGTTATGCTGCTGGCAGGTATTCCTGTCCATATTTCAATAACGTTTGCAAGATGCTCGGGAGTAACTGTAACGTCAGAGCAAAGATCCGTAAGACGTTCACATTCGTCCGAAAGCTTAAGTTCTTCCATTTTAAGAGTTGCAAGGCGCTGGTATCGGTCAAGATCTCCGTCATCACCCGGGTCCACCTGCTCATTTTCCAAAGCTTCACGCTCGCGGGTTATGGCCTCAAGGTTTTCCTGCATCTCTTTGGCACGGTTGATGTTTATATCGCGCATGGCAACAAACGATGCCGCCTCGTCAAGCAGATCTATGGCTTTGTCGGGCAGGTATCTGTCGGTGATGTAGCGCTCGGAATACATAACGGTTTTTTCCACGGTTTCATCGGGAATAACAAGGCCGTGGAATTTTTCGTATACATTCTTTATGCCTTTAAGTATTTTAACGGTATCCGCCACAGAAGGCTCGTTTATAACAATGGGCTGGAAACGGCGTTCAAGAGCGGCATCCTTTTCAATATATTTGCGGTATTCGGCAAGGGTTGTGGCACCGATCACCTGTATTTCCCCTCGGGAAAGGGCAGGCTTTAAAATGTTTGCCGCATTCATGCCGCCTTCGGCGTCGCCTGCGGATACTATGGAATGAACCTCATCAATAACCAGAATGATGTTGCCGTTTTCACGGACCTCTTCGATAAGCCCCTTCATTCTGTTTTCAAACTGACCTCTGAACTGAGTTCCTGCCACCACAAGTGTCATATCCAACAGATAAACCTCACACTTTTTGAGCTTGTGAGGCACGGTGCCTTCGGCAATGCGGGTTGCCAGTGCTTCGGCAACGGCTGTTTTGCCCACACCGGGCTCGCCGATAAGACAGGGGTTGTTCTTCTGGCGGCGCATAAGTATCTGCAAAACACGGTCAAGTTCACGGTCACGTCCGATAACTTTGTCGAGCTGACCGTCTTTTGCGCGTTGAGTGAGATTTATGCAGAAATTTTCGAGATTTTTGCGCTTTTTTGATTTCTTTTTGGATTTTTTATCTTTTTTGTCTTCTTTTTCTTCGCTTTCATTGCTGCTTTTGCTCTGACCGCCAAAGAAATCGCTGAAGTTTATTGACGGTGCACGGCTTTCGCTGTTTTCGTCATCGTCTTCTTCGTCGTCATTTTCTTCGCCGTCAAAGCCTTCGTCAAGCTCGCCGCCGAATTCATCCATGGGAAAACTGCTGAGCTGTTCAAACTGCTCTTCGTCAATACCCATGCGGCTCATCATTTCGTTTATTTGGTCAGTGTTTATGCCCAGCTCCTTGGCGCATTTAAGGCAAAATGCTTCGGTGGTGTTGTTGCCGGTGCCGTCAAGCTTTTGCACAAACACTACTGCAACTCTTTTTTTGCAGCGTGTACAGTATTTTATCAAGTTGGTGTTCCTCCGAAAATAGTCAATTGTTGTCGTTTGTTTTTTTGCGTGTTATGTCGGAATATCTGACAAAATACACCGCTGAGGCGCATGTGATTATTGCCAGCACAAAAAAGCTTATTATGTTGATAAGCTTTGCGTTTCCGATGATATCGTAAAACACAAGATTTATAATGCACAGTGCAAACATCGAAAAACCGGCTATTTTTCCGGGGATGTTGGATTTTACCACTGTGTTGTTTGCTTTGTAAACAAAAAGCGCACCTGCCGCCTGGCACAGTTGGATAACCGTAAAGCCAATGACAAAAAACAGGGGAATTTTTCCGTCGGCACACAGACAAAAGAATGCCGATGCGTAGGTAAGCTTGTCCGCGATGGGATCAAGTATTTTTCCAAGGTTGGATGTGGCGCAGAATTTGCGTGCAATAAAGCCATCGGCAATGTCGGAAATTCCCGAAATTATAAATACCGTTGCGCAAAGAGCACTTTTGCCGCGCACAAAGGCAAGTATAAAAACAGGAACCAACGCTATGCGTAAGGCTGACAGTATATTTGGTACATGTTTGATGTTCATTGTAAGTATCCTTTCATTCTTGTATGTAAAAAGATACAGCTGTTGCGATTTTATACAGTTATTGCTATAAGCAGCGCGATGGGATTTATGGAAAATATAAAGCTGTAAAGCTGCGAATCTTTTATCTGCCCGAGAATATCAATTCCCGCACTGCCTGCAAGGGGCAGAAGGGCATCAAGTATTATTGAAATTACAAAGATCTGAATAATTGCAGCAATTGCACCTGCCACTCCGCCAAGAAATCTGTTAAGGATATTTATAACGGGAGCTTCGGCAACCAGGTTGAGCAGCTTCATAACAAGGTAAAGCACCAGCAGGGATACGGCAAATATGAGTATAAAGGATATTGCAATCGTTATTGCATCTGTTACGGGGGTGATGATAAATTGTTTAAGGTCTTCGGCGGCAGTTTCGGCTTTTTGCTCCATAAGGCGTGAGTATTCTGCTGCTATTTCCTCGGGGCTTCTGCCGAAAGCTTTAAGCAGAGCACCTATGCCGGAATCGGAAGCCTGCATATGTTCCGCAATATTTTCGGTGCTGCCGGTGAAAATGCCTGATACGGCATCGTCTATATAATTGCTCAGCGAGCCCTCAAGACTTTTGGAAAGGCTACTGTGTATCGGTGTGGTTTTTATAATTTCAGCCAGCGGCTTTGCAAAAAAGTAAGCGGCAATAAATGAAATTATCAGTCTTAAAAATCTGTAAGCGGTATATACAAAGCCTTTTTTTGCGCCGGCTATAACGTTGACCAATAATATTGCAATTATTATTATATCGGTTATAATGCCAACGGTAAAAACGGCATTAACTGTTGCTGTTGTCATTTTTCTTCCTCCGCTGTTTCATCCGGGGCTTTGGGCGGCTGAGAAATAAATTTTGCGGCACCCGTTTGCGAAATAAGAAGATATTCGCCGTCGGGCAACGAAAATACCTGCTTGTATTCGCCTTCGTGGGTGGGAGTGGGATTATCCGCCGCAGTAAAATTATATGCAGAATCGTAGTCATGTATTCCAAGACCGAACTGTTCGAGAATATAAAGTTTGCCGAAAGCTGCATCAATATAGCTTATTTCTTCGGAATAGTGGGAATTAAAAAGCAATTCTCCGCCGTAGCTGTAAATGTTCATGGTGGTATCGGTACGGGCAAGGGCGCTTTTAAGTGTTACCGCAAAAAAGTCGTTGAATCGGAACAGAGAGCAGGGAGTATCGTATCCAAAATTCGAAAAGCCCTTGTCTGCGCCGTTGTAGTCGTAATAGTGTATGCCCTTATCTGTCATCAATGCAAAGTCTTTGCCTGCACAGAACATGGATAGCGGAAGCTCGCCGTAAAGCTCGGTGCGGCTTTTGTAATCCTTGTCATCTGTGATGTCAAAGGTGAGTATTTCGGAATAAAAATCGCCTTCGCGCACATCGGTGGTGGCACAGGCAATATACCCGTTGTGGCTGTCAAAACAAACGTCGGTAACGTTTGCCGTGCGGGTCATAAAGGTGAATACTTTGCTGAATTTGCTGTTGTAAGCCACAACGCCTCCGGCATAGGTTTTTTCACGGGTTATTACCGCAAAACCGCCGTTATCACAAAGATAAACATATTCTATGGGAGTTTTCAGCGTGGTTTCAAATACTTTTGAAAAAGAATTATACACCGAAAGTGAGTATCCGTCAAGGTCATAAATTAAAACATATTTTGAGTTTTTTACAGAAATCGGATTTGAATAGTTAATATTTTCGTCAAGTATTTTCCTGCCTGCCATATCGTATGAGGATATGTTTTCGGGATTGATAATAACAACCTTGTCGTTTATCAAGGCAAAGTTTGCCGATGAAGATGCTGAAAAACGCAGGCTTGACGAATTGCCTTCCATGGCAGGAGGGCTTATTTCGATGTATTTCATAAGGTAACGGAAATTATCAAAGGTAATTTCGTCCTTGTAGAAAGTCATGGAAAAAACAGTAAAAAGCACAAAAATAACCAGCACGCTGTATCTTGCAAAACGCAATAAACGGTATGCTTTGCCGTAATATTCCTTGTTGCTTTTCATTTTTTCGCCGCCTTTCTTTGTTATCAGTAAAATACTTTGTTAAGGTATAAACCGCAAGCAGGCACGGTGGCGCCGGCTTTTGTGCGGTCAAGAGATGCAATAATGCCTGCTATATCCTGAGCACTTTGTTTTTTTTCGGATGCGGTAATAAGTGTTCCTACAATAATGCGCACCATGTTGTATAAAAATCCGTCTGCCGCAACACGCACGGTTACGATATCACCGCATCGGGTAACATCGCAGTATTTTACGGTGCGTACGGTATCAGCCACGGGGGAGCCCTGTGCCATAAAAGCGCAGAAATCCTTTTTTCCGCAAATTCCCTGTGCCGCCTCCGTCATGATTTTTTCATCAAGGGACTTGGGATAAAACATGGCACGGTTTGCAAGAAACGGATCCCGCAGATTTGCGTTGTGTATTTTGTAGATGTATTCCTTGCCAAGGCAGCTGTACCTTGCATGAAAATCGCAATCCGCATATTCTGCCTGCTTTACGGCAATGCCCGAGGGCAGAAAAGAATTTACTGCCAACGGAATTTTATCGCATGGGATAGGCATAAAATCGGTATGGCAAACATATTCCACGGCATGAACTCCAGCATCTGTGCGGCTGCAGCCGGTAACGGGAAGATTATACCCTGCGGCTTTGCACAATGCCTCCTGCAGAGTGCCCTGAACTGTTGCCACGCCCGGCTGTACCTGCCATCCGTGAAAATTTGTGCCTTCATATGCCAGGGTGAGCTTGATTTTGCGCTGTTCGGTCATAATATCGCCTCAAAACGTGTGTTTAAGAAAATTATTGCCGCCAGTATTGCCGCAAACACAAAACCCGTAGCATAATCGCGCAGCGATAATCTCAAAACCTTAAGGCGTGTGCGTCCGCTGCCGCCGTGGTAAAGGCGACATTCCATTGCCGCCGCAAGCTCATCTGCCCTGCGGAATGAGGAAATAAACAACGGAATAAGGATGGGTATAAGTGCTTTTGCGCGTTTTAAAAGGCTTCCGGTTTCAAAATTTGCGCCACGGGCTTTTTGGGCGCACATTATTTTGTCGGTTTCTTCTATAAGGGTGGGAATAAACCTTAAAGCAATGGACATCATCATGGCAAATTCATGGGTGGGCACACCTATTTTAGATAAGGGCGAGGTAAGACGCTCTATGGCATCTGTAAGTGCCATGGGTGAAGTGGTGTAGGTTAAAATAACAAAGGTTCCGGTGATAAGCAGTATAAGTCTTGAAACCATCATGAGAGCAAATTGCACACCCTCACGGTATACGGTTATTTTCCAGAAGCTGAATAAAACATTTTCGCCGGTGGTCCAAAAAATGTTTAAAACCGCGGTGAATACCATTATAAAAAGAATGGGCTTTATGCTTTTTAGAATAACACGCATGCTGATTTTTGATATTAGTATGAGCGAAATTGTAAGAGCCGCACATATTGCCAGGGAAACGGGATTTTTTGCCGAGAACACAATGACGATGTACAGTATGGTAAATACTATTTTCGCTCTGGGATCCAGCTTGTGCACAAGGGAGTTGCCGGGAAAAAACTGACCTAAAGTTATATTGTTAAGCATCATTTACCCTCCTTTGTACAATTAAGGTAGGGCAAAAGAGCTTTGTATGCGTCTTCAACGGTAAATACCGATTCAAAGCTTTGGGGCAAGGATATTCCCATGGCTTTGCATTTTTCCTTAACTTCAAGCATAATGCTTGTTATCTGCGGCAAGGCAAGACCGGAGCGGCAAAGCTCGGAATGGTAGGAAAATACTTCGGCAGGTGTACCCTGACACAGTACCCTTCCGTCATTCATGGCTATAATGCGGTCGGAATATTCCGCCACATCTTCCATGCTGTGCGATACTATAACAAGGGATGCACCATCGGTGTTTTTGTATTTTACAAGTCTGTCAAGGATCTCGCTGCGTCCTCTCGGATCAAGACCTGCGGCAGGCTCGTCCAGCACCAAAACTTTGGGCTTCATGGCTATAACTCCCGCAATGGCAACGCGGCGTTTTTGTCCGCCGGAAAGCTCAAAAGGGGAGCTTTTGAGCACGGATTTTGAAATACCTACAAATTCCGCTGCCATTTCCACACGCTCGCGGATCTGTATGTCATCAAGTCCCATGTTTGAAGGTCCGTAGGCTATATCTTTTTCCACGGTTTCTTCAAAAAGCTGATATTCGGGATACTGAAAAACAAGGCCTACTTTGAAGCGTGCTTTGTAGCTTTCTTCTTTTGTGGAGTTTATATCTGTACCGTCCAGCAAAACTTTGCCGGCTGTGGGCGCAAGCAAAGCGTTCATCATCTGTGCAACGGTGGATTTTCCTGAACCGGTATGACCGATGATGCCCGTAACAATGCCATCTTCAATTTTAAAGGATATGTTGTTTACCGCCACACGCTCAAAGGGAGTGTGTTTGCCGTAAACATACGAAACATCAGAAAATTCTATCATTTTGAAGCAGTCTTTCGTTTATAAATTGGTTTGGGTGTTTTTTGAAATTGCATCTACAATTGTTTGCACCGCACCGCGTGTATCAATAACGGTTTTGCTGACAGGTGCCCCGGCTTTGTGGAGTCTGCTTACAAGCTCTGTTGCCTGAGGAACTTCAAGTCCGCAGGAAAAAAGAAATTCCTGCTTTTCAAAAACCTCCTCGGGGGTACCGTCAAGCACTATCTTTCCGCCGTCTGCCACCATAATGCGGTCGGCAAGAGCGGCTTCGTTCATGTAATGGGTTATAAGAATGACGGTTATGCCGTGCTCCTTTTGCAGACCGGAAATTATTTCCATAACATCTTGTCTGCCTTTTGGGTCAAGCATGGCGGTGGATTCATCGAAAATAATACATTCGGGCGACATTGCAAGTATGCCTGCAATGGCAACACGCTGCTTTTGACCGCCTGAAAGCTTGTGGGTATCGTGCAGACGGTATTCATACAATCCGACCGCTTTAAGCGCATCGTCAACCTTGCGGCGTATTTCCTGCTGCGGAACACCCAGATTTTCGGGGGCAAATGCGACATCTTCCTCCACAACCGTGGCAACAAGCTGGTTATCGGGGTTTTGAAAAACCATACCCACGGTTTTGCGCACGTCAAAAATATCGTTGTCATCGGAAACACGCAGAATTCTGCCTGCGCTGTTGCTTTGAATATAAATTTCACCCGAGGTGGGCTCAAGCACACCGCACATAAGCTTTGCAATGGTGGATTTTCCCGAACCGTTGTGGCCAATAATTGCGGTAAAACTGCCGCGCTCAATGGAAAAATCGAGATTTTCCACGGTTTTTTCGCCGTTGCCGTCCTCATCGTATGAAAATGTAAGCCCTTGGGCTTTGATTATGTAGCTCATTTTGTAAATTTCACCTGAAAATTATTCTTTTATCCATCTGGCGGAAGCGCCTGCGGGCAATGTGCCGCCGGTGGTGGTAACGGGGATTCCTATTTCTTCGGCATAAACCTTGCCGCCGAATACCGATGCAAAATGAAGCTCCAGCAAATATCCCACGGTGGATGCCGAAAGGCCTGTGGTATAGGAATTTACAAGAACAAATAAAGGATTATCGGATATAACCTGCGCACAAAGACCGATGAGCGAATCCACATCGTCCTCAAGCCGCCACAGCTCGCCCGAAGGGCCTCTGCCGTAGGAGGGAGGATCCATAATAAGCGCATCGTATTTGTGTCCGCGGCGGATTTCGCGTTCAAGAAATTTTTTGCAATCGTCGACGATGTATCTTACGGGTGCTTCACGCAGGCCGGAGGCGGCTGCATTTTCCTTTGCCCATGCCACCATTCCCTTTGATGCATCCACATGGCAAACTGAAGCACCTGCCGAAGCGCAGGCAAGAGTTGCACCGCCGGTGTAAGCAAAAAGGTTGAGAACAGAAACTTCGCGTCCGCTGTTTTTTGCGGCGGATATTTTGTCGGATACAAAATCCCAGTTAACTGCCTGCTCGGGAAAAACACCGGTGTGCTTGAAACCCGTGGGGCGCACATGGAATTTAAGGGATTTGTAAGAAATATCCCAGCCGTCATCAAGCAGATTTTGTTTTATATTTTTAAATTCCCAGCTTCCTCCGCCTTTGGAAGAACGGTGATAGCTGGCAGAATAGTTTTTCCACAAAGGATGCTGTTTTCTGCCGTGCCATATTATCTGGGGGTCGGGGCGGATAAGTATAACATCTCCCCAACGTTCAAGTCGCTCACCGTCTGAGGTATCGAGCAGTTCATAATCTTTCCAATCGTCCGATTTCCACATAGCTGTTCTCCGATATTTGCATGTTTAAAAGCGTTAAAAGTTTTATACGTCTGCCAGATCCACATATTCGGCACCGTGCTGGGCAATGTATTTTTTTCTTGCCGGGCCGTCATCACCCAAAAGGGTGTTGAACATTATTGCCGTTGCCGCCTCGTCGGTGGGACAGATCTTTATAAGTCTGCGTGTTGCAGGGTTCATGGTGGTTTTTGACATCATTTCCGGGTCGTTTTCACCAAGACCTTTTGAACGCTGTATTGTGTATTTGTTGTTGCCTATACGGGCAAGTATATCGTTCTTTTCTTTGTCGTTGTAGGCAAATTCAATGCCTTCCTTCCAGGTTATCTCGTAAAGGGGAGTTTCGGCAATGAATATTTTTCCTTCCTGTATAAGGGTGGGAAGAAGCCTGTAAAGCATGGTAAGTATAAGTGTTCTGATCTGATAACCGTCTTCGTCGGCATCGGTACATATAACTATTTTTGACCATTTTAGTGCCGAAAGATCAAATTGTGCAAGATCGGTCTTGCCTTTGTTGCGTATTTCAACGCCGCAGCCGATTACTTTAAGAAGATCCACGGTTATGTCGTTCTTAAATATCTTGTCATAACCGCATTTTAGGCAGTTAAGTGTTTTTCCTCGTACGGGGATAACCGCCTGATATTCGGCATCGCGTGCAAGCTTTACGGAACCCAGAGCCGAATCACCTTCCACTATATAAAGCTCACGGCGCTGAGGATCCTTGGAACGGCAGCTTACAAATTTTTCCACACGGTTTGTTATATCCATGTTGGACGAAAGCTTCTTTTTGAGGTTTACTCTTGCGCTTTCGGCATTCTCGCGGGAGCGCTTATTGATGAGTATCTGCTTGGTAACACGTTCTGCCTCTTTTGGGTTTTCTGCAAAGAAAACCTCAAGGGAATGGAGGAAAAATTCTGTCATTGCCTCGGCAATGAAGGGGTTGGTTATAGCCTTTTTGGTCTGGTTGGCGTAGGATGTGCGTGTTGAATGAGAGTTGGTTATAAGGATAAGCGAGTCTTCAACATCGCCAAAGGTTATTTTGCTTTCGTTTTTTGTATATTTGTTGTTGTTTTTAAGATAAGTGTCAATTGCCTTTACAAAAGCACTGCGCGCAGCCTTGTCCGGCGAACCGCCGTGCTCAAGGAAGCTTGAGTTGTGGAAGTATTCAATGCGGTTTATGCTGTTGGAAAAGCAGAAAACAGCTTCCATTTTGAGCTTGTAATCGGGAAGGTCGGGCCTGTCACGTCCTGTACGCTCGGCTTTGTGATAGAAGGGGGTGGAAAGAGCCATAACGTGCTCACGTTCCGAGTCGGAATCCTCTGTTTCATCGGATTCGTCGGAGCTTTCGTCTTCTGCTGCATCGGCTTCGTCTTCGGACTCCTGTGACATTGCGGACTGATCCTGACCTTCGCCCAGCATTTCACGCACATAGTCCACAATACCGTCTTTATAGAAATATTCGGTTTCGGTATATGAGCCATCGTCGTTCTGGAACTTAAGGCAAAGGCGCAGACCTGCGTTTACAACAGCCTGTTTGCGCATTACTTCTACAAAATATTCGTAGGGAATGTTTATGTCGGTAAAAACTTCAAGGTCGGGCTTCCATACAGTATGGGTGCCGGTGCGTTTTTTGGTGTAATCCTCACGCATAAGATCGCCGTCGGCTTCACCTTTTTTGAAGTTTATGTTGTATTTTCCGTTGCGGGTATAGCTTGTAACCTGCATGAATTCCGAACTGAACTGAGTGGCGCAGGCGCCAAGGCCGTTAAGACCGAGGGAATACTCATAAGCTTCGCCGTCGTTGTTGTTGTATTTGCCGCCGGCATAAAGCTCACAGTAAACAAGTTCCCAGTTGTAACGCTGCTCGTTTTCGTTCCAATCAAGCGGCACGCCTCGACCGAAATCCTCAACTTCCATGGTGCGGTCCTTGTGGACGGTTACGTTTATAACATCGCCGTAGCCTTCACGGGCTTCATCAATGGAGTTTGAGAGTATTTCGAAGAAAGAATGTTGACATCCTTCAAGCCCATCTGAACCGAAAATAACCGCAGGACGTTTCCTGACTTTGTCGGGACCTTTGAGCATCGAAATACTGTTATTGCCGTATTCTGCCGTTTTTTTTGCCATAATACACCTGACCTTAATTTATTGTGTTGACATGACAGGATAGAGTGCTACCCGTGTCATTAGATAATTATACCATTTTAACTAATATATTATATCGCATTTCACGCAAATATTCAAGGGTTTTTTTGAATTTTAGGTACTTATCACCTCTAAAAAGCAACAAATGTTATTTTTAGGCGAAATAAACTTTGAGTTTACATAATATTTTGATTTTGTGCGGAGTTTCGGAAAATATTTCCCAAAGTCCAAAAAGCGTTTTTGGGTGCCGAATTACCCTAAAATGCGGAAAACTCATTGGAAAACTCGGAGTTTACCCACAGTTACCCACAAAGTTACCCACATTTTTGGATAACAAAATGCAAGTTACCCAAAATATTATGTAAAGCCAAAAAATTATTTTTTGCCAAAAAAACAGTTGAAATATTGTGTTATGTGTGATAAAATCATCGTATAAAAATATGAGGAATCGGAGTTTTTTTCAGCATGAATACAGTTAAATTTGAAAAAGCAAATACAAAAATAACAGCGCACCGCGGATTGAGCGGAATAGAAACCGAAAACACAGTTGCCGCATTTATTGCTGCGGGTCAGCGTACATATTTTGGTATCGAAACCGATATACATAAAACCGCCGACGGAGTTTTTGTGTGCTGCCATGACAGCGATATAGAACGCGTGGCAGGAAAAAGCATGGTTATAGAGCAATCCACCTGGGAACAGCTTTCCGCTGTTTGCCTGCGTGAGCGTGGTACTGCGGAAGAGCGTGGATATTTGCGCATACCGCTGCTTACAGATTACATAAACATCTGCAAAAAGTACGATAAGCATTGTGTTGCCGAAATAAAAGGGCTTATGGAAACCGAGGATCTTGCACAGATAATTGCAATATTCGAGCAACTGGAATATCTTGACAAAACCATATTTATTGCATTTGATTTTGAAAACCTTGTGCGCATCCGCAGTCTGCGCCCCGAACAGCCCGTGCAGTTCCTTACCGGTGATTATAGCCCTGAATTGCTTGCAAGGCTTGTGGAACACAAAATGGATCTTGATATCCACTATGGGGCACTTAATGAGGAGAATATAAAAGAGCTTCACGCCAATGGAATTGTTATAAACTGTTGGACGGTTGACAATGCCGAAACAGGCGCAAAGCTTGCAGCCTGGGGCGTGGATCACATAACCTCAAATATTCTGGAGTGACACAAGTGGACAAATTTATACTTATAATAGGGTATTTCGGAGTACTTTGTTTTATAAT
>JAZSGA010000216.1:0-17477 GCA_045532495.1 Eubacteriales bacterium | reverse complement strand
TCGTAGCCGTAATTTGAAATGCCCATATAGATCTTCCCCGGAGGTATTTCACTTATGGCATAATTAAGCACCCTTCGTATGGAAGGAGTGGGTGCAACAGGCATGGGCGGACCGAGCGAATAGCCCCACTCGTAGGTCATTAATAATGTATAATCTGCGTTTTCGCCAAGCAATTTATAGTCAACCCCCTCATACAAGAGGCCCTGCTGATCGGCGGATGTTTTTGGAGGCAGCGCAACTATTAGCTTGTATGAATATTCATTAACACGGGTACGCAAATATCCAATAAATTCGGCATAAAGAACACGGTCGGAAGCATAGATAAACTCAAAATCCACATCAAGGCCCACATACCTTTTTTCCTGCATGACGCTTATCACATTATCTGCCAGCGCACTCCATTTTTCGCGGTTTATAAGCAGGTCGTGGGCAAGCTCATTGCTGAACGCACCGCTTTCTGTAAGTGTGGAAAGATGAAAATACGGTGCGCTTCCGTAATAATACCCTCGTTCCAGCAGTCTGTCGGCTTCTATAGTGACAATCTCGCCTGAAGGTGTAAAACCGTACGTAAATGGCATAAAAAGCTTTGTGAGTGGCAGAGAGCTATTCAGAATATCATCACGCACAAAAGGATAGTAATAACCGCCCACAGAAAAATTATATATGGGCTCATCCGTATATTTTATAACAAGAGTTTGCCCCGCATATAACGCATCTTGTCCTTTTAAAATCAGATTTCTGCGGTACAGATCATTAACCGACACCCCAAAACGTGCAGCAATACTCAGCAGAGCGTCTCCCGTGCGGACGGTATAAACAATTGATGGAATCAGTATTACAAGCCCAAGTCCAACAGGCAAGGCATCCTTTACATTTTCAAGTCCGTTATTTATTATCAATAATTCTTCACTTACACCGTAAAGTTCTGCAATGGAGTATACTGTTTCGCCAGAGGCAACTGTATGTATCAACATAAAGTTCTCCTTGTTTTTTATATTACCATATGAGAACATAAAACAAAATATGCCCGGAGGTTTCCGGGCATATTTTTGTAAAGACATAAAAAAAGCGGAAGCTTACGCTTCCGCCTTTATAGATTAATTAGTGACGATGGTTGGAAACAGCTGTGAAGATAACTTCTTCAGGTTCCTTAACGTAGTCAACGTCCTTGTCAGCGATACCGCTGTCGATGTTGGGCATCTTAACGTATACGAACTGACCATCCTTGGAAACTTCCGGAACACCGTCTACGAATCTCTGTTCCCATACTTCGTATGTTGTAACACCGTTAACAGTAACGGGTTCAAGCCATGCGAATTCGTATGTGATAACAGGAGAAGCGTAACCGCCAGTGTAACGAACGATAGTGTCAACGTAAAGATGGTTAGCATAGTCGTAGCAGTGACCATCCATAACGATGCCGTTAACTACCATGTACTGATACTGAGCGTAAGGAGCGGAGAGTTCATAGTAGGGGAATGTCCAGTCGATAGTAACCTTAACGTCCTTCTTGATGCATGTGCAAGGAGTTGTGCCGCAGTTGCAGTATTCACGAGCAAGCTTAAGAGTATCAGCATCCCAATCACCCTTAGGATCCTGGAATTCATGCCATACGATACCTTCTGCAGTTACGTGAGTTCTTGCGAGATATTCAGCAGCGATGTCCTTTGTTGCAAGGCCGTCTGTTGTTGTTTCGTTGAACTGAGCTGTTGTGAACTTGCTGTTTACAACGAGGTCAGCGATGATGTCAGCGATTTCTGCGTCTGTAACTTCGTAAACGTTTTCGCCACGAGCGTTGATAACACGTTCAGAGAGAGAAGCAACGGAGAATTCGTTAACGAGGAGGTTTTCCCATGTAGAAATAACGCCGCCGAAGCCGAGGTTATTGTACATGAAAGTTTCAGTTGCGGAGAGCTTCTTGCCCTGAGCATTGTAGCTACCGAAACCATAGTACTTCCAATCGTACTTAACGTTTACAGCCTTTCTGTTAGTAGCTGTGAGGAGAATGGAATCCGGAATGTTGAATCTTGCATTGCCGAAGTCCCAAGCCCATGTTGTGCCATTAACGAGAGTCTGCTGACGCTGCCATACATAGTGAGGCTTCTTGAGTTCCCACATGTAGTCCTTGTTCTGTGTCTGCCACTGGTTGGGGATGTTGTTGTAAGCAGTAAGGTTCTGCTTGTTGCCCTCAAGGTAGAGAGTGCTGTAACCAGCATAGGGGTAAACTTCTTCAAAACCTGTGTGGATCCAAACGGGAGTAACAGCGATTTCGATAATCTTACCGGTGAATGCGCCGTTGTAGTACTCGTAAAGAACCTTAGTAGGCTTTGCAGGGTTGCTGATGTCATAGTGATCGAACTGAGTGTATCTCACTTCAGCATTCGCCATAACAGAAGCAGCGGATGAGAGAAGCATCATTGCTGCGAGAGCACCAACGATAACTTTCTTGAAAAGTCCATTCATAATCTGAACTTCTCCTTTCGTAAAATTTATTTACAAAAGTTCACGCGATTCAGCGAATACCACCCGGGTAAAATGACAGCATTAACTGAACAACCGAACTATTTGTACGCATTTAGTAGCAAATAATTAGTATAATACTAATTCTTGTAGTATTATATCACCAATAAGGTAAAAATAAGGTAAAAATAATACATATTTTTTTACTTTTTAGAAAAATTATTTACATTTTTTTGCAATTTGTGCCAAAGTCACTTCACCCCATGCATAATCAAACATATACTCATCATTAAATGTGGAAGAAAAGCGTTCCGGATCGGCAAGAAAATCGTAATAATCACAACGGATTTTACCCGTATCCACACTGCGCTGACCTCGGGATTCTATAAGTATATCCCCTATCCCCGCCTGTGCCAGCGTATCACGCAGATTCTTCAATGCTATGCGGTATATGGCTTTTGTGCAATCGTCGTATTTTCTGTCTTCCCACAAGGTGCCGATGATATGGTCCATAGTAACGCTGCCGCCGTTTTGGTCTACCAGAAGTGCAAGAAGCTCCTTTGACTTTTTATTTGAAAAATGAAGGGGTTTGCCGTTAACAAATACATCAAATCTACCAAAGGTTTTGATATACACCTTATCGGCAACAGAATCCGCCGCTCCTTTTAATCTATGTATGCGGCTCATTATCTGTTCAAGCTTTGGGACATCGAGTGGTTTAAGCACATATGCAAACACGCCCGCAATGCTTGCCTCCGATGCACTCGCATCGGTATCCGACACAACAACGACCGCAGGACAAACTGCGCTCATGCTTTTGGCAACAGACAAAACATCTCCTTGGCAACACACCGCATCGACAAAAACCATATCCGGTTTTTTATCTTTTATAAAATCCGCAGTCGGGATTTTATCGCAAATTACGTCGACAGAAACCGTGCTGTCAGTTTTTTCAAAAGCCGATTTGACATTCACTGTGCACGATGCATCGCCTATATATATAATATACATACGGAACACTCCAAAGTATAGAATAAAAAGCAAAAAACTTCATTTTATATATTTATGCAGATCAGACAAGACAGTATTCATATTTGTATCTACCATTCTCTCCATGAGTAATAATAACGTAAAAAAAGTCAAAAATGTTTACATAATTGTAAACATTCGGTTATTTTAGATTTTTTCTTACAACATATTAAAAAAACAAAAAAATCCGCCCGTTAAAGACAGATTTTTTTGATAAAAATGCAAAATATCAGAATTCAACAACACATCCATCATATGCCATTTTATACCCGCGCTCTTTGGCAATCGCGGCTGTATCTGCCGCCGAAGGATGAAGCGTTTTGGCAAGATGTGTAAGTATCATAAGCGAATCATTTGTCATAACATTGTTGGCAAGGAATGTTTCGTGCATAAAATCGATCATATGCATATTGTTGTGAGAAAAGTTTCTGAAATCCAGACGGTGATCAAGTCCGCAGGTGGCATCAATAACATATACATCAACGGGGTTTTTCTGTAAAAATGACCACGTGGAAGCAATAAGCCATGCGCCGTCAAAACCGATAAATAAATTCTTTTCGCCCTTAAAATAATAATGTAATGTCTGCTCCTGAGGGATTGCAGTTTCGTGGTTGGATTTAAGTGCTGTCACCTCATATCCGCCACATTTCACTGTCTGACATTCACATGGATCAAGGGGCACAAATGTAAGCCCCGGCGATGACGGCAAAAACTGCTTGAGCGTTTTATCTCCATACAGAGTTATATTGCATTTGCTTTCGTTGCACAAACGCTCAACATACTCTGTTCCGAAATGATCTTCGTGAGAATGGGTGATAAAAACCGAATCAACGTTGTCAAAAAGATCGGGGATATTTTTTCTGTCCTTGTACAAAAAAGCACCGGGTCCGCAATCGATCATAATATGACCGTCAATAAGAATTCCCGAAAGGCCGCGAAAATCGGGATTGTCAATATCCGTTTTCATGTTCCAATCGGCAGCGCCCGTGCCTAAAAAAAGTAGTTTTGTCATTTTCTTGTCACCCCTGTTCTGATTGCGGCATCCGCCACAGCTTTTGCAACGGTTTTTCCGATACGGGAATCAAACGCCGGAGGCAAAATATATTCTGCGGAAAGCTCCCCGTCAGAAACCAAACCCGCTATAGCATGTGAAGCCGCCATTTTCATTTCTTCATTTATACACGAAGCACGCACATCAAGCGCTCCCCTGAATATTCCGGGAAAAGCCAGTACGTTGTTTATCTGATTGGGATAATCACTTCTGCCGGTACCCACAACAGCGGCACCTGCAGCTATGGCATCGTCATGGGATATTTCGGGAACAGGGTTTGCCATGGGGAAAACTATAGCCCCCTGCGCCATTGAGCTCACCATTTCGCAGGATACACAGTTTGCGGCAGACACGCCAATAAACACATCTGCGCCCTTCATGGCGTCCGCAAGGGTTCCGCGGAGTTTGTCTCTGTTTGTAACAGTGCTCATGCGAGCATGGACTTCATTAAGTCCGTCATCGCCTTCGCAAATTATGCCGTTTTTGTCGCACAAAATAAGGTTTTTTACACCCAGGCGCATTATATGCTCCGCAATGGCAATACCTGCACTGCCTGCGCCGTTTATTACGCATTTTATGTTTTCTATCTGCTTATTTACAACACGCAATGCATTGAGCAAAGCCGCTCCCACCACAACCGCTGTTCCATGCTGGTCATCGTGGAATACAGGAATATCGCATATTTCCTTGAGCTTTCGTTCCACCTCAAAGCAACGGGGGGCAGAAATATCCTCAAGGTTGATTCCGCCAAAGCTGCCGGAAATAAGATATATCGTTCTGACAAGCTCGTCCACATCTTTTGAGCGAACACACAAGGGAATGGCATCCACATCGGCAAACTCTTTAAAAAGGACGCACTTGCCTTCCATAACCGGCATGCCCGCTTCGGGACCTATGTCGCCCAGGCCAAGTACTGCCGTACCATCGGTTATTACAGCCACGGTGTTCCAACGTCTTGTGAGCTCAAATGATTTGCTGTAATCATCCTTGATAACAAGGCAAGGCTCGGCAACTCCGGGGGTATAAGCCACAGAAAGATCTTCTTTTGATTTTACATGGGCGCGGGCGGTTATTTCAAGCTTGCCTGCCCATTCGTAATGCTTTTCAAGTGCCAGCTTTTTTATATCCATATTTCTGTTTCCTTTCTGTCATTCTTCATGGTCGGTTTCCACAAGGTTGTTTACCCACACTCCACTTCTGAGCATGAAAAATCCTATTATTACTTTTATTATGTCAAGACTCTGCACGATAAGATACATCGGGATAATCGGCAGATTGGTAAATCTCGAAAGGCAGAATGCCACAGGGATGGACACAAACCACACAAAGCCGCTGTCAAAAATAAATGTTATAAGTGTTTTGCCACCGGAGCGCAATGTGAAATATGACGAATGAGCAAAGCCGTGTACGGGCATAAAGGCTGCACCAATCATAAGCATCTGCGCCGCCAGCGCCTTAACAGCAGGCTCGGTGTTGTATATTTCGGGTATCATAGGTGAGAGCAACGCCATTATGGAGCCCACCACAGTACAGCTCAAAAGACAGCACGCAATAAGCTTTGTATCCTCTTCCCTTGCCCTTTTAAGATCGCCCGAACCAAGATGCTGACCTACGATTATGGCAATCGCATTACCAAAAGCAAAAAACGAACAGTTGAAAAGGTTGGTCACTGTGGAGCTGATATTCTGTGCAGACACAACCTCTATGCCCCTTGTGGAATAAGCCTGAACTATAACCACCATTCCCACAGCCCAAAGCACTTCGTTGAGCATAAGCGGAAAACCTTTTTTTGCAACCTGTATAACAAGATTCTTGGGTACCGCCATTGAACGGTAAGCACCTATAATAAAGCTGTTGTTTTTGCTGTTAAGATGTGTCCATACTACAACAATAACGCACTCGACAAAACGTGCGGAAACAGTGGCAATGGCAGCTCCCACAACACCCAGTTCAGGGGCACCGAATTTTCCGTAAATGAGCACATAGTTAAGACACATATTCACCGCAACCGCAACAACGCTCGCCTTCATGGGAAGAACAGTTTCGTCGGTTGAACGAAGTGTATCGGAATACGCCTGCATAAGCGCAAAAGGAGGCAGTCCCACAAGCATTATCAGCAGATATTGTTTTGCAAAAGCAAAGGTCTTTTCAAGATCTATGGGTTCCTCACCCTCATGCAGAAAAAGGTCAATAAGTATATCTCCGCAAAGCAGAAACGCAAGTATCGCACACAAGGCAATAGCAGTAACAAGCAAAAACTTTATACGAAAAGTATCACGGACGCCTTTTACATCACCCTTGCCGTGGAATTGCGCAGAAAAAATACCTGCGCCGGAAATAGCACCGAAAATGCAGAGGTTGAACACAAATACAAGCTGGTTTACAATGGCAACACCCGTCATTTCCTCGGTGCCTACCCTGCCCACCATTACATTGTCCACAAGGCTTACAAAGTTTGTTATTACATTTTGTATAAGAATAGGAAGAGTAATTACAAACAATCTTTTGTAAAACTTTTTATCTCCGATAAATTTACTTAAAAACATACTTTTTTGCTCCCGATAGCTTGTTGTAACATATTACTGTTTGCGTGCCAGATCATATTCATCATAAAAGCAGAAATACGGACAGTTATCCGCCGCACACGATAAGAATCTGCACATTTCGTCCTCATCCAGATTAACCTCGCAGCAATAGCAGTCTTCTTCTGCGTCGTAATAATAATAGGCGCAGCACTCGCAATTGGTTTTTTGTTTTTTGTTGTCTGACATTTTATCTCCGTTGCCGAACATCGGCTAAAACATAGTAATATAATTAGGAAGATTATCTGATTAATTCAGATGCTTTAGTAATTATATAATAATCAATCTCCGTTGTCAAGCAGTAAGGCAACAAAAAAAGGGGCGTTTTGCCCCTTTTAGCGTTAATCACGCGTAATGAACGTAATATAATCTCCGCTCACAAATCCGATTATGCCGTTATACTCAACAAGATACCAATTACCCGAAGAATCTATGACGGTCAAACGTTCACCATTGGGTATCTGCGCCAGCACCTGCGACGAAGTTGAAGGTCGGCTGCGAATGTTAAGTCTGCCGCCCTGCGTTGTAACAACGGCAATACGGTCATATCCCGGAGAAGCTGTTTCGTTGAACGGAATTCCAAAATATTCGCACAGACCCTGAACAAGATTTCTTGCTATTGCATCAATGTTGGAACGTATCCACTCGGCATCGGTGCTGTTATCGTGGTATGCAAGCTCCGCAAGCACCGCAGGCGCCCGTGTGCGGCGCACCTCGGCAAGAAGCATGGTGGGTACCGCACGCACCATTGACGGATTCGGATATATGCTTTTAAAGTTATCCGCCAACACTGTGGCTGCTTTTCTGCCCCTTTCGCTGGGGGTGAAATAATAAAAATCCGAGCCCATAAGATTTCCCGGCATGCTGTCGGGCGAGGCATTGGAATGAAGCGACAGATGCAGATCATAGTTACCTGCGTTGGATGCGGCTATTGCCGCCGAAAGCGACTCATCGGGATCGTTGCGGGTATATGCTATCCCCGATGCATCAAGGTAAGGCTCCATGGCATCGGCAACAAGATTCATGTAAAATTCTTCCGAACCGTTGCCGTCATAATAAATGTTATACTCCTGGGTTGACGGTGATAAAAATACAGATGGCATTGATTATTCCTTTCTTGTCGGAAGTTTCCGACTCAGTGCTCTTATCATTATAGTATGTAAACAATGCTGTAAATGCCACCAGATAAACAGCAAATATATGTCCAAAAAGCCAAAAAATGGATTTTTGAAAGAAAAAGTTAAAAATCTATTGCATTTTTGCGCTAAATGTGGTATTATATTTCAGCAGTGAAAAAACCAAAATTTTTTCCAATCAAATTTTTATGAGGTGCTAAAATGAAAAAGATTATCGCTATTCTCGCAGCAGCAAGCATGCTCGCTGCAACTCTTGTTCTCTCTTCCTGCGGTACTGAAACAGAAGTTGATACAACTCCTGAAACAGACGTAGAAACAGAAGTTGAAACAGAAACAGAAACAGAAACAGAAGTTGAAGCTGAAACTGAAACTGAAACAGAAACTGAAACAGAAACAGAAACCGAAGCAACAGAAGAAGACAACACTCTCGTTATGGCTACTAACGCTTACTTCCGTCCTTACGAATACTACGAAGGCGACAAGATCGTTGGTATCGACGCTGAAATCGCAGAAGCTATTGCTGAAAAGCTCGGCATGACTCTCGTTATCGAAGACATGGAATTCAACTCCATCATCACAGCTGTTCAGTCCGGCTCCGTTGATATGGGCGTTGCAGGCATGACTGTTACAGAAGAACGTCTTGAAAGCGTAAACTTCTCCTCCAGCTATGCTAATGGCGTACAGTCCATCATCGTTCCCGAAGGTTCTGCAATCGCAACTGTTGATGACCTTTACGCTGAAGGCGCTTCCTACAAGGTAGGCGTTCAGCTCGCTACAACAGGTGATACTTACTCCACAGACGATTTCGGCGACGAAAACGTTACTCGTTACTCCAACGGTAACGAAGCTGTTCTTGGTCTTAAGGGCGGCGATGTTGACTGCGTAATCATCGACAACGAACCTGCAAAGGCGCTTGTTGCTGAAAACGAAGGTCTTGTTATCCTCGACACAGCTTACGCTGATGAAGACTACGCTATCTGCGTTGCAAAGGAAAACACAGATCTCCTCGACAAGATCAACGTTGCTATCGACGAACTTACAGCTGACGGCACAATCGATGCTATCATCGCTAAGTACATCAAGTAATTTTTAAACAAACATCACTGCAAATAGCTACAAATGGGAATGCGAGTCATTCCCATTTGCAGTATATACGGAGAATTTTTTAATGAAAAAGAAAAACGCAAAAAAGAAACTTCTTGTGATTCTTTGTCTTGTGGCGGCGGCTGTTATTGCTTTATTTGCCGCATACGGAATTCAGAAGTTTAACAACAAACTTTCAAAAGAAATAACCGTTGATGAAGCGCAGCAGCTGATAAACGAAGCTTTTGCCGGTCTTCCTACATCGGTATCCACCGGTGCAAAATATGTTCTGGACAATTCCACCGTAACCGTCAACGACATAAGCTTTGGCACAGATAAAAATGCTTTACTTGAATGTTCATATAATGCGCCCGCCATTGGTGAAACAGTTGTTAAAAATCTCGACAGCTATCTCACCGATGCATACGCTTTCTATCAGGCAAACACCGAACAGGGCATAAAAACCAATGCTACAAAAATAAAGCTGTTGGTTGCCGAAAAGATCAAAGAGGACCTGGCAAACGCCGAATACAAAAGCGGAGATATAACCCTTGAGCTGTTTGAAACAACCCCCGGTGTCTTTGATCTCTATCTTTCGGACGAAGCCGTAAATACTGTTTTTGGCGGTATAATCGATGCAATAAATGCAATAAAAGCTGCCGATACAGTTCAGTATAACGGCGAAACGGTAAACATCAAAAACCAAAACACCCTGCGCACCGGCATAGGCGATTGCATTGCTCTTAAAAACTATGACAGCCGCAAGCCCGATACCAGCGTACCGCTTGAAAAAGTGTGGAACAATTTCAAGTTTGATTTCTACCGCAACTTTATTGAAATGGACCGTTATACATATATAACAAACGGTCTTGCCACAACACTTGCCATCACTCTTTGTGCTGTGCTTTTGGGTGTTATCATTGGCTTTATAGTTGCTATAATCCGATGCGTTAATCAGAAAACAGGAAAACTTGAGCTTTTTTCCGATATATGCAAAATATATCTTGCCATAATGCGCGGTACACCTGTAATGGTTCAGCTGCTCATAATTTACTTTGTAGTGCTGCTGCCCTTGGGTGTGGAAAAGTTCTTTGCAGCCGTGCTTTGCTTCGGTCTTAACTCCGGTGCTTATGTATCCGAAATAATACGCGGTGGAATCATGGCTGTAGATGAAGGTCAGACAGAGGCAGGACGCAGCCTTGGTTTTACATACATGCAGACAATGTTCTACATAATAATCCCCCAGGCATTCAAAGCAGTGCTTCCCGCACTTGCCAACGAGTTCATTGCGTTGCTTAAGGAATCCTCCGTTGCCTTTTACATAGGCGTTGCGGATCTTACTCTTGGCGGTATAAAGATCCGTTCTATCACATACAGCAACTTTATGCCGCTTATTGCCGTGGCTATTGTATACCTTGTAGTAGTCCTCGGATTGTCAAAATGCGTATCCATTCTTGAAAGGAGGCTGAGCAAAGGTGATAAACGTTAAAGGCTTATATAAAAACTTCGGTGATAATGACGAAATCAAAGTTCTTAAAGGCGTTGATCAGACCATTGAAAAAGGTGAAAAAGTCGTTATTATCGGCCCTTCGGGTAGCGGCAAATCAACCTTTCTCCGTTGCCTGAACCTGCTCGAAACTCCAACTGCTGGTGAAATATGGTTTGACGGTGAGCTTATTACATCGCCTAAATGCAATATAAATAAGCTCAGAATGAAAATGGGAATGGTTTTCCAGCACTTTCACCTTTTCCCCCACCTTTCGATACTTGACAACATAACACTTGCCCCCATAAAGCTGTTAAAACAGCCCAAGGAGGAAGCTGTTAAAACAGCCATGTCATTGCTTGAACGAGTTGGTTTGCCGGACAAAGCAAACGCTTTTCCCAATCAGCTTTCGGGCGGTCAGAAACAGCGTATTGCCATTGCGCGTTCACTTGCCATGAATCCTACAGTTATGCTTTTTGACGAGCCCACCAGCGCCCTTGACCCCGAAATGGTAGGCGAAGTTCTTGAAATAATGAAAGAGCTTGCCGAAGACGGTATGACCATGGTTGTGGTAACCCACGAAATGGGCTTTGCACGTGAGGTGGCCAACCGTGTACTTTTTATGGACGAAGGAATTATTATGGAACAGGGCACGCCGGATCAGATCTTCGGCAATCCCAGTAACAAACGCACACAGGACTTTTTATCCAAGGTACTGTAAACACCCGCATTTTCTGCACAACAATTATCACAGGTATCCTACTATGTATTTTGAAAGACTGAAAACTTTACGAAAAGAGCTGGGAATGTCCCAGAGCGATATTGGCGAATTTCTTGGTATTATGCAAACAGTATACTCCCGTTACGAGCGTGGAGCAAACACAATACCCATTGATTTTCTTCTCAAACTCGCAGATCTTTATAATGTATCCACCGATTATATCCTTGGCAGAACCAACTGCCGCGGAACGGACGATAAATAACAATTACAGAGCAGCTTTTACAAAAACGCTGCTCTGTTTTATTTTGCCGCGCACACGGTCGTTTTGTGCTAAAAATGGACGGATAATCCCTTTACATCCATAACGCGAATAATGTATATTGTTGTTACAAGGAATTAAACGAAAAGAGGTTTTATTATGGATTTAAACAAATTTAAAAACCCTCCCATGCTTTATCACGGCACGGATTTCTGGATGCTGAACGGAAAACTTACCGAGGATGAGATAATACGCCAGCTTACAGATATGAAAAAACAGGGAGTTTATTCCTTTATAGCAAGAACCTACATCGGTCTGCAAAGCGATTATCCCGGCAAGGATTTCAAATCAAAGCTCAGAACCATTATAAACACAGCAAAACAGCTTGATATGAAACTGTTTTTGCAGGCAGGTTATATGCCGGAGCATGTTTTGGGACTTCCCGCCGAATACTCGCTAGGCTTTATTGAAGTAACAAAAGAATCCCCCGAAAAAGGCAATGTAATATGCCGTCATAACGGGCTTATATATTCGGTATATGATTCCATCACTTTTCTTGATCTGTTTTCGGATGATGCGGTCAAATTTTATCTTAAAGTATGTTACGAAGATATATGGCAGGAATTTTCGGAGGAATACGGCAAAACCATACTTTCGGTATGGGTGGACGAACCAAGCTACAGCAACACTCATCTTCCCTATCCGCGTGGCATGGAGCAGGCTTTTTGCAAACGTTGGGGATACAGCCTTAACGATAACATATATAAGCTTTTTATTGACGAAGGGAACTTCCGCACGGTACGCTATCATTACCGCAAGCTATTGCAGGATATGATGGAAGAAAATTATTTTAAAAACCTGCATAACTGGTGCAGTTCCCACGGGTTGCTTGCCAGCGGTCATCTTATGTGCGAGGACACTCTGCAATTCCAGCTTGAGCGTGCAGGTGCCACCATGCCTTTTTATAAATACTTCGATATTCCCGGCATTGATGTGCTGGAAGGCCAGATGAATTGGCGTACCAATGCAATTTTACCAAGCAGCAAAAGAAACTATTTCTTTCCCAACGCCATGATAACCACCCCTTTGCAATGCATATCGGCAGCTCACCAGGCAGGAGCGGAACATATTCTTTGCGAAATGTACGGAGTAGCATCACAGGATATGGATTTCAAAAATCAGAAAAACATGTTTGACCACCTTGCCGCCCTGGGAATAAATCACAGATGCGTCCACGGCATGTTTTACTCTCTGCACGGCAGGTCAAAACGCACATATCCTCCCCATGTAAACTATTATCAGCCATACTGGAACGATCTTAACAAACTGTACTCTTATGTGGCATCGGCATCGCAGTTTATAAGCTTTGGAAAACCCTGTGCAAATGTCCTGGTAATCCATCCGCTTGATTCGGCATATTGCGAATATACAAATCCGCAATACGATGCAATAACAGGCACACAACCCTCAAGGCAGCTTGTGAAGGACAGGGACACCATGTTCCACCGCTTGCTTGTAACTTTAAAAACCAACTTCTGCGAATTCGAACTTGGGGATGAAAAGACAATAGAAGATCTCGGCAGAGTTGAAAACGGCAATTTTGTCGTTGGCAAAATGGCTTACGATACCGTAGTTTTGCCCGATCTTATCAATCTTCAGTCAACTACCGTTAAAAAGCTTAAACAGTTTTCCGATATGGGCGGTAAGATAATTGTGCTCGGCATGTCGCCACAGCTTATTGACGGCTATCTTACAGAATGTACTCCCATGGACGGCATCAATGCAGAGCATTACACCATGGACAGCATAAGCTGCATGGCACAAAATCTTAAAAACTCAAATTACAGCATTGACGGCGCAGACAATGACCGTCAACTGTTTGTAAACAGAACCGAAAACGGAGATGAAACCAACTATTTTATATTCAACATAGATTGCAGCGCATCAAAGAATATAACTTTTACCGTTTACGGCACAGTTACTCCTGCCATAATAGACGGATTTACAAAGCTGGAATGTCAACCCGAATTCATTTATAAAAACGGAAACACGGTAATAAAGCTTCACATTCCCGAAGGCGGAAGCGTTATGCTTTATACAAAGAAAGCAAAAGCAGAAACAACCGCATGCAAAAAACTTTACGACGCCGTTTATCCCATTGACGGCTTATGGAGTATTTCCCGATGCCACAGCAATGTTCTTCTTTTGGAATTCTGCAAATACAAGTGCGAAAACGGCAGTTTTTCCGATGATCTTCCCATACTTGCTGTTCAGCAGATCCTTTCCGGGCAGGAATACAGCGGTATGATCACACAAAAATTTGTGTTCTTCGCTGAAACCGAAATCGATAACCTTTCTCTTGCGCTTGAGGATGCGGGCGAACATGTCATTACTTTCAACGGAAGCCCCGTATGTAATAAGGTTATCGGATATTATCATTCACGTGATTTTGAAACCGTGGCGTTACCAGCATGCAAAAAAGGTGAAAATGTTATAGAGCTTACACGCAGATACACACCTTTGCCAAAGGTTAAATCCGCCATAGGATCACTGTTTACCACCATAAAAGGCACCGAGCTCGAAAGCATATATCTGCTTGGAAATTTTGCCGTTAACACTCAAAGAGAGGCAGAACGAAACGGCAATCTCAGGTACAGCCGCCATATGTCAATAGCTCCCGAAAACAGCACTGTTCACGGTGAACTTACAGCCTGCGGATATCCGTTTTTCGCAGGTACCGTAAAACTCAGCAAAAACATCACCTTTGCAGGCGATACCCGAAATGCGGTATTACATTTCGACAGCTTTAACGGATGCATAGGGAAAGTAACCGTTAACGGTATATACTGTGGGGATGTGTGCTGTCCGCCATATAAAGTTGATATTTCAAAAGCTTTGCTACAAGGCGAAAACACCTTTACAATAGAAATTACAAACACTCTGCGCAATCTGCTCGGCCCCTATCACCGTCCCGAAGGAGAAATCGGCAGCTTGTTCATGAACGGCTACGGAAACCCCAACGGTCCATGGATGGGCAATCACAGAGAGGACCCCGAATGGTATACTCATCACACCATAGATAATGACTTTTGGACAGACAGTTACATGATGACAGCTTTTGGCATTGAAGGCACAAAAATAATCTGCCCGGTAACCGAATAATGGCAAACAAGTTAAAAAGCAGAGGCATAAAGCCTCTGCTTTTTGATATATTGAGTTAAATACAAAGCTCAGAAATTGATTTCGGAAAGCCCGTGAATACCTGAAATATAGTGTTCGGAAACACCTAATGAGCACATGTGATCATAAGTGCTTTTAATATCCACAGCTTCACTGGTGAGTACAGTGGAAACCTCGGGCCATATTTCCTTACGGGTAGGCCACATGCAAACGCTTGGCGAAATTGTGGTATAAAGCTCCTTTGATACCCCGTAGTAGCCGTGATGTGCCATCTGAAGAATATCGCACTTGAGTTCGTCACGGAATACCGACAAAAGCGACATTCCAGCCTCTACCCCGGCATCACCCAGGAACAAAACAGATGCGGTTTTGAAATTGAACTTATAAATAACTCCGGAGTTATTTATGTAGTTGCGGACAGAATCAAGGCCCATGGCGCCAATGATTTTTACAATATTTTTGCCAAGCTTTAATCTGTCACCGTTTCTCACACGCACAGAGGGAAGCTTTGAAAGCTTTATTGCGTTGTTGAAAGACTCAACATCTGCAACCGCTTTGGGTTCATATTTGGCAACCACTTCGGGATCCATATACGAATATACAATTTTTTTAACTGTGATAACGCCTGAGGAAAGTATCTTTATAAAAGCACCGGCATGGGATTTGTGCGGATGGGTAATAAACCATGCATCCACTCTGCCGTCAAGGTTTTCTTTTATAAAATCGGTAAGGTATTCTGCTTCGGGAGCATCTCCGCCATCGATCACAAAATGCTGATCGTCAACCGTTCTGATACAGTATGACATGCTTTTAAAGCTTCCGATGATCGGCAGTTGCCATAATGAATACTGATTGCTTGTTTGGTTTGACATAAATAATAATCCATTCTGAAATATGTTTTATAAAAACGCTTTATACACACAGAAATCTGTTATAATTATACCTGTGTGCCGTAAACTGAATGTATTATATCATTGTATTATGGCAAAATGCATTATTAAAAATAAAATTTTTGTTAAAATGTGCTGTGTTTCACCCTATAATCCGAATTTTTTTGCGCTTTCCTCAAATTGTGACATAACAATATGCAAACCGTGTATAAATTTGCGTGCAATAGCTATTGAACTTTGCGGCAAAATGCTTTATAATATTAATATAATCTGAGAAGGAGTGAATTATATGAAACACAGCATACTTTCATACATTCTTGCGGCAATAATGTTAACCGCATGCATGACAGCTTGTACCACCACATCCTCGCCTGATGATACGCCAACTGTCTCCACAGACAATACCACCACGCAGATCCCCGAAGAAAACATCCCCGATATAACACCCTCCGAAGAAACAACAGAAAATATAACACCCGAAACCGATACAGAAAAGACCGAAGAACCTGAAGAACAAAAAGAACCTGTATATGTGGATTACACCATCGAATATTACGACGTGGTGGAAGACAAAATGCTGGAATACAGCGGCACTCAGGAGTTTGAAGGCGAAATACGCCCCATGTTTTTTATAGAAAAGCTTTCCGAACTTACCGGCACTTCCATAGCTGTAAACAGCGTCAAAATCAACGGATCTGCAATCACCGTTGATTATTCTACCCAGGGCGCTCCGTTTCACGGAACGGGCTCATTCGAAGAAAGCGCTATACTCAACAGCGTATCAGCTGTACTCATGAATGTTTTTGATCAAGCAGAATCCATATACATAACCGCCGACGGCAAAGATTACGAAAGCGGACATATATACCATCCAAAGGACACACCGTATGCAACAAGAAAAACCCAACAGCTCGGCTGATAAGCTGCGCAGGCACGGCCGAAAGCCAAACTACTCCGTACCAAAAGCAGATATTCACCCCGAAGTGCACACAGTAAATATTTCCGATGCCTCGCCGGAACAGCAAAAGGCTTACCGTGATCTTATGTACAAAGGCAAAACACCCGACACTTCTTCGGTCGATGTGGGTACAGCCGACAGTAACGGAAGAGTATTCATTGTTGATCCGGCACTTGAAAAACGACGCAGACTATCATCTGTTTTTGAATCGGTAACGCTTGTGGTTATGGTTGCCACAGTTGCTGCAATAGCAGTTTTTTCGGGGATTTCGCATTTGTCAAAGCAAAAGGAAAACAAACCGGCATCCACCGAGGTTAATGCATATGCATCTGCCAATGATGAAATAACTGTATCTTTCGGCGAATTCGAAGGTTTTATAACTGTCGGCGATTCGCTAAAGGATGCTGTTGAGATCATGGGATTACCTGACAATTACCGGGACGGCAAATATTTTTACGGTAATTCTTATCTGATAACCGAAAACGATATAATCACAGGTTATTATAAAGACAAAACCGCAGATTTCAGAATAACCGTCGGTTTTAAGGAATCCGAAGAACCGCTGAAAAAGGGCGATTATGCACCGCAGGTTGCAAAAAAGCTGGGATCGCCCGATTATTGCAGCAAAAACGAATGGATATA
>JAZSGA010000036.1:0-2571 GCA_045532495.1 Eubacteriales bacterium | reverse complement strand
CTCTTCGTGGAACATTTCTGCACCGGGAAGGTTTGTAAGAAGCATACCAAATGCGATGGGAAGCAGAAGCAGAGGTTCGAATCCCTTGCCGATAGCAAGGAACATGAGAAGGCATGCAATTGCTATCATAATAAGAGCTTTAGGGTTTTCAATAAAGCCAAACACCGCTGTCTGCTTTATGAAATTCATAACAGCATCTGCGGGAGATACTTTTTCCTGCTTAAGAATATCCGCAACAACAACATTTCCTGAATCGGAATTGGATGCAGAAATCACATCGCCCTTAAGTGAGTAATAAGAAATCACAGCGTTAATGGCAGGATTGCCATCTTCGGTTGTTTCGACATGGTGCTCAAAAACAATATCGCAACCTGCTTTGAGCTCGGTGGAAAACATGTTGAGATATTCCTGCTGTGCGATGGAGTAAACCTGATCGGCACTTTGTGCCACAATTTCTTCACCGTACATTGCGGTAAGTTCCTGAGTTACTTTTTCAAGGCAAACATCAAAATCCTTTACCAATGTCTTATCGGGATTCTGAGGATCGATCTGAACAGAAACAGAATAATCTGTTGTGGATGTATTTGCAATGATAATTTCGAGAGTGTTTGTTTCTTTGTTCAAAAGCGCGCTTTTGATTATAATGGGAGCTGCATTTGCGGTTTCTTCGGGCTGAGCAAAGGCAGTAACACCCAAAGATGAAACCATCAGAACAAGCACCGCCAGAAGCGCTAAAATTCTCTTTTTCATTTTATGTTCCTTTCTTTAGGAAAATCAGCCGATGGAGAAGAGGAATGCGCCGGATTCAACAGTAGCACCCTTCTGAACGCCGATAGCTGTAACCTTACCGTCACAGGGAACCATGATTTCGTTTTCCATCTTCATTGCTTCAAGTATCATGGCTACATCACCGGACTTAACTGTATCGCCAACATTTATATTAACGGAGAGAATATTACCGGGCATGGGGGCATTAACCTTTTCACCGCCTTCGGGAGCAGCAGAAACAGGAGCTGCGGCAGGAGCCTGTGCAGGTGCAGCAGAAGCAGCAGGTGCGGGAGCTGCCTTGATTTCGGATGCGTCTACTTCTTCGATGGATACTTCATAGAAAGTACCGTTTACATTGATTTTGTACTGTTTCATAACAATTCACCTTTCTGATTTTAAATTAAAGTTTTTTGATGGAAAGAATACGAATACCGGAAATATCCTTACCGGTGTATTCGGCTATTGCTGCAGCAATGGCTGCTGCAAGCTCAGGTCTTGACGGGATAGCTTCGGACGCTGTATTTGATACAGGCGCAGATACACTTGTGTTATTAGCCTTGGGCGCTTCAACAATGTTCTTTTGTGTTTTACAAACAATAAAGCTCATTATCTTGCACACAAGAATAATACAAATGAGGCCGAAAAATACTGTGCCGAGTCCCATCGCAACAACAAAACCGCTGTTCATTAATCTACCTCCGTATAAAAAAATTTACATATCATGACAGGGAATAACAAATAAAAATTTAATTAAACCCTAATTTCAGACATTATACATTATATACCATAAAATCTAAAAAGGCAATAGTTATTTTGATATTTGACAAAAATTTCTCAAATTGTCTGCATTAAAAATCATTTTAGCATTTTAAACTTGATATTAAGATGTTTTTCTGATAAAATATGGACAAGAAGGTGATAAAATTGTACAAGTATATGTCAGATGAATATTTTTCCGAAAGCGAAAAAGTATATATCGGCAAAACCCCCACCGTACCATTTACAGGTGTTGATATACACACCCATGACTTTATAGAGGTTGTATATATTGCAAAGGGCGGAGGAATTCACATTATAAACGGTATATCCTATGAAGTGAAAAAAGGGGATCTGCTTTTTATCAATTACGGTCAGACGCACGAATTTACCGCAGGTAAAAATGCTATGACAATTTACAATATACTTATAAGACCTGAATTTTTCAGCAAGGATCTTGTAAATTCCGAAAATGCTTTTGAACTTTTATCTTTATCCGCTTTTGAGGAGCTGGCCTCTTTCATCAACAAGGAATGTCCTTTTGTATCTCTGGATGGCGACAACAAAGAAAGAATCGAGGTTCTACTTGAAATGCTCGATGAAGAATACAACGGGCGTGAACAGGGAAGAAGGACTATGATCAATTCCTTGATGATGGCGTTGATGATTTCCATCTTCAGATCAATGTCACCCGAAATTTCCAAACCGCAAAAAGCCTTTAACTCTGTTGCCAGCGATATTTTGTCATACATTGAAACCCATTTCCATGAAAAGATTTCTCTTACCGATCTTGCAGAGCGCTGTTTTTATACGCCTTCATATTTCAGCAGGCTTTTTAAAGAAACGTATTCAATGACAATAACCGAATACATAATTTTAAAACGCATTGAAAAATCAAAAGAGTTGCTGAAAAATTCCGATATGACAGTCGAGGACATATGTTACACTGTGGGCTACACAGACAAAACAAAGTTTTATCGTCATTTTAAAGATATTACCGGAAAAACTCCCGCAGATTACAGAAAATCTTAAGTATTTAATTTTTAC
>JAZSGA010000153.1:0-4947 GCA_045532495.1 Eubacteriales bacterium | reverse complement strand
GAAACACGAGTATCCTCGGCAGCTATAAAATCCACATCGGAAAGCACTTTAAGAGCACGTTCGGTTATATCGGAAAGATTCCCAATGGGCGTTGCCACCACATAAAGGGCGCCTTTTTCTATTTCATTTGCCAAAGCTCATCTCTCCTTTCAGCGAAACATTTTTCATACTTTCGGTGTATTCTCCGTTTTCGTCATATATAACAAACGGATCGGTAATAACCAGGCCTTCCTTTGCCTGCTTTTTTGCCTCACACAGTACCAGCACAGGTGCCTTTTGCGGCTTTGAGCATACAAAGGTCATTTTTTTGATTTCAAATCCATTTTGCGCCGCACCAGCAAACAGCGAAGAAAGTCTGTCGGGACGGTAAACTATAAAAAGGCTGCCGCCTGTACCCAGCAAAAAATATGCAGCGGAAAAAATATCTCCGATTTTGCAGAGTATCTCGTGGCGTGCCACGGTTTTATAATCATCCGCACACATTTTTCCGCAATCTGCTGTCATATAAGGCGGATTGCATATTACAAAGTCAAAGCGTTCCGATGTGAAATTTTCACGCACACGGCACACATCGGAAAGACTTACGCAAAAGCGGTCGGAAATTCCGCTTACTTGAGCGCTCATGCGTGAAAGCTCGCAGGCACGGCTGTTTATTTCCACCGCCGACATGGTAAGATTTTTATATCTGTCCAGCATGGAAAGCGATGCAAAAGCGGTGCCCGAGCACAGCTCTATTCCTTTTGTGGGTGCAAATTTACGCACGGCAGATGATGCATATGCCGACAGCAACACAGCATCGGTGCCGTAAAAAAACACCCCTTTTTCCTGATATACCGAAAGGGTATCCGTTACCCTTTCAAGCTTCAAAGTCTGTTCCGACAATTTTTTCTCCTTTGCAAATTATCCGTTTATGTCTTTACCGCAAAGTGCCGCAAGTCCGTAACGCAATGCAAGAGCTGCTTTTTTTCGTTCGGCGGGATCGTCCGACAAAAGTGCAGGCTCAATGCGGCGGTAAAATGCCCCGACTATGGTCATATCATTTTTAAGGTATTCCGTATCATAAAGCGGAACCGTGTTATCCGCCACCTCAACATAGGACGGCATACGCAGCACCCTGCGCACATCATCGGCATCCAGCGACATATCCGGCGATACCACACCTTCCAATATCACACGCAAGGATGTATCCTCGCCGTATTGTGCGGTATCCTGCTTTATTTTTTCCAAAGCTTCGGCGATATTTCTTGTGCCCGAAACATCCACACGGGCTATTTCGAACCTTCTGTCACAGCATCTGTATACGGAAAAATCGGTATTAGCCACTCCGTTTTCCTTGGAGATACTTCCCACAACAGCATATTTGTAGCCGCACTCATCAAAACTGCGCCCTACTGCACAGCCGGAATATGCATATACGGTGTTTCCTGCCTTTTCAAAACCTCCGTGGGTATGCACATGTCCAAGTGCTATGTAATCCAGTCCGCTGTTTTCTATTTCGCTTTTCATAAGTACATTGCATGCGCTCTGTGGCATATTTACAAAACCGTGGGCAAGAAGAATATTTATCTTTGTTTCGTCCTCCACACGGAAGCCCGAAAACAGCCCGTCGGGAATCTCTTTTGACGTATATGCGTGGCCGTATATTCTGGCATTTTTTTGAGGAAGATCAAAATATGCCGGAGATTCATCGGTGAAAATATGTACATTCTGCGGCCATGTAAGCAATGCGTACGGCGAATTTTCGCTGTAAGGATCGTGGTTACCGGGAATTATGAAAAAATCGCAATCCGGGAAAGATTCTATCTCGCGCAGAACAATGGCGGCTGTATCCTTGGTGGCAAAACTGTCCTCAAAAAGGTCGCCAGCTATAAGAAAAACATCCGCTTCCATGCGCCTTGCGGCATGTATCATGGAACAGAAGGTGCTGCGCAGGCCAGTGCGGCGTTTTTCCGCTTCCACGGGATCTGTAAGCGAAAAAGGGGCATCAAGATGTATATCGGCTGTATGGAAAATCTTAAGCATTTTTATATACCTTTCAGGGTTTTTAAAGCAATGTACAATATTGCATGGTAAATTTGTGTTCATTATATTTTAATTCCAAAATGATACCGTACCATGAACATTCGGTAAACATGTACATAAAGCGACAATTTACGTTGATTTAATGCCACATGTTTGTTGTTCGAAACTTCAAACTGTTGTTTTTAATCAAATGTAAACAAATTGTCTATTTTTTGCACATATAACGCACTTGAGTACCGTTAAAAACAAATAAGTTCGAAATTTTTACAAAAATCCGAACATTAATTCTTGACAAATGTTCGGATATATGCTATTATATATCCAAACAGATATTCTAAACTCACCTTTGATACAGGTTAAGGAGTTCCAAAATGAGCACTGATACATTAACGGCAAAAGCAAACATATACCCCACAGGCCGCGGAATAAACGCCGGAAGAATAGTTCTTCATGCCGATCTTAATAATTTTTTTGCATCGGTGGAATGTGCCAATTCTACCGACCGTTCGCTTTTTTCAAAACCCGTTGCCGTTTGCGGAGATATAGAGCAACGCCACGGAATAATACTTGCAAAAAACGAAAAAGCAAAGCTTTACGGTGTAAAGACAGGTGAAAAAATAAGCGATGCCACAAAAAAATGTCCCAATCTTACCCTTGTAAAAGCGCATTATGATCTTTATATGCGCTACTCACGGGCGGCGCGCAAAATTTATCTGCGCTACACCGACAGAGTAGAGCCCTTTGGCATGGACGAAGCCTGGCTTGAGCTCACCGGCAACAGCGGCATTTTTAGCATAGAGGACGGCAAGCGTGTTGCCGACGAAATAAGGCATGTGCTTAAGGAAGAACTTGGCGTTACCGCATCGGTGGGAGTTTCCGACAACAAAATTTTTGCAAAGCTTGGATCGGATTACAAAAAGCCCGACGCCACAACAGTGCTTTCGCCTGCCGAATACAACAAAATAACATCAGGCCTTGCGGCATCCGAAATTCTTTATGTGGGCAAAAATACCGCAAACCGCCTGCGCAGTTTCGGCATAACCACAATCGGTGCCGTGGCGCAGCAAAACCCCCACTTTTTAAAAAGCATCCTTGGCAAAAACGGCCTTACCCTTTACACCTTCTGCCGCGGCGAGGACACATCGCCCGTGGCTTTGTTCGGAGATGTGCCTGCTGCAAAATCCATGGGCAATTCCACCACTCCACCACGCAACATAACCGGGTTTACCGATGCAAAGCTTATACTTTCGTCGCTGTGCGACACGGTATGCTCGCGCCTGCGTGCCGAAAAACTCAAATGCAAGGGCATAAAAATGCACTTTCGTGATACGGAATTAAACACCTTTGAACGTCAGCTTCAGCTTGATTTCTATACCAGCAGTGCACGGGATCTTTTGGCTTTTTCCTGTAGTCTTCTGGCGCAAAGTGTGGATTTTTCAAAAACCCAGCTGCGCAGTATAGGCGTATGCGCCATAGATCTTTCTGCCGCCGATATTCCGCAAATGTCGCTTTTTCCCGGCAACAGCGGAAAAAAAGATATTATAGACAGCACGGTGGACAAGCTTCGCCACAGATTCGGTTTTGATGCCGTGTCCACCGCTCTCACCCTGAGCGACACCGAAAAGTTGGGGCACATAGCACGGGGATACGAAGTCTTTACCAATTTAAGATGATTAAGAAAGGAGCATTATGTACACAAAAACATATGTAAGCGTAACCGCACGTTTTGATACCATAGGAAACATTTTTCCCTACAAGATAGAGTGGGAGGACGGCCGGGTTTTCGGCATAGACAAGGTTGTGGATGTGCGTCCGTGCGCCAGCCTGCGCTGCGGAGGATTCGGCATACGCTACACCTGCAGTATAAAGGGCAAGGAGGCTTATCTTTTTTACGAAGACAGCCGATGGTTTGTTGAAAGAAAAGATTATTGATTTTTTTCGGAACAAAAGGAAATTTTCTCCGTCAAACACTTAAAGAAACGTATAAAGACGTTTTTTAAAACGCAAAAGGAGGATTCCCCCCATGAAAAAATCTTTACTCAAAAAGTGTGCTCCCCTGTTGCTTTCCGCAATGCTTGTGTGTTTGTTATGTTCCTGCGGGGCAAGTTCCATGAACGCATCGGATTCAATGGCAATAACGGGCAACTACAAAACGTATGCAGACCGCGACGGTTACGAAGGCGGTTTTATGGTTGAAACCGAAGCCGAAGAATTTGTGGTGGAAGAATCCACAACCGAAGCACCCATGTCGCCTGCAGAACCCCAGGGCAAACCCAAAAATTCGCGCAAAATAATTTATTCATCCTGGTACAATATAAGCACGGAAAATTACGATGAGTCCATTGCCGCCCTTGATGCGCTGTGTGAACAATACGGGGCATATTACGAAAACTCCGAAACCTACGGTGATCAGAATCAGTATTCCAACCGCCGTGCAAACTTTACAATACGCATCCCCGTAGAAAACTACAAGGCATTTATAAGCTGCACCGGCACCCTTGGTACCGTTACAAGCTCGGGCCAGAACAACGAAGATGTGACCGAGGCATATTTTGATACCGAAGCACGTCTTGAAAGTGCACAGCTGCGTGAAGAAAGAATCCTTGAAATACTTAAAAACGCCGACAAGCTTGACGATGTGCTTATGCTTGAGCGTGAGCTTTCCGATGTGCGTTATGAAATAGAAAATTATCAGGGAACACTCAAAAAATACGATTCGCTGGTAAGCTATTCCACCGCCACCGTGAGTATATCCGAAGTTAAAAAGGTAATTATTCCCGATTCCGAAAAACAGACTTTAAGCCAGCGTATGTCCGCATCAATCGGCAGAGGATTTGACCATTTCCGCAATGATCTTGACGATTTTCTTGTATCGCTTTCATACAGCCTGCCGGTTCTGCTGTTTGTATGGCTTCCGTTTATAAT
>JAZSGA010000202.1:0-8947 GCA_045532495.1 Eubacteriales bacterium | reverse complement strand
ATAGGCCGAGGTTTGCTTATTGACCACGGTGCGGGTGTTGTTATAGGCGAAACAGCAATTGTCGGCGATAACTGCACCATTTACCAGGGCGTTACTCTTGGCGGTACAGGTAAAGATGTGGGCAAGCGTCACCCCACCATAGGCAACAATGTAATGATCGGTTCCGGCGCCAAGGTGCTTGGCCCCTTCAGGGTGGGCGACAATGTAAAAATTGCCGCAGGTGCCGTGGTACTTAATGAGATTCCCGATAATTCCACCGCAGTCGGTGTGCCTGCACGAGTAATTTCTCGCAACAAAACTGCGCCCTCCCGTGATTGCCTTGACCAGGTACATATTCCCGACCCCGTTGCACAGGAAATATGCAAGCTGCGTGCCGAAATTGAAGCCCTTGAAAAGAAAATAAACGAAATAGCAAAATAACCGAAAGGATCTACTATAAATGAAGCTTTACAACTCACTTACACGAACAAAGGACGAATTTGTCCCCATCGATCCAAAAGAAGTAAAAATGTACACTTGTGGCCCCACAGTATACCACTTTGCACATATCGGCAATCTGCGTTCTTACATAATGGAAGACGTTCTTGAAAAATATCTCCGTTATGTGGGTTACCCCGTAAAAAGAGTTATGAACATAACCGATGTAGGACACCTTTCCAGCGATGCCGATACCGGCGAAGATAAAATGCTCAAGGGTGCCAAGCGTGAGAAAAAAACAGTTATGGAAATTGCAAAGTTCTATACTGATGCATTTTTTGAAGACTGCAAAAAGCTCAACATAAAAATCCCCGATGTGGTTGAACCTGCCACCGGCTGTATTGACGAATTTATCAAAGTTATTGAAGGACTTATCGAAAAAGACTTTGCATATGAGGCCGGCGGAAACATTTATTTCGACACATCAAAGCTTAAGCAGTACTACGTTTTCAACAATTTCGAAGAAGATGACCTGCAGGACGGCGTGCGTGACGGCGTTGAAAAGGACGACAACAAACGCAACAAAGCAGACTTTGTGCTTTGGTTTACAAAATCCAAGTTTGATGATCAGGAACTAAAGTGGGATTCTCCCTGGGGCATCGGTTATCCCGGATGGCACATCGAATGTTCCTGCATTTCCATGAAGCATCTGGGCGAATATCTGGATATCCACTGCGGTGGAATAGACAATGCATTCCCCCATCACACCAATGAAATAGCACAGAGCGAAGCATATGTCGGACACAAATGGTGTAATTACTGGTTCCACGTTCTTCATCTCAACACCACATCAGGAAAAATGAGCAAATCCAAGGGCGAATTCCTGACCGTTTCGTTGCTTGAAAGCAAGGGGTACGCCCCCGTAGTATACAGATTCTTCTGTCTGCAGTCCCATTACCGCAAATCGCTGGTATTCAGCTACGAAAACCTGGATAACGCCAAGGTAGCATATGATAAGCTTATTGCACGCATAGCAAAGCTTGAAAAAGGCGGAGATGTGGATACCGCAAAATTCAATGAGCTTAAAAAGATATTCACCGACGCCATGGATAATGACATAAACACCGCTCTTGCCGTAACAGCAATATACGATGTACTCAAGGCAGATACCAACGATGCCACAAAGCTTGCACTTATCGAAGATTTTGATAAAGTTCTTTCCCTTGACCTTATCAAAAACGCTTGCGCAACGCAGGCTCCCGAGGCAAACGGCGCCGATGACGAACTTGCTGCAACTGTAGAAGCAGCCATCGCAAAGCGTGCCGAAGCGAAAAAGGCAAAGAACTATGCCGAAGCCGACCGCATCCGCGACGAGCTTAAAGCCATGGGTATTGTTATCGAGGATACCTCGCAAGGTGTAAAATGGAAGAAGCTGTAAGCAAGCGCAACGTGGTGTGCGAAACCGGAATTTTGCAGCTTGCCTACATGGGCGATGCCGTAATGGAGCTTTACGCAAGGCAAGAGCTGCTTTCCCACGGGAATTTCCCTCCGGGCAGGCTTGTTAAAATGTCCAAAGGTTTTATAACCTGCGAGGCACAAAGCGATGCCGTGGAACGCATTATTACCATGCTTACACCGGACGAAGAATCCGTATACCGCAGAGGCAGAAACGCAAAAACTCATTTTTCACCGTCCCACGGTGAGCTTATACAGTATCGCCGTGCCACGGGTTTTGAGGCGTTGATGGGTTATTTATATCTTTCGGGCAACGAATCCCGTGCAAAGGAGCTGTTTGATGCCGCATACAGCGGTGTTGCGCAGACAATGATAGAAAAAATAAAATAATGGAGAACATAAACATGGCAGAACAGAACAACAATAAAAAAGAAGAAAAGCTCACGGTGTACGACGCTTTTCTTGCAGTTTTTTATCTTATTATAGTGGTTGTGGGTGTTAGTCTGTGCATTTCAAGAGGACAGAACGCAAGCCCTGCACACCTTTTCGCCGTAACAGTAAGCGTATGTGCCACATTGGTTTTAAAGCTTCTCAAATACAAGGGCAACCTCAAGGCGCACATGGGTGATATTGTTTTTGTGGCAATACTTGTTGCCCTGGCAATATTTGCAATTGTTACAACTGTTATACTTTAAAAATTCATTGCGATACGTCAAAACAAAATTACAGCCTGCAACACTAATTGCAGGCTGTTTATTGTTATATTATTTACGCTATTCCCGCCACGATTTTTCTCATAATAACAAGATCGTCCGTAGTAAGGCTTCTGTCGCCGTTAAGATCAACTTTATTAAATGTTACTTCGTCCGGCTCAAGCACCCCACCGATTGCCCTGCGCAAGAACACAAGGTGATCCGTATCTCCACCAAAAGCAACAAATGTAAATCCTGATGCATCCGCATGGGTTTGTGCCGAAGATTCGGGATAACCGTATATTGTAAGGCTTGTGCAGTTTGCAAAAGGAGCACCGTCAAAACTTACATTGCGAGAATATACCGATGCCCTTGTAAGGCTCGTGCAATCTGCAAATGAAGAATTACCGATATATTCAACGGATGTGGGAATACTTACTCCTTCAAGGCCGGTACAGCCCTTAAAGGAATATTTGCCAATGCTTTTAACTGTATCCGACAGCGTTACGGTTTTAAGTCCGGTACAGTTATAAAATACATACTCTCCGATATTTTCAATGCCGACAGGCAACCTGACAGTTGAAAGGTTTTTACATTCTGCAAATGTGTGTATACCAAGATCGGTAACTTCATCGGATATACTCACATCCGTAAGGCTTGTACAGTTATAAAACGTAAAACGGTTCATGTTTGTATTAATCGAAATCTTTGTGGCGATCTTGTTATCTATATATAAATTCTGAGCAAAACACAGTGGGTTAGATTCGTCAACGGAAAAAATTATATTGCACCATTTATCAATATCGTTTATATAAACGCCGGTAAGCCCCCAACAACCGGCAAAGGCATAATTATCGACCAGCTGTATACTTTCGGGCATCGTTACATAAGAAAGCTTTGTACAGTATTTAAAAGCTTCTTTTCCGATGTAAGTGACTCCGTTGGGAATATTTATCCCTTCCAGAGCGCAATTATAAAATGCTGAGTCCCCAATACTTGTAACACCAACGGGTATATTTATGGATTTGAGACTGCTGCAACTGTAAAACGCCGAATTTCCAATACTCTTAACGCCTGACGGAATATATATATACTCAAGCCCTGTACATCCGGAAAACATATATGAAGAAATAGCTGTGATTCCCGAAGGAAGACTTATACTTTTAAGATTCATACACTTTTGGAAAACGTAGTTTCCGACATCAATCAGCTGTGAACCGTAGTCAAAGCTTATGCTTTCAAGGCTTGAGCAATCGCTGAAAACAAAATTGCCTATACTTTTAACCGTTTGCGGTATTATTACAGACTTAAGACTTGCACAGTTCATAAATGCACCGTCTGCAATACTTGTAACTTTTTCGGGAATATCAATCTCTTCAAGAAAATAGCAATTATAAAACGCTCCTGCACCGATACTTGTTACTTGATCTGAAATGCTCACTCTTTTTATAGATCTGCTGTTTGAAAACCACGGAACAGAATTATACGGGATCCAGTTTGACATCGCACCGGAACCGCTTATGGTAAGCGTACCTTCGTCATCAAGAGCCCAAGCAAGGTCAGCGCCGCAGGTGCCGGAGGATGCGGCATTTACATTAAACGGGCAAAAAGCAAGCAAAACAAAAAACAGCATAATTGTTAAAATAACAAAACTGTACTTTCTCATAATTTGCCTCCTTAAGTATAAATACTTATCTTATAATTTTATTATAAACTCTTACATTTCTTTTGTCAACTGTTCAACACAATAATGCCGTGCACTTTAAACAGCAATCTGCTTTTCATTCAAAACAGCCTGCAACACAAATTGCAGGCTGTTTTTATCAACATATGCTTTTTTCAGTACCAGCTTTCGTTTAAAGGCGATTCATCGGACAGTATTTCCGCTCCTCCGCTGCGCTTGCGCACAAGCTGCACCACATCTTTCATTATCTTTGCACTGCAAAGCTGAACCTTTGCATTACCAAGCATTCCGTCCTTTATGGCACCGTGTTTACGGAAAGCAGGCTCATATTTTACATAAAACCTCGACACATCTCCTATACCCTCAGCGCTGTGGCAGTGGATGGCATGTTCAACAACTGTGCCGTCGGCAAGCCTTACCTTAAATTTTACCGGATCCTTTGTAAGCCGGTTGGGAACATTTAACATTTCCTCAACGGAATGGATATATGTGTTTTTATTATGTCCCACCCCCACCAGCATGACATAACCGTCACAGTCATACAGCTTTCCGTAGCTTGCCGCAGGATCGGTGCTGCTTGTGGCAAGCGCATCGTGGTATATGTATTCCTCCGCCATTTTTCTGTCGCCAAAAACCGCCACGGAGTGTGTGGGATGCAAAGATCTTAACGAATCGGGATGGGCAGATGCAAGCTTTGTAAGCATGCCTACACAGGTCTCATTTTTTGTAAGATCCAGTCTTATCTTTTCCTCATCCTCTTTTATCCCCCAGGTATGCGTGGGAAAGCACAGCAAACCCTTGCCGCGGGTAAAATGATTTATAAGCACTTCAAGAAGGCCTTGTCCTCTGCCCTCGGTTTCACCCACGGCGCGCAACGAGGAATGAAGCATAACCACCGCATTTTCGGGAACTTCAAGCTGTTCCAGCTGCTCTTTAAGAAAAGCTTTTGTAAACATATGATCACTCCTATATTCCCAAACGTTTCAAGCTGCGCGACAAAGCATATGCCGCCACGCAAAGCGCTGTATCCTTTAACGCATATGTTGCAAGCACCAGCGCAAGTGCGTTTTTAAAATCCATTCCGCCTATATAAGCATACCATAATGCGCCGGTTACTTGGCACAGCAACACGCCTGCCACACCTGCAAGCACAGCATAAAACGCCCTTTTTTCCTTTCCTGTTCCGCACAGGGCGGACACCAGAGGAAATGACAGTATAAAACCGCCGCTTATGCCAAACAAGCGGTAGATACCGCCGCCAAACCCTGCAAAAACAGGTACACCGCACATGCCCAACAATATATACACCAAAAGGCATATCACGGATTTTTTTGCACCCAGCACATAGCCGCACAAACAAACCGCAAAGGTCTGCAACGTAAGCGGCAGACCTGAAGGTAACGGTATTTGTATCTGTGATAAAACAGATATAAGGGCGGCAAAAAAAGCTATTGCTGTTATATTTTTTGCTGAAAAGCGTTTTTTATCAGTACTCATCGGTATCGGTGGGCATTCCTTTTGTTTCAAGACGTTTTTCGGCAGAATCCTTTATTCCCTTATAAACCAAAGCGCACAAAGGAACGGCTACAAGCATTCCGAGAACACCGAAGAAACCGCCAAACAGAATGAGCGAGAACACAACCCAGAATGCGGGAAGTCCCGTGGTTTCGCCAAGAATCTTGGGTCCTATTACATTTCCGTCAAGCTGTTGAAGTGCGATTATCATGATTATAAACCACAGCGTTTTTTCGGGTTCCACAAGCAAAATAATTATTGCTGAAGGTATTGCACCTATAAAAGGACCAAAAACAGGTATGACGTTTGTAACACCGATAATAACGGAAATAAGCGTTGTATACGGCATGCGCAGGATTGTCATTGCCACAAAGGCAATTATACCCACTATTACCGAATCAAGGATCTTGCCGCTTATAAATCCGCTGAACACACGGTTTGCCTGGGCACCGAAGGATGTTATTTTATTCACCGTTTCGGTTTCAAACACGGAATGCATAAGCTTTATGCTGCGTTTTTTAAACAGAGTTCTGCCCCAAAGCACATATATGGATATAAGCAGACCGATAACAAAGTTCATAACCTCGGTAACAAGACCTTCAAAGAAGGAATAAAGCTGAGGTACTATGCCTTTTGCAAAATCGTAAACATGTCCGAGAAAATCTCTGAATTCAGCTGCGTTCTGCGATACATCAAGCCACGGGATATGCAGATTCAAAATATAAGAATACACGGTATTGTAATAATCAGGGAGCTTGGCGGTAATTTCTTCAAGGCTCTTGCCAAGCTGAGGAACCACCAAAAACAAAAATCCTGCAATCAGTACACCAAACACGATATAGGACAAAACAATGCTTATAATCCTCACAAGCTTTTGCGACGGTTTGCGCTTGCTGTTTTTGAACATTCCACGTATTAATGAACCTATACGGTTATCCAACGGTGCAAGAAGATAAGCTATAACAACACCATAAATTACGGGGCGCATTATCGAAAGAAGCGAATTTATCCATTTCAGAACGCTGTCCCGATATACTATAACAGAAAAAAACAGTATAAGCGCCGCAACGGTCAGAAACGAATAAATTGCAATGGTGGCATATTTTCTGTTCATGTCAGGCTTCAATATAATGCAACCTCCTTTTTTTAGTATCCGCAGGGGAAAAATCCCCTGCGGACAAATCAAATATTATCAAAAATCAGATAACAGTTACTCTTACAACGCTTTCAACATTGCATATAGCCTTGTATGCATCATCGGAAAGTGTGCCGGTAATTTCAACCAGTGTATAAGCGTTATCCTTTTTGGAGCGATTTACAAGGTTTTCAACGTTGATGTTGTTTTCGGAAAGTACAGATGTGATCTGAGCAAGCACGTTGGGGATGTTCTTATGGAACACGCAAATTCTTGTATCACCGGTATGGGGAATAACGGCATCGGGATAGTTAACACTGTTGTGAATATTACCTGTTTCAAGGAAATCCTTAAGCTCTGCACAAGCCATAACAGCGCAGTTATCCTCGGATTCGGGTGTGGAAGCACCCAGGTGAGGAATAGCAACTATGCCGGGCACACCAACGGTTTCGGGTGTGGGGAAATCAGTAACATAGCTTGCCACCTTGCCGGAAGCAAGTGCTTCTTTAAGATCGTCTGCATTCACAAGATCAGCTCTTGCAAGGTTGATGATGCGCACGCCATCCTTCATTTTTGCAATGGTTTCCTTGTTTATCATGCCCTTTGTATCGGGAGTGGAAGGAACATGCAGTGAAATGTAATCGCAGTTTTCATAAATATCATCACGGGATGCCGCTTTTTCAACGGACTTGGAAAGACGCCACGCGGCATCTACGGTAATAAAGGGGTCGTGACCATAAACCTTCATGCCAAGATGTGTAGACATGTTGGCAAGCTGTGCACCTATAGCACCAAGACCGATAACACCGAGAGTTTTGCCGGAAAGCTCGGGGCCTACAAATTCGCTTTTGCCTGCTTCAACCTGCTTTGCAACATCGTCACCCGTAAGTGTGGATGCCCAGTTAATACCCTGAACTATTTTTCTGGAAGAAAGAAGAAGCGCCGCAAGAGCAAGCTCTTTTACAGCATTGGCATTTGCACCGGGGGTGTTGAATACAACAATACCGTTTTCCGAGCATCTGTCGATGGGAATGTTGTTTACGCCTGCACCGGCACGGGCGATTGCCTTGAGTGCGCTGCCGAATTCCATATCATGCATTGCGGCAGAGCGAACAAGGATACCGTCGGGATTTTCCACATCGGTACCGATGTTGTAGTTTGCGGGATCAAGGTTGTTTGTACCAACCTTGGCGATCTTATTTAAAAGCTGAATATTATACATGGTATAAACTCCGTTTCATATTAATTTTATGCAAAAAACGCCGCAGCTTAAGCATGCGGCGTTTTGAATACTTACTTGTTCTCGTTTTCGAATTTCTTCATGAACTCGATGAGCTTCATAACGCCTTCTTCGGGCATTGCGTTGTAAATAGATGCTCTCATACCGCCAACAGAACGGTGACCCTTAATGTTCTGGAAACCATTGGCAGCTGCTTCCTTGCAGAATTTCTTATCAAGTTCTTCGTTGCCTGTAACAAATGTTACGTTCATCATGGAACGGTATTTCTTTTCTGCAGGAGCCTTGTAAAGGCTGGAAGAATCGATATAATCGTAAAGAGCAGCGGCTTTGCGTGTGTTGATCTTTGCCATTTCGGAAAGACCGCCAAGCTCAAGCAACCACTTGTAAACAAGGCCGGAAATGTAGATGGAATAGCAAGGGGGAGTGTTGTACATGGAGCCGTTTTCTGCCTGTACAGCGTAGTCAAGCATTACGGGGATATCTGCCTTTGCCTTGCCGATAAGGTCCTCGCGAACAATAACAACGGTAAGACCTGCAGGGCCCATGTTCTTCTGAGCGCCGGCATAAATAAGACCAAACTTTGTTACGTCAACGGGTTCGGAAAGGATGCAGGAGGACATATCTGCCACCAGCACATGATCGCCCACATTGGGAACTTCGGGATACTTTGTGCCGTAAATTGTGTTGTTGTAGCAAACATGAACGTAGTCAGCATCGGGACGGATCATATCGGGAGTTATATCGGGGATATAGGTAAAGTTTTTATCTGCCGATGTGGCAACAAGCTTTACATCACCAAACTTCTGAGC
>JAZSGA010000095.1:0-13365 GCA_045532495.1 Eubacteriales bacterium | reverse complement strand
TATATCGGTGATGAACGTTATACGCTTATATTCCAGAAAGGGTATAACTGGCCATTTTGTCCTTCAAAGCTTTGCGGTGATAATAAGAGTTCACTTATTGATATTGCCGTATATAAAGAGACTTGCAAAGGCAGAAAGGTGTATCTTGATTTCACAAAAAACGATTCGGGTTATTCGCCTGATATGCTTTCGTCAGAGGCTAGGGAATACCTTGAAGGATGCGGAGTCCTTGATATAGACGCTCCGATTTACAAGCTTATTGCCATGAACGAAAGGGCGTACAAGCTTTATCTTGATAAGGCGGGAATTGACCTCAAAACAAGTGCTCTTGCCATAAATGTATGCGCACAACACTGCAACGGCGGCGTTGATTGTGACAGCAATTATATGACATGTATAGAAGGACTGTATGCCACCGGAGAATGTGCAGGAGTGTTTGGAGTTGCACGTCCCGGGGGAACAGCGCTCAACTCTACGCAGGTATCTTCGATGCGTGCCGCAGAACACATTATTGAATGTAATCGTGAGGAAATAAACTTAACTCAGAATGATATTGAATGTATAAAGGCTTTTGCTGGTTATTGCACTAATTTGTTAAAAGGCAGCTTTAGTGCATCGGATATTTTTGGCGAAAGACGCTGCATAGGCGAGGCTATGAGCAAAAATGCGGCATTTGTAAGAAGTATGGATGGTCTTATCGACACTTATAAAACCATTGAACAAAAGCTTGAATCATTTGAAGCGCATCAGGCTGTATGCGATAAATCGTTGTTGGCAGAAACACTTATAAACAAAGATATACTTGTATCGTGCAGTGCTGTTTTAAGTGCTATGATATGTTATTCTCAAAATGGATTCGCAAGCCGTGGCAGTTTTATGGTCACGGATTCCAAAGATTGCTCTTTTGATAATGTGGGCATAGAAACAGACAACGAAACGATTATAAAAATAAAATATGCCGATGGCAAAGCATCAGCATATTTCGATAAAGTAAAACCTGTTCCGCAAAGTGAGCAATGGTTTGAAAATGTCTATAACAGTTATTATAATGATAAATGATTAATAACCGTATTTTTTCATAAATTCCTGTGTTTTACCGCAAATCTTTTTGCCGTTGAGGTAATTAAGATTTCCTGCATCTGTGGTAAACAAAAATTCAATACTGTGCGAATAAAGAGTTTGATGCAAATCGGACTCTTTTTTTGAATGGACTTTGCCGTATTTTGAATCTCCGCACAAGGGGTGACCGTAGAAAGCCAGATGAGCGCGTATTTGATGTGTTCTGCCGGTTATCAGGTCTACCTGAACAAGAGAATTTCCGTCATGTTCGCCCATAACCTTGTATTTTGTTATAACGGTTTTGATGTCATCATCATATTTGGTTCCACTTCTTTTTTTTGCTTCCTCACGGGTTTTGTAGATATAAACACGGTTTTCGGATTTATTTTTATAAAGGAAATCCGAAAGTGTTGCGCTTTTCTTTTCAAAATAACCGATTGCCTCGCAAAAGTAAAGCTTTTTAAGTTCTCGGTCTTTGATCTTTTGATTCATAACACGTAAAGCTTCGGCGGTTTTTGCTCCTATAACAAGTCCGGCTGTGTTTCTGTCCAGCCTGTTGCATAAGGCAGGGCAAAAGCTGTTTTCGTTTTCGGGACAATACTCTTTCTTTTTGTAAAGATATCCTATAAGCTTGTCTGTAAGATAAATTTCGTTCCCCTTTTGAGGCATAACACTTTTTTCTGTATCAGCATGAACGGTAATGCCGGCTTTTTTATCGAGGATGATTATATTTTCATCTTCGTAAGCTATTTCATCGGGCGCAAGATCGTATTTGGGGTTAAGGTATTTCGAATTGCTTTGAACATCCTTTGCGGGGAAAAAATCATCGCTGATATATAATGTAAAAACGTCGCCTTCATTAAGTCGTGTGTTAATTTCACATTTTTTGCCGTTTAGCTTGATCTTTTTAGTGCGCAAAAACTTATATAATAGAGAAGTCGGCAAGCCAACAAGAGCTTTGGATAAAAACTTATCAACTCTTTGCCCTGCATCATTGGTACCTACGTTGATCTGCCTCATGCGGTAATATCCTCGACGGTATCCGGTACGGTTTCTTCAGACACGGCTTCAGTAATTCCGTAAATTTCGTTATAGTATGGATCTTTTATATAATCGTGAGAAATATACTGAGTAAGAATTCCGTCAAGATAACTCTTTGACATTCTCGAATCGTATTTGCGTGTGCCGTGCTTGCTGTGCATTTCGTCGGTAAACTTGCTATATAAAAGAATTGTTGGTTTTTTGAATCCCATCTGATAGTATGTTATTGTAGGAATGAGCTCGGGCTGTTCTATAACAAAACCGTTGTCGGTTTCGGCTATATTGAATCTGAGAATACCGCCAAGCATGTTTCTGCCGTACATCATGGTTGAAATAAAGTTGCCGAGCGAATATGCCACAAGAGTTTTGTGCCCGTCAGGTCGTTCAATCCATTCTATAGGCTGAAGCACGTGCGGATGTGTTCCAATGACAGCATCAACACCGTTGTTTGCCATCAACTGAGCAAGTCTTTTCTGGTTGTCGCTGGGAATAAAGTTGTCTTCATAACCCCAATGAACGGAAACTATAAGAACATCGGCAAGCTCGCGTGCTATTTTTGTCTGACGGTCGATTTCGTCATAGCTTTCATAAGGGATAACATAAGGACTTGAGGAGGGGAGTACAAGACCGTTTGTGCCGTAAGTGTAGGCGAGAAGAGCTATTTTTACTCCGTCATGCTCAATTATACGGATGTTTTCGTAATCTTCTCTGCTTGTGTAGCCGCCTATAAGTGTAACAGGCTTGCCGCTCCAGAATTCAATGTTTCTGGCATGACCCTTTTCGCCTTTGTCAAGCATGTGGTTGTTTGCAATGTTTACAATGTCAAAGCCTGCATCAATCACAGCATCTGCAATCTCATCGGGAGTGTTGAATGTGGGATAACCGGAATAACCGCGCTCCTTGCCTGCGCAAGGGGTTTCCTGATTTACATAAGCAATGTCTGCAGAGGAAATAATATCTTTAATAGCCGAAAACATGGGTTTGAAATCATATTCAGATTCTGTGCCTTCAGCAAGCTCACGGGCGTAACTGTAAACATTGGTGTGCACAAGAATATCACCTGCGGCAGCAAAAGAAATGTTGCGATATATCTTTTCGGGTACAACGGGTTCAACCGGTTCAGGTTCCACAGGGAGCACCTCCGGATTTTCGGGTTGTTCGTTCTGAATTTCGGATTCTGTCTGAGTGTTTTCTGATACAGGGTTATTTTCAGAAAGACTTACAAAGGCACCTGTTGCGGAAATTATTTTGTAAAAACCAAAAACCACAGCAATAATTGCCAAAACGGATATTATCAAAAGGATCAATCTGTTTGAACGTGACTTGTTCATTTTTTCCTCCTAAAAAACAAATTCCCACGTTAGCAGGAATTTGATGTGTTTTATTTGAGTTCTCGCTGAAGCCAGATGGTTCCGATTTCAAGTGCATCCGACAGAGTTGATTTTTCAGATTCTTTAAGAATTTTTGCCGGGCTTAATTCAAGTGCGGGATCGGTGCTCTGGATCTGAACGAGTACACGGGACGGAACTTCTTCATCCTTCTGGGTTTTTGTTTCAAGAATGGTGAGAACAAGAATCGCTCTTTGCGAAGGATCGCCGTAATATATTTTGTTGCCGCAGCGTGCCATGGGTTGGCCTTTGTACTGCAGGATTGTGCTGTTATCTGCCATTAAATAGTACCTCCGATGTATAATTATGAGAAGAATGGTTAAACAAAACTAACAAACAGAAACAAGTGATTACTGAAGATAGTTGGTCACCAAAGTACGCATAAGCTCATCACGGTCTATTTTGCGGATAAGCGCACGGGCGTTATTGTAGTTTGTAATGTAGGTGGGATCTTCGGACAAAATGTAGCCTACAATTTGATTGATGGGATCATAACCCTTTTCTTTAAGTGAATCGTAAACAGATGCCAGAATGTTTTTCATTTCAAGTTCTTTTTCAAGTCTTGATGCAGAAAAAGTAATTGTTTTATCCTTTTTTGAAAATTGCATAATACCACTCCATTCTTCTTTGTTACTTATATAATAGTATATTTAAAGAACAAATGCAATAGTTTTTTGTAAAAAATAATATATTCTTCACAAATTTTCCTTTAAATCAGTAAAAAATAACAGTAAAGAAGGAATTGCAAGCGCAATTCCTTCTGAAAATCATTGTTTAAAAGTTTAGCTTCTTAAAGTTATGCCGAAATCTCTTTCAAGTCCACCAAGCACTTTCTTAACAACTTTATCGCCGTCTTCGTCCGAAAGTGTTTTATCGGGGGAACGAAGTGTGAGACTGTAAGCCATGCTCTTTTTGTCTTCGCCAAGTTTTGCATCTGTATAAATATCGAAGATCTCTGCATTTTCAAGCAGGTTTCCGCCGTATTTGCATATAGCCTTGCGAAGCGTTCCTGCTTCAAGGAATTTGTCGCAAACAAATGCCAGGTCGCGGGTGATGGCAGGGAACTTGGGCAGCTGCTTGTATTCTCTGTTGAGATTCTTAACAGTGTCAAGATATTCTGTATCAATTTCGGCAGCATAAACGGGAAGATCGAAATCATACTTTTCCTGAACGGAAGGATGAAGCTGACCTATGGTTGCAATAACCTTGTCGTTGAGCGTAAATATCGCACAGCGGCCGGGATGATATGTGGGATTATCTTTTTTGGCAACCACGTCATATTTTTTGATTCCGGAGTAAGAAAGGAGTTCTTCTACATAGCCTTTAATTGTATAGAAAGCTTCTGTGCCGCTATTGCCGTACTGCGCTATGACCGTTGTAACACGCTCGTCTGCCAGTGCATCTTCCGTGATGGGAAGATATATCTTTGCCATTTCAAAAAGACCGCATGCGGCTGTTCTCTTGCGGCGGTTGTTAGCCAGTGCTTCAAGCACACCGGGAAGAGCAGTTGTGCGCATAATGCTGGTATCTTCGCCGAGAGGGTTGGAGATAACAACGGATTTGCGACATTCTTCGGGGAGATTTATCTTTTCGTAGTATTTGGGGCTGATGAATGAATATGTTCTTACTTCGTAAAGACCTTTGGAAATGAGCATGGAAGTGATATCAGCAAAATACTTCTGCTTGTCATCACGCTTACCAACAAGAGATTCAGCCACAAATTTTGTGGATTCAATGGTGTTATAACCATAAATGCGTACAACTTCTTCGGCAATGTCCTGCATGCAGAGAAGATCGGCACGGAATGAGGGGGGATACAGCTTGCCGTTTTTATATTCAATATCCAGAAGCTTGAATGTATCAAGCATAAACTGTTCGGGAATATCTGTACCAAGAAAACGGTTGATAACAGCCGAATCAAAGGGGATTTCTGCAGACTGTGCTTTTTTGCCGTATACATCAATTATGCCGTCAACAACATCGCCTGCACCGAGAAGCTCTATAAGCTCGCATGCGCGTTCAATTGCGGGGAGAGTATTTTCGGCATCAAGGCCCTTTTCGTATCTGCCGCTGGCTTCTGTACGCAGACCTACACCACGGGATGTGGTACGAACAGAAGGGCCGTAGAAGTTTGCGCTTTCGAATACAATTGTTTTTGTGGTGGGGTTGATCTCGCTGTTCTGACCACCCATAACACCTGCAATTGCAACAGCTTTTTCGGCATCTGCAATAACAAGCATGTTGGGGTTAAGCTGTCTTTCTATATCGTCCAGGGTGGTGATTTTTTCGTTTTCTTCCGCACGGCGGACAATGATCTTACCGCCCTTGAGATATTCGTAGTCAAAAGCGTGCATGGGCTGTCCGTATTCAAGACAAACGTAGTTTGTGATATCCACTATGTTATTGATGGGACGTATGCCGCTGTTGCGAAGTCTTGTACGCAGCCATTTGGGTGAAGGACCTATTTTTATGTTTTTAACAACTCTTGCCGTGTATCTGGGGCAAAGGTCGTTGTCCTTAACTTCAACCGAGATGTATTTTTCAATACTGTCGCCATCGCCTATACCTTTAACTTTGGGCTGCTGAAGAGTGAGAGGAGTGTTGTAGGAAGCAGCAGCTTCTCTTGCAAGACCGATAACAGAAAGGCAATCGGGACGGTTAGGGGTGATTTCAAACTCAACCACAACATCAGAAAGATCAAGAACTTCTTTGATGTCCTGACCGATGGCGCATTCTTCCTGAAGAATGAAAATACCGTCTTCATCAGCATAGGGGAAATCATGAGCCGTAAGACCAAGTTCGCCGAGTGAACAAAGCATGCCGTTGGAGGGGAGTCCGCGGAGTTTGCCTGCTTTTATATGTGTGCCATCGGGAAGATAAGAATCATGTTTTGCAACAGGCACAAGATCGCCTACAGAAATGTTTTGTGCGCCGGTGATAATCTGCACGGGTGCACCTTCGCCGAGATCCATCTGGCATATCTGCAGATGATCGGAATCGGGATGCTTTTCGATTTCAAGAATTTTACCAACCACTACGTTTTTAATTTTTTCTCCAAGGTCTTCAAAACCTTCAACTTTGGAGCCTGTGGCTGTCATTCTGTCGGAAAAATCCTTGGGAGATGCGTCGATTTTTACGTAATCCGCAAGCCAGTTCATTGATAATACCATGTCAGCACCTCCTTAAAACTGTGACAGGAAACGAATGTCGTTTTCATAAAGCAAACGCATATCGTCAATGTTGTATTTTTTCATAACAATACGTTCTATACCCATACCGAATGCAAAACCTGAGTATTCATCGGGATCGATGTCACAGCGTCTTAAAACATCGGGGTGAACCATACCCGCTCCAAGAATTTCGATCCAGCCTTCGCCTTTGCACAAACGGCATCCTTTGCCGCCGCAAGCAAAGCAGGAAACATCAACTTCGGCAGAGGGCTCGGTGAAGGGGAAGTGGTGAGGACGGAAACGTATTTTTGTATCTTCTCCGAACATGTTCTGAGAAAAGAGCTCAAGGGTGCCTTTAAGGTCGCCCATGGTTATGCCTTTATCAACAACAAGTCCTTCAACCTGGTGGAACATGGGGGAGTGGGTTGCATCGATTGCGTCGGAACGGTATACACGTCCGGGGGAAATTATGCGGATTGGAGGCTTTTTCTTTTCCATGGCGTGAATCTGTACAGAGGATGTCTGTGTACGCAGAAGCACATTGGAGTTGATGTAGAAGGTATCCTGGGTATCACGTGCGGGATGTTCCGGGGGGATGTTGAGAGCGGTGAAGTTGTAATAGTCATATTCAACTTCGGGGCCGTCTACTATCTCAAAGCCAAGACCGATGAAGATGTTTTCGATTTCTGTCTGTACGGCGCTGATGGGATGAGGACGTCCCATGGGTGCAGCGTGAGAACCGGGAAGAGTAACATCGATGGTTTCGGAAACAAGCTTTTGTTCAAGCTCGATTTTAGCAGCATTTTCCTTTGCTTCGTTGTAAGCAGATTCGATGGCTGTTCTTACTTCGTTAGCCAACTGTCCCATAATCGGACGTTCTTCGGGAGAAAGCGCACCCATTCCTTTCATAACGGAAACGAGCTCGCTCTTTTTACCGAGATACTTTACCTTGAATTCTTCAAGGCTTGCGGAAATTTTATCGCCGGATTTTGCAATCGCTGCGATATCTTCCATTGCCTGGGCGCGGAGCGCCTGAAGCTTTTCTTTCATGGTTTTCTCCTTTTGTGAAAAAATTCGTTTATTGCGGAAAGGCATAAAAAAAGCCCTATGGAATATCCATAGGGACGACATTTGCCGCGGTACCACCCGTTTTTGCCATAAAGGCACACTTTAAGCACCGTAACGAGGCATAACGTCGCAGACTACTGTGGGTTCACCTGCGCCACTCCAAAGTGAAATGCTCATCGCTGCGGGCAAGGCCCTTTCACCAACCGGACCTTCTCTGTGATACCAATGCATGCGAGGCTGACTTTATCTATGTGTTTTAGTAAAATATGCAATTCCGTAACTATTAAAATACTTATACAGTATATCACGGTTTTAAATTAATTTCAAGTGTTTTTTGTCTTTTTGTTCATTATTGTCATCGTTTTTTGATTATTGGTCGCCACGAGTTGTATTTTGTTCACAAATTATCGTTTATTTTATCCTTGTTTTGTGATAAAATTATTATGTCTTGTAATGACTATTGATTGCAACTAATTTTTGATGACTGTCCGGAGGTGTATTTTTTGATTAAATTCAGAAATGTTTCAAAATGCTATAAAGACGGTGTCCCGGTTCTTAAGGACCTTAACCTCACAATAGAAGACGGAGAGTTTGTTTTTATCGTCGGTCATTCCGGCGCAGGAAAAACTACGCTTACAAAGCTTCTCCTCAGAGAAGAAAAGGTTACATCGGGCACTCTTCATATTGATAAATACAAGCTTGAAAAACTGCGCAATTTCCGTGTACCTCATTTCAGACGCAGAATAGGTGTTGTGTTCCAGGATTTCAAACTTCTTGAAAATAAAACAGTATACGAAAATGTTGCTTTTGCACTTGAAATTGTCGGTACTCCCCGCAAAAAGATAAAAGAAGCGGTTCCGCAGTTCCTTGCCATGGTTGAACTTGATGACAAAGCTTCGTTTTTCCCCAACCAGCTTTCCGGAGGCGAAAAACAGCGTGTTTGTCTTGCCAGAGCGCTTATAAATAAACCCGATATCATCATAGCCGACGAGCCTACCGGCAACCTTGATCCTGCTCTCAGCTACGACATGATGAATCTTCTTGTAAGAATAAACAGGTTGACAGGCAGAACAGTTATTGTTGTCACTCATGAGCAGGAGCTTGTAAATCATTTTAACAAACGCGTTGTTACCATTGAAAACGGAGTAATTGTAAACGATCAGCCCGGCGGAGGTTATGATAATGCGCAGATATAGTCTTACATATTTTCTTTCCACAGGTATCAAAAGTTTTTTCCGCAACAGCTTTATGAGCTTTGCTGCCATAGTTATCCTTGTATCGGCATTGCTTATATGCGGCACATTCGTTTTGCTTTTGTTTAACATTGATTACAACATAAATCAAATCGATGATTTTAACGAAGTTGCTGTTTTTGCGGCTCTTTCGTCCACTGACGAGCAAATCGCAGAAATCGAAGCGCAGATAAACGCGTTGCCTCAGGTTGAAAGCTGTGAACTTATTCCCAAAGAAGAGTCCATTAAGAAAGAACGTGAACGCTATGGCGAAGAACATTCGCATCTTTTTGAGCGTTATATCGAAAACGAATCCGAAAATCCCTTGCCGGATATGTTCAGAATAGAATACAAGGATGTCAATGAGGTTGATACTCTTGTATACAACCTTGAGAAAATCGAAGGTGTGGACGACGTTAAAAACCGTAAGGATATTGCAGACAACATCAATAAAGTAAAGCAGGTAATAATGATCGTTTGTCTTGTGCTCACAGGGCTTTTGCTTATTGTATCGGTGTTTATTGTTGCAAATACAATCAAGCTTACTCTTAAATCCCGTGAAGAAGAAATAACCATTATGCGATATATCGGCGCCACCAACACCTTTATTGCGTTACCTTTTATCATCGAAGCTTCGATAATTGCAATAGTATCCACGGTTATTGCGTATTTTGCAACAGTTTACTCTTACTTATACGTAACTCAATCTATTGTCGCAGATTACGGTATCGTTGATACTATTCCCATCGACGGTCTTAAGCTTTACATTCTTGGTGCTTTTGCAGCGGTTTCTTTGATTCTCTGTATTTTTGGTACAATATTTTCAACAAGAAGATATATGAAAGCATAATTTCCATTTAATTGTTAATAATCGAAAGGATATCAAATGAAAAACAGACTTATTTCTATATTCATTTCTATTGCCATGACCTTTTCGGTTCTTGTGGGAATATGTGATGTTCTTCAAAATAATAATGTTTTTGCTGCCGAATCAAAGGTTTCAACTCAGATAAAAACTCTTGAAAGCGATCTTGCGAAGGTGGAAAAAGAGCGTAGCGAAGCATTGAAAGCACTTAACACCGCAAAGAACAGCAAAGCCACACATCTTGCTCTTAAACAGCAGTATGATAATGAGATCGCCGCCATTGAAAGTCAGATAAGAACAACGGATCAACTCATTGAACAGTATGAGATAAGTATTACCGAAACTCAGAATGAAATAAACAGCTTACGCATTGAGCAGGATAATCAGTCAAAGGCATTTGATGAAATGGTGAGAATGTCTTTCATGTACGGCAGTGATGATTATCTGAGCATGATTTTTGAGTCCGAAAGCTTTTCCGACTTTCTTTCAAGGCTTGACATGATATCATACCTTCTTTCATACAATCAGAGCATTATTGACAATATGAAAGAGGTTGAAGAAAAGCTGGTTGTAAGTGAAACAGCTCTTCGTGATTCCAAGGCTAATCTTGAAGCTTATAAGCAGTCAAAGGTTGATCTTAAAACAGATTACGAAACAAAAAGCACAGAAGCCGAAAACCTTATTGCAAGTCTTGCAAATGATGAAAAAGCTGCAAACGAAGCTTTAAAAACGATCAACGAATCTAAAAAGAAACTCGAAAACGATATTGCCGAGCTGGCGAAACAGCTTGAAAAAGAAGATAAATCCACATATAGTGGCGGCGTTTTTAAGTGGCCGGTAAATTCAAAATCCTACACTTCGTCGGGATGGGAATGGCGTATCAATCCTATTTCCGGCAAAAAAGAGTTCCACAATGGCCTTGATATTCCCGCACCCAAGGGCACTAAAATCTTTGCCGCAGAGGCAGGTACTGTTGTTAAGTGCGAATGGTACGGCGGTTACGGAAACTGCGTTATTGTAAATCACGGTGGCGGAGTTATGACTCTTTACGGTCATTGCAGTTCTCTCAATGTTAAAAACGGACAGTCCGTAAAAAAAGGTGATGTAATAGCTTTTGTCGGTTCTACCGGTTATTCCACCGGCAACCACTTGCATTTTACCGTTTATGAAAACGGAAATAAGGCTGTTAATCCCTGGAATTATCTTAAATAATTATCATTTTTATTCTGCCGTTCGTGATATCGCGCGGCAGAATAAATGTTGTTTATACCGGTGCGGAGGTGCAATAAATGAAAAGAAAAATTTCTGTAAGTGTATGCCTTGTTCTTATGCTGATATCGGCTTTTGTTTCTTTTCAGATAACTTACACTTATCAGACAAACAAATACGAAGGCACGATCTACGGTTTCAGCAAATGGTCTGAATTTAATTCAAAGCTTGACGATATCGAAGAAATCGCAGGTGAGGGCACAGGTACAAAGTGGCAGAATATTTATTCTGTTCTTGCAGAAGTTGATGCTTATACACGTGCCGGCTACATAGGAGAGATAAACGAGGAACATCTGCTTGATTATGTGATGACAGGTTATATGTACGGTACCGATGATAAGTATGCAGCTTATATGCCTAAATCCGAGTATGATGCGTTTTTGCTTTCTTCAACCGAAGGTTCTATGGTTGGTATAGGTGTAAGAATCATATACGACAACAATCTTGGTGGTATCTATGTAACATCGGTCGTTCCGGATTCACCTGCGCAGCTTGCGGGTATAAAGCCCGGTGATGTTATAGTCGGTGTTGAAGGGCAGTCTGTATCTGATATAGGATATTACGGTGCTTATAATGTGATAAAAAACGGCACCGAAGGTCAGCCGGTTGTTCTTACTGTTGCCGGAGCATCTGATAATTATCAGAGCACACGCGAAGTAACTGTTATACGATCGGTTGTTGCTGTTCAGACAGTTCGTTCAAGAATGATTAATGATAAAATTGCTTGCATAGAAATTTATGAGTTTACATCTACCACGCCCCGTGAATTTATTTCAGCTATGGAAACTTTCAGAAGCGAGGGTGTTGAAAACTTTGTGTTCGATGTGCGTAATAATCCCGGCGGAAGCCTTGACGGCGTTGCAGGTGTGCTTGATTATCTGTTGCCGGAAGGTCCTATTATCCGTTGCATCTCCAAAACGGGGGATGAACAGATACTGTCATCCGACGCAAAATGTATAGAAGCAAATATGGTTGTTCTTGTCAACGAGCATACGGCAAGCGCAGGTGAGCTGTTTACGGCAGCCCTGAGAGATTATGACAAAGCAACTGTGATCGGCACCACAACCTACGGCAAAGGAAGTATGCAAACCATCATACCCATTTCAAACGGTGGTGCGATTAAAATGTCCACGCAGATGTACAATCCTCCTTTCAGTGATAATTATGACGGCATCGGTATTGTACCCGATAAAACAGTAGAGCTTTCTGATGAAGCGAAAGCAGTGTTCTACAAGCTTACCGATGAAGAAGATGTGCAGCTTATGTCCGCTGTGGATGAATTGAAAAACAAATAAATCGGAGATAAAAATGGCTGAAAACAAAGATAAAAAGTCTGAACGTATTGCTGCTCAGAATAAAAAAGCTTATCACGATTATTTTATTACCGATACCTACGAAGCGGGTATTGAGCTTTACGGTACAGAGGTTAAAAGTATCCGTGCCGCGGCAGTTAATATGAAGGATTCTTTTTGCTATATTGAAAAAGGCGAGATTTTTTGCAGAGGTGTTCATATCAGTCCTTATGAAAAAGGCAACCTTTTCAATAAAGATCCCATGCGTGAAAGGCGCCTTCTTATGCACAAGAAAGAGATCATGAAACTTTTTGGTCTTGTGGGCAAAGAGGGATATACACTTGTTCCGTTAAAAATGTATTTTTCGGGATCAAGAGTAAAGGTTCAAGTTGGACTTTGCAAAGGTAAAAAGAATTACGATAAAAGAGATACCGAAGCTAAAAAACAGGCAAATCGTGATATCGAAAGATATACAAAAGAAATCAACAGGTGATAAAATTGGAAAAATCCGCAATTATTTTACGGTTTACAGAAGGACTTCTTAATCAGGAAAATTACATGCTTTTAAAAAAGCTTGCTTCCGCATATGGTGGCTATCGGATTCTTATATTGGCGGTAAGTCCTGATGATATTGATATGCTTAATGATATGGTCACATCAGTAACTCTGTATCTTGATGAAAATGCATTGGATAGTGTCTGCAAGGACATTTCGCTTATGACTATGGTCAAAAAGCTTTCTGTTGCAACAAAATACATAATATCAGGATTTAAAACCGTGGTTGATTTTGGTGCGGGCAGGGAAGAACGCGAATGTACTTACAGTATAAAAACTCCCTGCGCTCATATTCACGTTCCGTTGAATCTGGTTGATAAAAAAACCGAGCGGTATGTGGCTTGCGGCGTTCAGAAATCACTTGAACTTTGTAACGAACATAAAAGCAATATGCTTATATACTATAATGAGGATTCTGACCGTACC
>JAZSGA010000063.1:0-7500 GCA_045532495.1 Eubacteriales bacterium | reverse complement strand
GTGATCAAAAAGCTTAAGAGAGTATTTTTTATACTCAGCACTATCGTCAAAAGAAAAAGTGTTTTTTGGTATTGTCATTTCAAAACAAGGTTCCGTAACTGCCAAGACATTTCCCTTTGCTCTGCGCAGGATATGCCCCACGGTTCTCGTTTCAAAAAAAGATGATATCAGAAGCTGCCCCTTTATCACCAATTCACCGGGAGCCACCTCACTTCCTCCACTGTAAACATCTGAACGGTATATTACTCCGTTACACCTGGCTACTATATTGCACACCTGCTTTTTGTCCGGCTCTTTTTGGGGAGCATCTTTTCGTTCAGATACTTCAAATACAGCCGTTGTTCCGTCGATATTCAGATGTGCGTACGAAACAAGCGGGTCGGCAACCATGTAGTCAATATAAAGCTTCTTAACATCGATACTGTTTTTCAATGTACCTTCCTTTACGCCAAGGCTTTCAAGCTTTTTCAAAATATGTGCTTCGGGAATACTTCCGTTTCCCGTTATTTCTATTTTCCATATCATGCTTGAAAAAAACACATGCAGTACAAGGCAAACCACAAGTCCCGTCAAAGCGCCTTTACGCGAAAACACTCGCTTTAACAGCCATAAAAAGCCTTCTGTGCGGTATTTATAGTCCATATTGTATTTATCAAGCACGGCAGAAATGCGTTTTATATCCGGAGTTGCGCATGACAGATATATTTTTTCACCCACAGTAGTGCATCCGAAAAAGCCTTCGTTTTTAAGCAAATTCAATATCAGAACATCCTTGTGGTTTTTGACAGATATTTCAAAACAGCCTTTTCCCAACAGATATTTTATAAAAGAGCCCATATGTTTTACTCCCCAAAGCAAACCGACATTAACACACCGCACACCACAAGTGCTGTGCTGTCCATAAGTTTCACATCAAGATTTCTGCCATTGACAGTTATTCTTTTGCCTTTACACAGGGCACTCAATACAGAATCTGTGTATTCAAGTATTCTGCAATTTCCTTCGATAACAAGTTCTCTGCCGTTGTTTATCTGTATAAACGGATATCCGCACAGCATATCCACAGCAGAAAAATTATTCTTTGATTTTTGTTTTTTTAAGTAATTCTGCAAATTCAATCACCGTATATTATATTTGATAATTAATTTTATTTGGGCAAAGGTGGCAATATGTCAAAAAAATATCCGGCTCTTGTGTTTGCAATGCCTTATATAATAATGGCTGTGGCGGTTTTGCTGTACCGTAACACAGTATCCGAAAGCATACAGAATTCCGCGCACAGATGTATTTATCAGCTTTTACCTTCAATCTTCCCAATGATGGTGCTTTCAAGGCAGATCGCACAGTATACAGATATAAAAAAAGTACTCATCCCCGGTATTCCTGCTCAACTTACGGGCATATTTTTTATAGGTTTGTTGTGCGGTTATCCGGTACCTGCGGTTATATGTGCACAGAAATACAAAAACGGCGATATTTCAAAGACTCAGGCGCAATACCTTTGTGCCATTTCCAACGGTGCAAGCCCCGCTTTTTTGATACTGTGTGCAGGCAGCACGATATATGGCAGCACTTTTGCAGGAATTTTGCTTTATTTGTCTCAGGTTTTATCTGTAATTTTAACCGCCCTTCTGTTTCCGTGCAAGGATATGTCTGTACAACCCTGCACTTTTACACAAAAAACATCGGTAACCGAAAGCATAAAAGTCTCTGTCAAGATTTTTGCCCAGATGTGCGGCTTTGTGCTGTTCTTTTCCCTGGCGGCAGATCTTACAAACACCATACTATCAAGTATCAGTGCAAACGCAATAATGTCAGCGCTGATAAGCGGTATATTTGAAATAACCTATGCAGTATCTTCCTACGGTTGTTTTGATTATCCTTTTAAAGAGCTTCTTTTGTGCCTTATATGTTCAACCGGCGGTATATCGGTAATATTCCAGATAAAATCCGCTTTATCCGACACAGATGTGGGCATCGGAACATATCTGCGCTTCAGGACTGTTTCGGGAATTATTATGGGTATCATTTTCATTTTTTTAATTAAAATTTTCAATATATGACTTTACAATGACGAGCCTTGATGGTAAAATATAGTCAAGTTTATTCTGAAAGGATATTTTATTATGAAAACAGCTGTAATTGAAATGGAAAACGGCAAAACAATGACTCTTGAGCTTTACCCCGAAATTGCTCCCATAACCGTAGAAAACTTCGAAAAGCTTGCAAACGCCGGCTTTTATGACGGTCTTATTTTTCACCGTGTAATATGCGGATTTATGATTCAGGGCGGAGACCCCGACGGCAACGGATGCGGAGGCCCCGGATACAGCATAAAGGGCGAATTTGCCGCCAACGGAATCAAAAACGATCTCAAGCATACCCGCGGAGTAATATCCATGGCACGCAGCATGAACCCCGATTCAGCAGGTTCACAGTTCTTTATCATGCACGAGGATGCCCCTCATCTTGACGGTCAGTATGCCGCTTTCGGAAAAATGACCGACGGTTTTGATGTGCTTGACGAAATTGCAAACTGCGCCACAGGAAGAGCAGACAGACCGAGATTTGACCAGGTTATGAAAAAAGTAACCGTAACAGACTAAAAGACCTGATATTAAGACGGCAGTAACCTGCCGTCTTTTTTCATCCTTTTCTTTTTCCTTTGAATATCAACGAAGCAACAAAAGAAAAAAGTATTGCGGCACAAATTCCTGCCGCCGCCCCGGTAAGACCACCCGTGAGAATACCTATGGCGCCTTTTTCATCCACGGCTTTCTGCACCCCTTGCGCCAGCAAATGCCCAAAACCCGTAAGCGGCACAGTTGCACCTGCCCCCGCAAAATCCGCAAAGGGTTTATAAACTCCAATTGCTGAAAGTATAACCCCTGCCACCACGTAAGATACAAGGATACGGGCAGGCGTAAGCTTGGTTTTGTCAATAAGGATCTGCGCCACAACACATATGGCTCCGCCGCAGACAAACGCATAAATATAATTCAAAAGTTCACCCTCTTTCAAAATGCACAAGATGTCCTATGGCAGGAATGGAACGCCCCTGAAGAATACTTTGGGGGCTCATCATTGCGCCTGTTCCCACCAGAAGGCAATTATTTATTGTTTTTTGTTTGAGCGATTCAAATAAATATCCGCAAAAAACCAAAGCCGAGCAGCCGCATCCCGATCCTCCGCAGCCCACATCCTGGGTTTCTGTATCATATATCAACGTGCCGCAATCGCAGAATTTGTTATCAGGCAATGGATGCTTGCGGCTTATCATATCAAACGCCATTGCTCTCCCCTCTTTTCCAAGGTCACCTGTGGCTACCATGTCAATATCCGAAGGTGTAAAAGAGCTTTTATCAAAGTACCGCATTATTGTGTCAGCCGCCGCTGTACACATTGCACCGCCCATATTTGCCGCATCCTTTATTCCACGATCGCACACAATTCCCGGCATCGCACTTTTTACGTATACCCCTTCTTCGTTTTCGCAAGCCTCGCAAAGAATAATCGCACCTGCTCCCGTAACGGTATTCTGTGCCGTGGTTTCCGAAAAAGAGCCGTATTCAAGGGGATACCTGAACTGACGCTCGGCGGTGCAGAAATGTGACGATACCACAGCGGCAACACATTTTGCATTCCCCGAACTTATAAGGCAGGAGCCCAATATAACCGCTTCTGCGAATGTGGAGCATGCACCGTACAGACCGAAATAAGGTATATCAAATTCCGAAAGTCCGTATGCCGCACCCGTGCACTGATTCATAAGATCTCCCGCAATGAGGTAATCCACGTTCTTTTCCGTAAGTTTACCTTTTGAAAGTGCCGTATCCAGTGCCATACGGCACATTTCGCTTTCTGCGTTTTCCCATGTATCCTGCGACATTTTTTCATCCTCGCAGTAAATATCAAGATACTTGCCCAAAGGTCCTTGTTTTTCAAGCTTTCCGCCCACTGTTGCCGCAGAATGTATTTTTATACGTTTGCCAAAATCCATGGCACCTCTTTGCGACACATAAGTGTTATTAAGCATTTCTATCATCCCCTTCTCCGTTCAGTATATCATTTTTATCAATACGGATCACCTGACCTTTTTTGATTGCTGTACCGTAAGTGTTTTTTATTATATAGTTTCCGGCACCGTAAAAAACCGAGCCGTAACTGTCTATGTTTATATTGCATTGAGCAATTACATCCGCATACATGCGTTTCCCAACATGCTTCATTGCATACTGAATAAATGTAATTATTGCATAACAGAACATAGACATCAATATAAACAGCACACATTGAAAAAACAGGCTTTTAACCGCATCAGACAGCGGAATATTAGCAACAGATGCCACAAAAAATGAACCAAAAACGCCTTTTCTGTATGGCACATATATTTCGCACACAAGAATCACCGCTGCCAACACTGCCCAAAAAACACTGCTGTATTTTATAAGCATAAAAAAATCGCCTCCGGCATTATTATTTGCCAAAAGCGATTTTATATTCGGATAGGATGATTAAATCATTTAAGTTTGGGATTGGTGTAATATCTGAGAATTACCGTAGCTGCCTCGGCACGGGTAAGGTTATTCTGCGGACGCAGTGTTCCGTCTTCGTAACCAGCAAAAAGCTCCAACGCCAATGCGTTGTTAATATAGCCGTAGTATTCATCCGTCAACAATTCTGCTCCATCCGCAAACACTGTCACAAAATCTGCCTGCGCCTCATCGCAAAGCGCTCCGAGGGTGCGAAGCACTTCAAGGCGGCTTATAGGCTGATTGGGATGCAGATATTTGGCACCCGTTTCGTCGGCAACGGCAATTATATCTAGTAAACCGCTGAACGAAAGCGATTCATAATACTTTGTTGCCCATTCGGGAATTTCTGCTGCATCGGCATAATCACTCAATACCGAATCGGGATATTCAACGGGAAAAAGTCCGGGAATATATTCTGTTGCAGTATCGTCAGGCACCTCGGTTTCGGGCATATTGGGCACCGTTTCAACGGTATTTTCTACAACAGGAGCGTAAGGATCCACTGTGGGGGGCTGGGTTTCGACGGTTTCAAATCCTTCCGCCGCATCCATATCCACATAAGGATCAAGCACCCTTGCAAGGATGATCAGGAATTCGGTTTTGGTAAGAGTTCTTTCGGGACGGAAAGCCATTTTATCTCCGTCAGGCTCGCCCTGCATCAAACCGTATTCAAATATTTCATACAGATAAGGTGCAGACCAGTGTCCAAAACTGTCATTATATGGGAATTCCTTTACCTTTACGGATACGGGAGCTTCAAGGCTTCCGAATTTTGCCTTTACCTCCAATGTTTCTCCATGGATTTTAGGGGTAATTACGAGGTCACTGTTTATAGAAAGCTTTTCGCTTTCAAGGGTTTCGCCCTGCGCAATATCATAAAAACCGTCGGCATAAAGCTGTTCCCTGCCGATAACCGTGCCTGGAATACTCCAACGCAAAGAATCTTTATCGTAATAAATCTGAGCTGTGTGGTATGAAGCATTCAACGAAAGCTGTAAGCTTTCAAAGGGAGATATTTCATATTCCGCCTCACCCACCGAAAAATACTGGGGCTCAAAAAGCACACATATACTTCCTGCAGGATGCTGTGTATAGGTATCACCCTCGTATATTCTCACATAAATATTCACGTTGCCGCATATGTTGCCCGATACAAAAGTGTTGCCATCCACAATAACCGAATCTGTTTGCTGGGGATCGGTATAGTATTCATATTTCAGATCGTCAGGCAGCTCCACGGGGTACATCACATAGTCGGTGGCAACGGGTTTGCCAAGAGTATATTTACTTCCGCCCGCCATAACATACGGTTTTTCTGGTATTATGTTATAGTGCGCAGGCACACCGGAACTGCTTAAAGTATTGACAAACAGTATGGAATTTGCTGTTTTGCGCTCAAAAATTCCCGAGGGGCTGTTTTTGAGTGTAGAGGTTTTATCTCCGGGCAAAGCCGCATATGCCGTGGTAGACCCTCCACCATCAAGATTTATGGCGGTAACGCATCCAAGATTTTTTAGTTCATGGGAAAGTTGATCTATTCGCAGCCCTCCGCTGGAATCCTGTCTGCCATCCACACAGTAAAAGATAACTTTGCCATCGGCGGTTATTCCTGCCGCTGTGCGCGGATTTGCATAAGGGTAATGGTCAATTTCCACATCGTCGCAGTATTCACCGTCGCGCAGAATGTATCCACCGTAAACACCAATGGCATTTACTGCCTGATCCCAACCTGCCTCACCGCTCACGGAAACTGTAAGCTCCGCGCCTTTTTTGATAGCGGCGGTAAGATAAAGCTGATTGTTATTTTCGGCGGTAAGCACAAAGCATCCCGCCGGGATTTCGGAGTTTGTAGAATTTTCTTTTATTTCGGATACCACCACATTGATACTGCATCCCACGGTAAGTTTGGTGTCGCAAACAGTATATCTTTTTGCATAATACGCAGGTTGTTGGTCGGTTGTGTCAGATGGCACATCCGCATATACATAAACGTACTTTTTGCCTTCTTCTTCGGGAAGCACCTGTTCGGCCGAGGCAAACACCTCCACCGCCGAATACGGCACAAGTATATACTCGGAAGCAGGCTTTGCGGAACGCGTTGTCTGATCAAACTTGTCGGTCAGAAGATAAAGACTGTACTCATATGGCGTTTTGTTGATGTGCCCCACGTTCACAGACACATTTTCGCCCGTGATTGATGTTACAAGGTTGGGCTTTGAAATAAACGCATTTCCGTACGCATCAAACCCCATAGCTGTGTATCCGCTGTCGGATGTTACAATCTCGCCGTCAACAATCATTGCCCCCAGCGGAACACCCGTGGACATGATATAAAAATCTCCGTTTATACCGCCAACAACACGTTTTCCGTCCAGCTCAAGCTCTTTTGTTATTGTTCCCAAAGATTCGGTACCGTAAACATAACTGCCGTATGACGGAACTATAGCAGTTCCCTGCATGGGAGTATACTCGTAAATATACGAGCGTTCAACACCGTATTTGGCATTTTCGGTCAAAGTTTCGGTATATTTAAGACCGGGTGCAAGATTGTATGTAACATCGGTGTATTCGTACCTGCCGCTCATGTATTCATCATATGGAATGGCATAAGCCGTCATGGGCAGCAAAATACACAAAGCAGCAAAGGCTGCTATTATACGTGTCAATATTTTATATGGCATTTTTCATCCTCCTTTAGCCTGCAAAAATTCAATTTATAATTTACAAAAAACTTTGCGCTTTATCAAATTTATATAAAGCCACGTTATATCCTCTGATAAATTAGGTTTATTATACAAGAAAACTATTCAATAAACAATGAATCTTCCTTTTCGATAACTTTAAAAATACACGGTCTTTCATAAGGTGTATTGTTTGGCAAATGCTGAATAAACATAAGCGATTTATCAAATGTTTCAAATAACATGCCGTGTCCTCCGTCTTTTTCAAAGAGAAGCCTGTCATC
>JAZSGA010000033.1:0-20617 GCA_045532495.1 Eubacteriales bacterium | reverse complement strand
CTGTAAGGTGTTTGCTGACGGTACTCCTCAAGCTCCGCATCCGTTACAAGTCCTTTGGATGCAAGGATGTCAAGGTCGATAAAATATGGGTTTCCGCCAAACGCGGAATAGGATTTGTAAGGCGAATTACATTCATCCACCATACAAAAGGGCAATACCTGCCAGTAGGTAAAGCCACATTCTTTTAAAAAGTCCACAAAGCGCAGTGCTTCCCTGCCGAATGAGCCTATGGAATATTCGCCGGGCAGGCAGGATATGGGCATAAGCACGCCGGCTGCACGTTTTATCATGTTTTTTCTCCTTTCGGGGCAGTTTTTGTTAGGGAAAAAGATTTTCGCCGCAGCAAAAAGCCGCGGCAGAAGGGATATTACAAATTGTTGTCCTTGAAAAATTTATCAAAGGAAGAATTCATATTTACAAGCCCTACGTATTTTTTGCCTGCCACAACAAAATGTTCCACCAACGGAATACCCACGGTGTTAAGCGCCGCAGAAAATTCCCTTGTGGCATTAAGATCCATGGTGGACGGCAACGGCACACCGCCGGGGTGGTTGTGTGCCAGAATAACAAAGCTTGCGCCGTTTTTGATAGCTATGCGTGTAAGATTGCGCGGAGTTACCTTGGTGGTATTTACATCGCCGGATGCGATCTTTTGACAGGTCATTACATTCATGGCGTTATCAAGGCAGGCAAGGTGGATTTCCTCGGCATCTATTTCAAGATACCGTGAAACAAAATATTCGCCCGCGGCGGCATATTCACGCAGGTTTACCGGCACTTTTGGCGCCAGTTTAAAGCTGAAGCGATCGGCAATTTCGGGAACCATTTTAAGCAGCACCGCTGTGTGATACGAGATTCCGGGTATGGCACAAAGGGCTTCGGTTTTTGCCTCCAGCACACGTTCAACGGTTATAAACCGTTCAAGCAGCAATTTGCTCAGCGGTGCCGTGTCCTTGCGGGGAAGTGCGTAATACAAAAGCATTTCAAGAACTTCCTGATCGTTAAGGGTATAAAGCCCCTCGTTAAGAAAGCGCTTTTTAATGCGTGATCTGTGTTTTTCGTGAGAATTGGATTTAATCATTGTAAAAGAACCTCGGCGGAGTGATTAATTGCCCGTACCGTAGTCCTTAAACATTTTTATACGGCTGGGATGGCGCAGTTTACGCAACGCCTTTGCTTCGATCTGACGGATACGCTCACGGGTGATGTCAAATTCTTCACCAACCTCTTCAAGGGTGCGCACTTTTCCGTCAATAAGACCAAAGCGCATTTTTATAACGCTGGATTCTCTCGGAGTAAGGCTATCCAGAGCCTCCATTATTTTTTCTCTCAGGATCCTTTGAGAAACTATTTCTTCGGGATCGGGAGCGTTTGCATCGGGGATAAAATCGCCTATAACGCTGTCTTCTTCCTTGCCAACACGGTCTTCAAGGCTTATGGGATCCTGGGCGTATTTTATAATTTCACGCACTTTTTCCACAGAGCAGCCCATTTCCTCGGCAATTTCCGCATCGTTGGGTTCACGGCCCAGCCGCTGCATGGCATTGCGTGATATCTGACGCAGCTTGTTGATCTTTTCGACAATATGTACGGGCAGGGGTATTGTTCTGCCATGGATGGAAATGGAACGGGTTATTGCCTGACGTATCCACCATGTGGCGTAGGTAGAAAACTTGTAGCCCTTGGTGTAATCAAACTTTTCCACGGCTTTCATAAGACCTATGTTTCCCTCCTGGATAAGATCCAGAAAAGGCATGCCTCTGCCTGTATATTTTTTTGCAACGCTTACCACAAGGCGCAGGTTGCTTTCGATAATTTCTGCTTTTGCCTCTTCGTCACCGTTTGCCATTTTTTCGGCAAGCTCAAGCTCGCGGTCGGCACTAAGCAGTTTTATTTTGCCTATATCCTTAAGGTAAACTCTTACGGAATCGTTTACCGATGAAAAATCGGTTTCGGCTTCGGAATACTCGTCGTCGAACTCGTCTTTTTCTTCTTTTTCGTCCTCGTTGATTATATCGTTAAGCAAAGCCTCTTCATCGGTAAAATCCGATATTTCAACGCCTCTGCTTTCGAGGATATCGTAAAGCGCTTCAATTTGTTCAATTGTAATGTGGGCATCGTCTATACAGTCAAGTATATCCGATCCCGAAAGTGAACCCGTTGCTTTGGCACGCTCGGTAAGAGCGTCTGCCAGGGTGTTTATTATGCTGTTTTCCGGAGATGTGCTTTTTTTGCCAGAGGATGCTTTTGTCATGGCTTTTTTCTCCTGTCCTATATTTTATTGTAAAACAATTTCTTTTACGATAAATGCAGCACGGTCTGCCGCAACGATCTCGAAGCTGTCAAAGGAATTTTCGGCATCCTCATCCGCAAAGTCCGAAATGGCGCGGATAATTACAAAGGGTATGCCGTTTACCTTGCATACATGGGCAATGGCTGCGCCTTCCATTTCGGTGCACAGGGCATCAAAATCGTGGCGGAGCTGTTCTGCCTTTTCCGAAGAGCTTACAAAGCAATCACCCGAAACCACGGTGCCGTTGTGGGCACAAAACGCCGGCTTGCCCTTGGCGCAAAGCTCATCATTAAGCTTTTTGCAGGCTTCGTTTGCCTTTTGTATAAGTTCTTCATCCGCCTGCATAAGTGAAGCGTAAGGCGGATATTTTTCCAGAAGATCCAGCGGAGAAAAATCGTGGTAGGCAAGCTTATTTGAAATTACTATATCCAGTTTGTTAAGCTGCTTTGCCACACCGCCGGCAACGCCTGAGTTTATTACATATTCAACGCCGCAAAGGTCAATAAGCCTTTGTGCGGCAATGGCGGCGTTTACCTTGCCTATGCCGCTGCGGCAGATGTATATTTCGTTTTCGCCGCAGGTGCCGCAAAGGATACCTGCGTGTTTTGTTTCGGTGGCATTAAAATCACGGCAAAAAGCGGTGATCTCGCTGTCCATTGCACCTATTATTCCGTATTTTTTCATTTGGCTGCAACCTCCTCAGTCAAGGTAATCTTTAAGACGTTTTGAGCGGCTGGGATGGCGCAGTTTGCGCAGCGCCTTTGCTTCGATCTGACGGATACGCTCACGGGTGATATTGAACTCCTTGCCCACTTCCTCAAGGGTGCGTGTTCTGCCGTCTTCAAGACCAAAACGGAGCTTTAACACTTCCTCCTCACGGGGGGTAAGGGTGTGGAGCACTTCGTTAAGCTGTTCACGCAGCAATGTGTAGGAAGCCGCCTCTGCCGGTGCCGGAGCATCGTCATCGGGAATAAAATCGCCAAGGTGGCTGTCTTCTTCCTCGCCTATGGGGGTTTCAAGGCTTACGGGCTCCTGTGCAAGCTTCATTATTTCACGCACCTTTTCGGGCTGCATGTTCATTACCTTTGCAATTTCCTCGGTGGAGGCCTCATGTCCCAGCTCCTGAAGAAGCTGACGGGAAACACGGAGCACCTTGTTTATGGTTTCAACCATATGTACGGGAATACGGATGGTACGCGCCTGGTCGGCAATGGCGCGGGTTATTGCCTGACGGATCCACCATGTGGCGTAGGTGGAGAATTTGTAGCCCTTGGTATAGTCAAACTTTTCAACAGCCTTCATAAGACCAAGGTTTCCTTCCTGGATAAGATCAAGGAAGAACATGCCGCGTCCCACATAGCGCTTTGCAATACTTACCACAAGACGCAGGTTACTTTCCACCAGTATATTTTTTGCATTTTCATCTCCGTTTGCCATTTTTTCGGCAAGCGCCAGCTCGGTTTCGGTATCCAGCAGGTTTACTTTGCCTATTTCCTTAAGGTACATGCGCACCGGGTCATCAATAAGCAAGCTGTCCTGGGAAAAAGTGCCGTCATCCTCGGTTTCGTCATAGCTGTCAAGGTCCGCTGTGGCAATTTCGTCAAGCGAAATATCCGCATCGGAATATCCGGTGATCTCAATGCCCATTTCCTCAAAGGATTCATAAAGTTTTTCGATCTGTTCAACGTCAAGATCGGTTTCGTCTATCACTTCAAGAACTTCTTCGGTGGTAAGAGAACCCTTTGCCTTGCCCTTTTCGATAAGCTGTAAAATTTCTGATTTCTTTTCCTTGTCGCCGCCGTTTTTTTCGGCTGCCTTTGTTTTTGCCATTTTTTGTTCCTAACCTTTCAGTAAGCCATCGGCTTGATTTTACATTATTGCTTCTGCGATTTGCGTGCGATGTATTCCGCCAGCTCTTCCAGCGTCATATCCTCGCCGCGGGGAGCAGAAAGCTTTTGTTTTTCTTCTTTTAATGTTTTGCAAAGCTGCAATAAAATACCCGTATCGTTTACGGTAAGTGCTTTGCGGCGGCGGTACATGGAATGTACGCGTCCCATCTGCTCGGGGGTAAAATGCTCGTTGAGCGATGATATATCAAATCCGCCGGATGCATGCAATGCAACAAGCCGGGCATACACGCTGCGGTTGAAATCTGTTATAAAATCGTCCTCTGCAATGTTTTTTACGGCAACCTCCATGTATTCGGGATAAAGCAGCAAAAGGCCGATGATATGCTCTTCGGTTTCCGCTCCCCGCACGCTCTTCATGGCATCGGGATTTATCCTGTCACCGTAATGACGCAAAAGCTCCTCGCCGTTTTTGGCTATCTGCTGTTTTTGCGCATAGTTGTTTTTGCGTGTGCGGCGTTTTATTTCAGAGGATATGGTGTCACGGTTTATACCGGTTTTTTCCGAAAGGCGCAGAATGTAAACTTCTCTGCCTATTTCGGAGTGTATGGAGGCTATAAGCCCACACGCATCGTTTATCATGGAAAGCTTTTCTTCGGGGATATCCGGGTTATACTTTGCCATTATGGAATCCAGGCGGTAATCTATCTGACCGCTGGCACCGCCCATAAGCTTGCGGAAGCTTTCGGGGCCGTATTTTTTTATGTATTCGTCGGGGTCCTTTGCCCCGCCGGTAACTTTCAATATTTTTACTTCAACGCCCACCTCGCCCAGGTATTTTATTGCCTTTTCGTCGGCGCGGCGTCCTGCTTCGTCGGAATCGTAGGAAACGTAAAGGGTTTTGGCGTAGCGTGATATAAGCCTTGCCTGTTCGGGAGTTACTGCTGTGCCAAGCGTTGCCACCGCTCCGGAAAAGCCTGCCTGATGCAGGGCAATAACGTCCATATATCCTTCGCACAGTATAAGCTCGCCGGATTTTGCACGGTCACCCGTGGCTCCCTCTGCACCCAGGCATGCGTTTTTGGCATAGTTAAGTGCAAAAAGATTGCTGCGTTTTTTAAAAACCGGGGTGTCGGAGGAGTTAAGGTACTTTGGCTTGGAATCGTCCATTACTCTGCCGCCAAAGGCAATAACTCTGCCGGAGGTATCTATTATGGGGAAAATAACACGGTTGCGGAACATATCAAAGGGGGTGCCCCGTTGGGATATGCCGCAAAGGAAGCCTTCTTTTATTTCGTCAAGGGTAAAACCTTCGCTTGTCAGCTTTTTGTAAAGATCGTCGAAGGAGTTTTTTGCGTATCCCAGCCCGAATCTGCGGATGGTGGCCGGCGAAAGGCGTCTGTCGTAAAGATATTGCAGCGCCTCGGCTCCCTCGGGCGACATGAGATTGCTGTGGAAATGCCTTGCGGCAATGGTGTTCATAAGATAATTGCGCTCACGGGTAAGAATTTCCTGTTTTTTATGGGGAACAAAGTCCTCGTCCTTTGGCACTTCTATGCCTGCGGCATCGGCAAGATATCTTATGGCTCCGGGGTAATCCAGATTTTCAATGCGCATTATAAAGGTTATAACATCTCCGCCTGCACCGCATCCGAAGCAGTAAAAGTTTTTTTCGGGAAAAACGGTAAAGGACGGTGTGCGCTCGCTGTGGAAAGGACAGCAGCCGGTAAGATTGCTTCCCGCACGCTTAAGATCCACATATTTGCCTATTACGGTTTCAAGGTTGTTGCGCATTTTAAGCTCTTCTATAAAGCTTTGCGGATATGCCATGGCTGTGCTCCTTTCTTGGTTTTTATTAGGGGGTATATTATCTGCCCCACATTTTGGGTACAAAAAGTTCGTTGTATGTTTCAAGGGCGTAGCGGTCGGTCATGCCGGCAATATAATCGGCAACAACACGGTCCACGCCGAATTCATCGAGATATCTTTTGTTATCCTCGGGCATGCGGTCGGGGTTTTTGCTGAAATATTCATACATGCGTGCCAACAGCTCGCACGCCTTGCCTTCTTCCTTTTTTGCCTTGCTGTTTATGTAAACGTTTTCAAACATAAACTCACGCAGGCCAAGGGTGGCTTCTTCAACATCATCGTCCATGCAAAGTGCGGCGATGCCGTTTTCAAAGTTTTTCATTGTGCCCGAAACCAGGCTTTTTACCATGGTATCTATGCGTGTGGAATGGTTGTTGCCCAGCACACGGCTGTATTTTGCGGGGATGGCGCTGTCGGTAAGAATTCCTGCCCGTATGGCATCGTCAATATCGTGGTTTATGTAGGCAATGCGGTCGGCATATTTTATAAGCCTGCCCTCCAGCGTTTTTGCCGCCACGGGACCTGTATGGCACAAAATGGCATCTATTACCTCCACGGTAAGGTTAAGCCCCATGCCGTCACGCTCAAGTAAAGTTACGGTACGCACGGATTGCTGATTGTGGGCAAAGCCGTCCTTGCATAAAGAATCCAGCACCCGCTCGCCTGCATGACCAAAGGGTGTGTGACCCAGATCATGCCCCAGGCATGCCGCTTCCACAAGATCCTCGTTGAGCCGCAAAAGGCGTGCAACTGTTCTGCCTATCTGCGAAACTTCGAGTGTGTGGGTGAGGCGTGTGCGGTAATGATCTCCTTCGGGAGATAAAAAGCACTGTGTTTTATGCATAAGCCTGCGGAAGGATTTTGCATGGATTATTCTGTCGCGGTCACGCTGAAAATCCGTGCGCAGATCACATTTGTCAATGGGATATATTCTGCCCTCGGTGTTGCAGGAGTGAAAGGCATACGGCGAAAGCTGTTCCTTTTCACGTTGGTACTGAAGTTCGGCATAAGAAAAATCCATATTATCCCCCCGTTGTAAAATATAGGAAAAATATATACAAAACAGGCGCAAAACACACCATAAAAAGATGTAATATAATATACAAACAGCCTTTTTAAAACACTTTTAGAGTCAATAAGGCAGAATTTACGAAAATATTTTGTTTTTTTCCTGCAAACTGTGGCTTTTCACCTTGGTATCACACAAGCAGGTCAAAGATTTTTGGGGTTGTTCAAAATGAATTAATAAATGAGTGGTATAATTTTAAATTGAATTAAAATGCCAATATTATTCCGAAAGGACTGAACTGCAATAAAATGATCGAAATATCCAACATTGTAAAAAAATACGGCAATCTTTATGCGGTAAACGATATTTCCTTCAAGGTAAACGAAGGCGAGATAGTGGGATTTCTTGGCCCCAACGGTGCCGGCAAAAGCACCACCATGAACATTCTTACCGGCTACCTTTCCGCCACATCGGGCACAGCAAAAATAGGCGGTGTGGATATCCTTGAAAACCCCATCGAAGCAAAGCGCAAAATCGGCTTTTTGCCCGAGCAGCCGCCCCTTTACCTTGATATGACGGTTAAGGAATACTTAAACTTTGTATACGATCTAAAGCATTGCACGCTCAACCGCAAAAAGCATCTTGCCGAAATTTGCGAAGTTGTTAAAATAGGCGATGTTTACGACCGCATTATCGGTCATCTTTCCAAAGGCTACCGTCAGCGTGTGGGTATTGCGCAGGCTTTGGTGGGCAACCCCAAGGTGCTTATTTTTGATGAGCCCACCGTTGGTCTTGACCCAAAGCAGATAATTGAAATACGCAACCTTATACGCTCGCTGGGCGAAAAGCACACGGTTATTTTAAGCACCCACATTCTGCCCGAAGTGCAGGCTGTGTGCGACAGAATAATCGTTATAAACAAGGGTACCCTTGTGGCGGATGAGCCCACGGCGGAAATAGGACGTGCCGTAAAAGGCGCACGCAAATATACCGCAAAGATATGCGGCGATACAAAAACCGTGCTTAAAGCGCTTAACGGCGTGGACGGAATTATCCGTGCCGAAGCCGTTACCGAGCGTGAGGAAGGCAGTTACGAATACTCCATCGAAGCGGATGCATCCATTGAGATCCGCAAGCCCATGTTTTATGCACTTGCACAGGCACAGCTGCCGCTTATAGGACTTGAAAGTGCCCAGGCAAACCTTGAAGACGTATTTATTTCCATAATCGACGAAAAGCAGCAAAAGGAGGTGCAATAATATGTATCCTATTTTCAAACGTGAAATGCACGCATATTTTACCTCGCCCACGGGCTACATTTTTATAGCCGTTCTTTTGGCAATTTCGGGCGTGCTGTTTTCGTTCACCACCGTATGGATGCGCACCACCGATTCCACCGTTTATTTTACCGTAATGCTGTTTATGTTTACGGTGCTTATTCCCCTGCTCACCATGAAGCTTTTTTCGGAGGAGCGCAAAACACGCACCGAGCAAATTCTGCTTACATCGCCCGTGAGCATTTTTGGCATTGTATTTGCAAAATTTGCCGCCGCATTTACACTTTATGCAGGCACTTTTGCAGTTTCCTGCCTTATAAACTTTTTAACCCTTCGCAGCGTTGCGGGAAAAGCGCTTAATTTCCCACAGATCATGGGTAACGTTGTGGGTATTTTGCTTGTGGGTGCGGCATTTATTGCCATTGGCGTGTTTATGTCATCGCTCACCGAAAATCAGGTTATATCCGCAGTTACCACTTTTTGCGTTATACTTTTGATGCTTTTGGTGTGGCTGCTTCCCTCTTTTATCAACAGCCCCGTTATCCGTGAAATTATAAAATGGTTTTCTGTTATCGACAGATTTGCTTATTTTACAAACGGAATTTTCTCGGTGCCTGCCACGGCTTACTTTATAAGCCTTGCCATAATTTTCCTCTTCCTTACAACACGCATTTACGAAATGCGCCGCTGGAACTGAGCTTTACGGGAGGTAAATTATGAAAAGCAACATTTTTAACAACAGAAGATTCAAATACGGCTCTGCCGCCATTATTTTCACCGCAATATTTATTGCAATAATCATGCTTATAAACGGCATTATTTCGCTGCTGGATTCAAAAATAGGTCTTTATGCCGACCTTACCAGCGAACAGCGTTATGAAATAAGTGATGTGACCACGGGATTACTTTCGGATATTCCCGACAGCATTGAGATTATTTTCTGCCGTGACCGTGACAAACTTATTGAAGATAACTACATGTCCATGATAGTAACTTTGGCAGAAAAATATGAGCTGAGTTACCCCAACGTAACGGTTAAATTTGTGGACAGAGCACGCCACCCCGGCGAAATAAACAAGTTCCGCCGCTCCACCAGCGACATTTTTTCCGACACCGATGTTATTATAAATGCACCCGAAAGCGGTAAATTCCGTCATCTGCGTCGCACCGCGTTTTTCAGCGCAGATTCCGACGGAAACCTGGCGGCTTTTAACGGCGAAATGCGTATAACCGCATCCATCCTTGCCGTAACCCGTGCATCAAACGATAAAGTTGCGCTTATAACAGGCCATGACGAAGCGGTTTCCACTCCCCTTGTGGAGGTGCTTATGAACGCAGGGTACGATACCGCCGAATCGCTGATTACGGTTAACCTTGCAACGGCAGATATTCCCGAAAACACAAGACTTGTTATTATTGATAACCCCAAGCGTGACTTTTTGGGATACACCGCCGAAAAAACCGGCAGTGTAAACGAAATTGCAAAGCTGGATAAATATCTTAAAAACTACGGCAACCTTTTTGTTGCCATAGATAACGAAACGCCATTCCTTCCCGAGCTTTGTGAATATTTGCAGCAGGAATGGGGTATAAGCTACACCCCCGGACTTGTTATTCAGGAAACTCCCGAATACAGCATTTCCACCGATGGCAGAAGCCTTATTGCAAATTACAATCTCCAGAGCGACGGAACGGGTATTTACTCCTACGAAATAACACGCCGTGTAAGCACCACCTCCGCACGCACCATAGTAAGTTCAGCTACTCCCCTTACCATAACACCCGTATCGGGCAAAACGGTTTCACCCGTGCTTACCACCTCGGCAGAAGCAACGGTTTTGGATGATAACGTTGCAGTGCAGACAGGCAAGCAGACCCTTATCGCAATATCCAGTTTTTTGGATTATCCCGACGGCATGTACGAAAAGCTTGCCCACGTTGTGGTTTGCGGCTCCACCGATTTTGTTTACACCGACATGGCGGTAAGCTCATCGGCAAACGCCGACCTTGTTTACAGTATTCTTAACATTGTGGGCACCGAAAAGGTTCCGATAGATATTCAGCCAAAAATGTTCAGCGATACCTCCATCGACAGCATAGGTATGGCAACGGCACGCAGCTTTACTTTCCGTGTTGCCGCAATACCTGCGCTTATAGTGCTGGCATTTGGTGTATATGTATTTATCCGGAGGAAGCGTTTATGAGTAAAAAGAATATAATACTTACTGTTGCGGGCCTTGTTGTTGTGGCGCTGCTGGCAGGTGTTTATTTTATTCTGTCAAATGACAGTGCGCCGCAGCAGGATGTTACCGAAAAAACCGAAACTAATTCAAGACGTCCTCTTTTGCCCGATGTTACGGAAGAAAATCTGTCATCGCTCACCGTGCTTAAGGAGGGCATAAAGCAATACCGCATTTACCGCCATTCCGCAACGGGCGATCTTTTGCTTGAAGGCTTTGAAGCACAGGCATATGCCAACACATTCACTTCCGCCATAAATGCCGCCTGCGGTATTGTGGTTATGGAGGATGTTACAGATCCCCTTGCCGATTACGAATACGGCATAAACGGCGAAAAAAGCCCCTACACCGTAAAAATTTCCACGGCAAGCGGTGCAAACCATGTGCTTTATATCGGCGATAAGCTGGTGGCAGGCAACGGTTATTACTGCAAGGTGGCAGGGGATGACAATATATACGGCATTATTTCCACCACAAACAAGCTTTTTACCTCTGATTACAGCCTGCTTTCCAAGGTGCTTGCCATGCCCCTTGAAAGCTCAAAATATCACTACACCGAAAAATTTTCCCTTTATAAGGATATGCGCGAGTTTGTAAGCGTGGAATTTGTACCCGAGGATCAACGCGAGGAAGGCGACGCTTTTGGGGCATACACAATGACATGTCCCATGGGATATGTGCCTTCGGATATAAACTACGATACCGTGTTAAGAAGCCTGATCTCCCCTGCGGCGGATTCCGTTGTTACTACGGAAATAACCCCCGAAAACCTGGAAACATACGGCTTTACCAAGCCCACCTATGAAATTTATTACACTCTTGACGGGCTGGAGCGTGCCATATTCTTTGGCAACCGCACCGATGACGGTTTTATTTATGTGCTTTCAAGGGATTTTGGTTTTATAGGACTTGCTTCGGTAAGCAGTCATTTTGAATTTCTTGACTGGGATATAGTTAAGTTTATAAATCCTGCATTGTTTGGCATGAACATTGACTATATTTCACGCATAAGCGTTTCGGGCAAGGGATTTGCGGATATATACAAGCTTTCGGGAAAAGGAACCGAGCTTGTTGTAACCAACGAAAAAACCGGCGAAACTGTGGATACCCACAATTTCCGCCAATTTTACAGAGTTATCCTTATGACCAACATGGAAGGCTATGCCGAAACACAGCCCACCGACGACTGGATGCTTACCTTTAAAATAGAAACCAACGCAGGCAAGATATACGAATATAAATTTTACCGCATGACAACACGCAAATGCTATTACACATTCAACGGCAACGGCGAATTCTACGTTAGCATTGACAACGTAAACAAGCTGATTTCCGATGCGGATAAGCTGGCAAAGGGCATTAAAATTAATGCGGATGCACAGACCTGACGGGTGAATCTGTATTTAACTGCAAAAGTTATGCAAACACATTATAAAGCATTATAAAGATGAAAAAAGATTTACCGGAGAGAAAACCAACAAGATTAAAAGGATATGATTATTCAACGCCGGGAGCATATTTTATTACAATCTGTATAAAAGATAGAAAACAGTTATTGTCTAAAATTGTAGGGGACGATGAGGGCATCGTCCCGAAAAATTATTTAACAAATTATGGCGTGATATGTGATAAATATATCAATAACATAAATATCAAATACGAAAATGTAACCGTTGATAAATATGTAATTATGCCCAACCATATTCATTTGATCATGTTTCTTCACGGGACGATGAGGGCATCGTCCCCTACGGAGAACATAGAAACCATAATTCGTTCATTTAAAACAATGGTTACAAAAGAAATTGGTAATTCTATATGGCAAAGGTCATATCATGACCACATAATTCGTGGTGAAAAGGATTACCAAAAAATATGGGAATATATTGATACAAACCCCGTAAAATGGGAATCAGATTGTTTTTACAATAATTAAAGGGGATGTATCAAACCGCACATTGTGCACAAAAAACGGGACGATGAGGGCATCGTCCGTTTTTGTTTTATTACATACCCAAATACTTATACACATCAAAGGGCTCTTTTACGGTATCTGAACGCAGATAAAGGGGATGGTGGGGGTGCCCTTTTTTTGATATGGCACCGCAGGAATACCAACGGGCGCCGTATTTTTTGGAAATATCAGCAAAATCCTTTATAAGTGCCGGAAGATATGCGCGTTTTTCTATTATGGCTCCCCACGCCGCCCATACCGAGGGAGTGCCCGAACAGCGGGAAAGGATATACTCAAACGCCTTTATGTTTTCGGCATGAAGAAGCCTGTTACATTCACGTTCCATGTCATCGGGATTTGTGGCACGCTGGGCATATACGTTGAACATTATAAAGCTGTCGTGGCCGTTGAAATGCGCAATGCGCTCCACGGATTTAAGGGTGTTATCCAGATCATCGGGTGCTGCCGTGGACGGGTTTATGCCGATGCATATAAGGGGGTTTTTGCCCGATGTGCCCAATATGTAACGGTATTCGCTGTAAAATGGCGGAACATAAAGCCATTTTTGTGCATCGTAGCCGCTTTGGGGTTTAAGTGCGGCATCCAGTGCTTCATCAAAGGTTAAAAGGGCAATTTCTGCCGTGCAGGATGACGGTATATGCATAAACGTACTCCTTTATACAATGTCGCCCACCCCACCGCACGGCTGCGGACGGATTTACGCCCACAGCCGCACGACGGGACGGGCTGCTTTTTTGCTTTTACCTTGCCGTTATTATTCCGCCGCCCAAAAGTACGCCGTCGGCATCGTAAAGCACAGCCGACTGACCGGGCGTGGCGGCACGCTGAGGTGTTTCGAATAAAATTTCCATGCTGTTTTGCTCCGCATTGTATATTATGCGTGCGGGGGATCTTTTGGCGGAATAGCGCAGTTTTACCTCTGCGGCAAATTCCGCATCGTTTTTGGGGGTATCAAATGCCTGAAAATTCACATCACGGGCAAAAACACGGTTAGTGTATAGCTGATCTTCGGGGCAAAGCACCACACGGTTGCTTTCCACCTGCTTGTGTTTTACATAAAGCGGTGCGGGCAACGAAAGCCCAAGACCTTTTCGCTGGCCTGTGGTATAGCGGATAATACCCTTGTGGGTGCCAAGCACGTTGCCGTTTGTGTCCACAAATTCGCCGTGGGGGAACTTTTTGTCCAGAAGTTCTTCCACCAGCTCGGCATAACAGCCGTCTTTTACAAAGCAGATATCCTGGCTGTCCTTTTTGTGGGCGGTGGAAAGTCCGTGTTCCTGCGCAACGGCACGGGTATCCTGCTTTTCATATGCGCCCAGCGGAAACACAAGCATTTCCACCTGGGACGGACAAAGCTTCCACAGCATGTAGCTTTGATCCTTTTTTGCATCCGCCGCCACGGAAATCACTTTCCTTCCGTATTTTTCGGAATATCCGCACACGGCATAATGCCCCGTGGCAACACAGTCAAAGCCACCGCTGCGTGCAATTTCGCACAGCTTGCCAAGCTTTATTTTTGGGTTACATTCGACGCATGGGTTGGGTGTTTCGCCGCAGGCATAGCTGTTGGCAAAGCTCATCATTACGGTGCTGCGGAATTCCGCGGTAACATTGTACACCGTATGCGGTATGCCCAGCTTTTCGCACAGCAATGCGGCATCCTGCGCCTCGGCAGAAGCATCGGGGCACATTATAAGTGTGGCACCGGAAACGTCATATCCCTCTTTTTGCAAAAGCAGCGCTGTGACGGCGCTGTCCACGCCGCCGCTCAACGCTGCAAGAATTCTTTTTTTCATATTTTAAGTTCTTTTCCGAAGAATTTTTCATGGTAACCGCCGCAATAACCTGCCCTGCGGGAAATTTCCATGTTCTCGCCGTTTGCGGCAAAGGTATAGGTTATGTTGTGCGGACAATTTACCGCACGCATCGATACGCAAAGGTCACCGTTGCTTACCGTGGCGCAGGCGTAATATTCCAGCGGACGGTCGTGATTTGGTGTAAGATCGTCCAGCGTGGGTTTTACACGGTTGCCGTGCATGGTGCCCTGCACCCATTTGCCCGACACAAGCTTTATTGTGTTTATATGCTCGGCGGTGGAAAGGGTTATATCCATGCCGCAATCTGTTTTATCAAAACGCAGATATTTAAAACCGCAAGAGTTTTGATCGATAAGGTATTCTTTTCCCATAAGCTCTGCGGGGGCAGCAAATTCCCCTGCGGGGTAAAAGCCTTCGAGAAAGCTTTCAAGCTCATCGGATACGGGGGTGGGGTGCTCATCCAGAGCATTTATAAACTCAAAGAAACCGTCCATTTCCGACTGCATATCGCCACTTTCGGCAATGGCGGCAATGACAATGTTCTTTTCCGGGTAAACAATGCATACCTGACCAAAAGCACCGTCGCCGCGGTAGCCGCCACGGTAATTGCGCCAAAACTGCAATCCGTAACCTGCGCACCAATCGGGGTTGCCGTTGCCCGTGTTATCGGAAATACAGCTTTGCGCCTGATCGATATACTGCTGCGAAAGCAGCCTTTTGCCGTTCCACATGCCGCCGCCAAGGTACAAAAGCCCAAGCTTTGCGGCATCCTCGCAGCACACATTGAAACCCACACCGCCTTCGGAATAACCGCAGGCGGAAAACCAAGCGGAATCCTTTATATCCATGTGACAAAACAGATTGCGCTCAAGAAATTCCAAAACGGTAAGACCTGTTTTTTGGGTAACGCAGCAGGAAGCGATATATGTGGCGCCTGTGTTGTAGGCAAAGTGGGTGCCGGGGGTATATTCCGGCTCAAGGCTTAAAAACTTTTTTATCGGATCATCTGATGCCAGAAGCCTTGTCATAACACATCCGCTGTGACCCGTGTTCATGGAAAGCACGTTGCGCAAAGTCATGCAGGCGGTTTTGGGGTTAAGATCCTGCGGAACCTTATCGGGGAAAATATCGGTTATTTTATCATCGAGAGAAAGGTATCCCATATCGCAGGCAATACCCACGGCTGTGGAACAAAAGGATTTGCTCAAAGAATACACGTGGTTTTTTTGAAAAACGGTGTACGGTTTTGCCGCTCCCGAAAATATTTTTTTGCCGTCGCAGTAAACGGTTAGGGCATGAAGATCTATTTTGCGTGCGGCATGGTATTCAAAAAGGTTTTTAACTGCCTGAGCTGTGTTCATAGGATTCCTCCGAGGGATTTATCAGTTGTAGTATTTATCTACTGCGCTGCACATTGCACCGTAATTCGCCATCATATCTTCGCAAAGACGTATCTGGCATCTTGCACGTTCAAGATTGTGGTTTTCGCGGTGGATGCGGAAGTATTTATCACCGTTGAGGTAGTCCAGCAAGAATCGGCATGCCACTTCGTATGTCATGGTCATGGCGCCAAGAGCCATGCTGTCCTTTTCGGAAACGGTGAGGAAAGGCTTTGCGGCAGAAATAAAGCCGCGGGTAAACTGCTCGTAATATTCAAAGTTGAGTCCGACTTTGGTAAGATCGGTTTCGTCCTCCACGGAATAGTTGGCACCAAAGCGGATGGCGTCGCCGAAATCGTATGCGGCAAGGCCGGGCATTACGGTGTCAAGATCCACCACTCGGATGGGTCTGCCGTCGTTTTTATCAATGAGGATGTTGTTGATCTTTGTGTCGTTGTGGGTTACACGGTAAGGAAGTATGCCACATTCGTGAAGCTCCACAAGGCGCGAAAAATCGGAACGGTGCTTTTCAAAAAAGGCAATTTCGGGCATACATGTGGAAGCACGTCCCACGGCATCGCGCTCAAGGCCTTCAAAAAATGCTTCGGTACGCATTCTGGTGTTGTGGAAATTGGGTATTGTTTCCACAAGCTTTGCCGTGTCAAGTCCCGAAAGGATATCCTGGAATTTACCGAAAGCATAGCCGCTGTTGTAAAGTACACGGGCATCGGTCACAGCATCGTAGGAATTGGCTTCGAGATATTTTGAAACGCGCCAAAAACCGTCTGCAAGGCGTGCAAAGTTGGTGCCGTCCTTGTTTACTTCAAAGTAAAGGATCATGGATGCTTCTTCGCTGTCTGCGCCGAAGGTTTTGTCGATGTAATCGGATACCACCTTGAGGTTTTCCATTATCAGCTCGGGATTGGCAAAAACGTTTTCGTTAACACGCTGAAAAATATAGGGCACGTTTTCGCCGCCTGCGCTCATAATAACCTTGAAGGTGTCGTTGATGTGTCCGCTGCCTGTTCTTTCGTAGGAAACAAGGCGGCCGGGAAGGTTGTAATAAGCAATAAGCTCGTCAATGCTGTTCTTAAAATTTACGTCGTTAGCTGTCATGGGGAAATAATTCCTTTCATTAATTATTGTCAGCACACTGGTTCAACTATATATTATATAACAAATGTGCAAAAAAGTCAATCTTTTGCGCATTATCCCATAACTCCTTTTTTCTGTGGGAAAAACTTTTATGTTGAGATGACAACAAATAACGCTGTTCGCATCATTAAAAAAGGTTCAAAATTTGGGTAAGTTGGTTGTTTTGGTATGGGTAAAAAAATTATAAAATCATCAACATTTTTTATAAAATATCTTTACTGATTTATAAAAAACAACGGATTTTATATAAAATATTTGGATAAAAAATTTCGGGATTTTTATGCCCAAATGAAATTTATCTTGAAATGCGGCACCGATTTCCAACACCGTAAAAAAATGGGCAAAAAAATACAGCCAGCCATTACTGACTGACTGCACCTTTTAATTTTAGAACTTGAAATCAGCTTCCATTTTTCCTAATTCCTCAAACATTTCAAACATTTCAATGAATTGTATAACTCCGCTCAGTAAAAAAGGAGCCTGTCTCTCAAAATTTTATGTTCATGATTAATGTTTTTTTACAACTGTCCAAACTATTTTTATTGGAACAAAAAAATAGCGGCATCTCCTGCATTTCGCAAGGATGCCACCATAATATTATTTTTATCGTACGGTTATTTCACAAGTTGCTGACAATCCATTTTCTGTATATATTGTTATTATTGCGGTTCCAGGAGAATAAGCTGTTACTCTACAACCTGTTCTTCCTCCAGTTGTTCCCACTTTTACTATTTCTGCATCGGAAGTTTTTATACTATACACAGTAGATATCCCATTTGGTTCTATTGATATAGGAACATCCCAAGTTTCGCCACCGTCCATTATATGCTTTTCTGGAATGGTAATACTTGTTGGGTCAGGCGCTCCATTAACAATTATAGTACAAGTTGCTGACAGTCCATCATCTGTGTAAACTGTTACTTCAGTTCTTCCTGCAGAAACACCACGAACCCTAACTCCTGTTCTACCACCTGTGGTAGATACGGAAGCGATGCTTTCGTCACTTGATTCCGCTGAATATAGAGCTTTTGAATTTGCAGGAGTTAAATTTATTGTTAAATCTTTTTGAGCTCCCTTATCAAGTGTTATTGTTTTATTTACAGAAAGTGATGAGGCTGAAGAAGTATCCTTAACTTTAACAGCACAAGTTGCTGACAATCCATTCTCTGTATATACAGTTATTATCGCATCCCCCGCTGATACCCCTGTTACATTTCCTGAGGTTCCATTCCCTGCACTATTTACTTTTGCTATACTTTCATCACTAGACTCCCAAATATATTTTGAGTATGAATTTTTTGGTGTCAGAGTTGGAATGATTGTTATAACATCATTTTTGTCAATGGTAATAGAGCTATTTATTGATATTCTTTCAGGTACAACAATATTTGTTTTGTAATTTACTCTTTCAACATGATTACAGTTTGTGCAAACTCTAATTTTTGTTCCATCAGACAGATTGGTTGCCTCTTTTTCAATTTTCCATTCATCAAATATGTGTTCTGTCTTTGCAAGTTGTTTTCTTCTTTGCAACACTTCACCACAAATAGAACAATATTTTTCCTCTGTATAACCAACTTCCGAACAAGTAGCTTTTATTGAAGGCGTCACTGATATATTATGTTCGCACTTGGCAGTTTCCTTGACTGGGTCTTCTTTATTTGTATTCATTTCGCCATCGATATTACATATCTCTTGAAATTGCTCTTTTGTAAATACCTTTTTGCTCACTAATGATTCATATAACTTTCGACCATCTTTTCCTTCTGCAAATAATGCTGTATAGCTTAACAACATCATATCAGAACGAAGGAATTTTTCATTATTTGAAATATGTGTGATTCCCAATGAATTAGACAATTCATATGGATTATCCCAAGAAAAATCCTCATTATTTAAATCTGAATAGCCATTAGCCCTCAGAATAAAAGTGATATACATTTTATCACTTATTATTTCTTCCGAACCAAATTTTGATTCTGATATTCCCTTTGTCAATCCACTGTTATATGCGTATGAAATATAATTTTCTGCCCACAAAGGAACATCTGTGAAAGGATGAGAAGCACCCGAAACTAATGCTTCATTTTCACACCCCAATAGCCTAATTAACATAATTACACCCTCTGTTCGAGTTGCTTGCCTATCTAATTCAAAATCAATATTTCCATATTCATCTGTGCCCGCACCCTTTACTAATCCTAAAGAGTATAGTTTTTCAGAAATATCTTCGGCGGAATATTCTTCGGCACAAGCAATCACTGAAAATTGCAGACACAATAACAAACATACCATAATACTCAAAACTTTTTTCATATTTTTCCCTTCCTTTATTTAACTTTTCTCCATTATAAGGTGATATTTAATTTATTAATAATTATTATAGCATAAAACTTGCGATTTTTCAATGTCTATGACAATTTATGTACACCCTATAGCAAATCGATTCAACATTCTTTTCTTAAGATTTATAGTTTTTTCGGTAGCAGGGATATAAAACCAACACTTTTGACCTTGTTTTCAAAAAGCAATAGTAATTTCTGCCCTTACAATAAGGACAGAGTATGTGGAAATCCTGTCGGTTTAAGAACTGCACAAACTTGTTAGGCTGCGGTGCTGGATTTAGTGCTTTACGCCCCGTCTTTTTCTCATAGACCGCAATTAGTCTTTCTATCTCTTCAGGTGTCAGGGTTTCGGCAATCTTATCAAGCTCGGCTTGCCGCTGCTGTTTCGCCCGTAATTCCAACGCTTTTTTCTTTACGCTTATGACAAACGCCCCCTTTACGCTGCTTTTCTTATATTATAGCGTAAAAAGGGAGTGATTTCAATAAAAAACACAAATTTGGATTTATAGATGCCGTTTTATAAAAAAGTTTGACAGTTTTATAAAACTTTGAGCTTTTATTATAAAAGACTTGACATCGGTTATATAAAAAGCCAACATAAAATATTTTCAGCACACCGACGAACTCTACCAATTTTCCTATTACTTGAATTTAATTTTTGTGTGTAATCTCAACATTTTGTGCCATTCCACAAAAATTAAGAGTTATGGGCGCATTATACTGCAAATATATTTTGCGGTGAGCGGATTTTGCCTTTTTAACCCCCTCGCCTGCTTAGCAGAAGCTCCCGAAAAACGCAGCACGAGCCTATAAAAAACAGACTGCGGCGTAGCTGCCGCAGTCCGAAATATGTTTATTGATGTGTAAATTCGGCGCACAGTTCCATATCCGTAACGTTCTCCGGGCTTTTTATGCAGAATTTATATATTCTGTCAACTCCCCAGTCTTTTACAAACGACTGCACGTCAAAGGGTATCTCCTGCACCGAAATATCAAACTCGCTTGAGAATGTTACAACAACATTCTCTGCCAGGCGGTATTTGTTTTTATCAAGCTTTTGCGGCTTGTTGTAAAGCATCATACCAAATTCGGCATATCCTTGCTCACAAAGCTGTATTTTATCGCACACCGTTGCCTTTTCGCCGTCAATTTTGGCTGTGCGCACAAAGGATTTTATTTCATCCTTGTTGACATATGCATTTTTAAGCTGCACAAAAATGCTCTTGTTTTGCTCATCCACCGTAAAATCATCGGCGTGGTGCTCACGCTCTATCCACTGTCCTTTGCCGTTTATTACAGGCAGGCTGTGATCCTCGGTACGGAAAGCAAACATTTTGTAGCGGTAATTGATATCAAAGGTAAAACGGGTGTAGGTGCCCACGCCGGGATCAATAATCACAGGTTTTCCGTC
>JAZSGA010000224.1:0-4381 GCA_045532495.1 Eubacteriales bacterium | reverse complement strand
TTCCTTTTCGATAACTTTAAAAATACACGGTCTTTCATAAGGTGTATTGTTTGGCAAATGCTGAATAAACATAAGCGATTTATCAAATGTTTCAAATAACATGCCGTGTCCTCCGTCTTTTTCAAAGAGAAGCCTGTCATCGTGTGTCCATTTTCCAAACACGCTGCCATTGTCAGAATATGAAATCGCCTCACAATATTGTTTTTTTGTAAAACTCGACCAAATCATCAAAAGTCTGCCGTTTTGTGTACGATACATAAACGGTCCATCTGTCACATATTTATCAGGCTCATACCCGTCACTCCAAACAGGTTCAGAAGCTTTAAAAAGAACTACCGGTTCAGATGATGCTTTTTTTAAATCCTTTGTCAATTCTATGGCACAAATTTCTCCATCATCAATTTGTGCCCATTCATGGCAAAATATCATATAAGGGACACCGTTTTCCATATATAAAGTGCCATCCAAACATTCCCATTCGGAAGGAGTGACAGGTCCGTCACTATGCACAAGAAAAGGTCCCATCGGAGAGCTCGACTTTAAAATCTGCGTTCCTCTGCATTTGTCACGGCTTTTAAAGCTGACAAACATATAATATTCACCATTATATTTATGAACTTCGGGAGCCCAAAAATTCATGTCTGCCCAAAAATCCGCAGCAGGCGTAAATACCTGGCAAGCTTCAGACCAGTTTTTGAGGTCGGAACTGACATATACATCAAGCCCGGTGCACTTTCCCCAAAGCTCATTTCCCCTGCTGCCGTATAAATAGTATTTTCCATCTTCCGCCAGTACAAACGGATCCCTGATATGTATATCTTCAAATTTCATTTCTTTTACTCCTCATCCGCCAGCCATCGTTGACCGGTTTCTCACATTGGTACATATTATTGCTTTTGACATCCTTGCTGTAAAGACTGAACGATTTAGATGCCAAATATTTATGTGAAGTGTTGAATATTCGTTCAAAGTGAAGTTGCATCCGCAGCGAAGTTAAGTTTGCCACTTCACTTACGAAGTAAACTTCACTACCTTCAGGTAACTTCACTTGTCCGTCAGGGCAAACTTAGTTAATTTCATCTTGGATGAAATTATTATACAATTAGGTGATAGGAAAGATGCAGAGTCATAACTGTTTTTTATGAATTCAGCATTATCATCTATCGGTTTTGAACCATCTAACTTTATCACCCTACATGAAAGTGTGTTCAACCACTTTTCAATTTTTTCTGTTGTACGAGCTGCAACAAAATTATGAAAAACCTTTTGTTGCTCGTACATATCCCCACCTTTTAATACTCTTTCACCAAATCTGTCATACTCTCGCTTTTTTATTCGTGAAAGGCGAAGTTCAACAGGAGCAGAAAGATAAATAACATAATCATAAAACGAATTTATTTTATCTCCAAGGTCTCCTCGTGTTGCGATAAGCACAACATTTTTGTGTTGTTCGATATATGAGGTAATAAATTCTCTTACTTCCTCATCAGTACGACTTTTAGAAAAAGGGATATCTGATTTCAAAAAATAATAATCTTCATCATTAAGAAATTGAAAACCAAGTGCGTTAGCTAATTTTATTCCAAGCGTTGTCTTTCCGCTACCATTAAGTCCGCAAACTCAAAATTATTTCTCCTTAGTTTTTGCGGTAGTTACAGAAGCAATAAGTAATCTTCTAATTTTACTGCATTTTTCATACATATCAGAATATTCATACTCGGTTATCATTTTAGTGTCTTTAAAAAGTCCTAACCAATAATCGCTTTCATAACATTCTTTTAATGCAATTTGAAATTTATTTATAAAGTCAGCTTTACTTGCAGCATAATTTGCTTCATGAATATTTGCACCAATACTTGTTCCACTTCTTAAGAGTTGATTCAACAACACATTACTTCTTCTGTTTTCTTTGATTTCAGTACAAAGATTTATAATATCAACCGCAAATTGTTTTGTCAAATCTACAAGTTTATTCTCTTTCATATCTTTTCTCCATTAAATGAATTGACAACAATCGTTGTCATGAATTGGCGTTCCGCCATGAATTCTCGCTTACGCTCCATGAATTGAATTGCTTTTAAATGCACTTTAGTGCAATTCATGAGCCGCAGGCTCAATTCATGAAATCGCAGATTTCAATTCATTACGAAGGCAATTCATTGATTTCAAGCTTTGCTTGAAATCATTATAGCACAATACCGTTCAATATTCAATCACCAATAGCTTCCGATAAGGTAAAATTTTGATATTTTTTATTGGTTAATTGTTTACTTTTTCATATAAAAGCTGTACAATTATATCATACACAAAAACCAAGGAAGTACATTTATGATTTTTTCCGATCATTTCAATGATATATCCGCCGACATGTGGCAAACCCTTAAACAAAGCAACAAACCCATCGTTCTTTATGGCATGGGCGACGGTGCAGACAAAATAATAGCCGAGCTTGAAAAGCGAAACATTACCGTAAGCGGAGTTTTTGCCAGCGACGGTTTTGTTCCCAAAAAGCAAAAGATATTCCACGGACATACCGTGGAAAGCTATTCCGATATCAAATCCCGTCTGGGCGATGTGACAGTGCTTGTGTGCTTCGGCACAAAGCTGGACAGTGTTTTGCAGAATATAATAAAAATTTCAGAAGAATGTGAGCTGTATGCCCCAGATGTTCCGGTTTTCGGCGATGGAATACTTGATAAAGAATACTTTAACGCAAATATATCAAGATTTGAAGCGGTTTATAACAGGCTGTATGACGACACATCAAAAAATGCATACATATGCGCTTTAAAATACCGCATCACGGGAAAACCCGAGTATCTTTTTGAATGTGAAACAGATAGCGCAGAAGGCTTCCGTGATATTTTTGCCCCGAGGGAAGGTTGCACATATATAGACATTGGAGCATATAACGGCGATACCATACGGGAATTTTCATCCGTTTCAGGCGCTAATATAGATGTGCTTGCATTTGAACCCGATATACGCAATTTTAAAAAGCTTTCGGCGTATGCCGATACCTGCAATATACGCCAGGTGAAACTTTTCAATGCCGCCGCCTGGGACCGTGATGAGGAAATAAAGTTTTATTCCCGTTCAGGCAGAAACAGCGCAGGAACAACCTCCCACGATGGTGCAAAATCGGTAACTGTGCAGGGAATTGCCGTTGACAGCGTTACAGCACATGCGGATTATGTCAAAATAGATGCCGAAGGCTCGGACAAAAAAGCTCTGCTTGGGATGAAAGAGCTTATATCCCGTTGTCATCCCGACCTTTGTGTTGCGGCATACCACCGCACAGAGGATTATTTCGATATTCCAGAATGTGTTTTTGAAATGTACCCCGATTATAAGCTAATGTTCCGCCATTCAAGGCATATACCTTGTTGGGATACAAACTTTTATTTTATAAAAAAGAGGTGATCTGATGGAATCCTATACTCTGCCTCCGATAAGTAAAAGCAGCGGAATTGAACTTTTGCACTTTCCCACAAGATTACATGCATTTGTTTTCAGAAACTGGGAATTTATTCCCTTAAAAAAGCTGGCAGTTGTACTTGGTACAACAGAACAGAATGTAAAAGAGCTTGCCGCTCTTATGGGGCTGCCGGAGCAAAGTGACATTTGCGCATGGGAAACCCGGGGTTATATAACTGTAATCAAGCAAAACTGGCACCTTTTGCCCTACAGTCAGCTGATGCAGCTATTGGATATTACCGCCGATGAGCTTGCTTATATTCTGAAGGAAGATGACTTTTTATCGGTAAAAATGGGAGAAAAATTCAACTGCCCTCCCCTTAAATATGAGCCGCTCAACGATGATCAATTACGGCAAACAAAAATAATACACGATACAGTGGCAAAACTTTTCAAAAAGCGCGAGCGCAAGCCGTTTGATTTTTTCACAAACGAAACGGAAATTTACCCATATAGCAAAAAACAAAATACCGTTGTTGCAGATGATACCTGGGGTATAAAAGACACCACAGGCTTCGAGCGTGCCGGGCTTTTTGCCGACAGATTCAGGAATGATATTGAAAATCTTTGGGGAACAAAACTTTGCGGAAGCAAGCATTTTATAACCCTTATCAAAGATGTGCAAGCAAAACCCGAAGCTCACACTGTAACAGTAACAGCAGACGCCATAACCGTTAGCGCTTCGGATGAGATTGGCATTTTGCGCGGACTTAACAGAATAACCGACATGACAAAACAGTACGGGAAAGCAGTAATTCCGCTCGGTACACACAGCTACACCCCGCGTTTTTCCACCAGAATGATATATTCATATCACGGACTTTACGGAAATGTATTTGATGCAGATCCCGATCTTTCTTTTTCGGACAAAATGCTTAAGGAATACTCCGCTCTTGGCATAAAT
>JAZSGA010000274.1:0-11926 GCA_045532495.1 Eubacteriales bacterium | reverse complement strand
GGAGTTTTTTCCACCATACCCGGCATTGTTACCGTGCCTGCGGCAACTTATGTGCGTGAGTCTGACGGAAGAATTTCGGTAACACCGGGATATGCTGTTCTTAAAATTTCGGGAACAATATAATAGTTTTTGAGTATATTGCGGCGGTAACGTCGCAATATATTTTTGTGATTATTTAAACAAAATCGCTTGCATTTATGTTATTTTTGTTTTATAATAACATATGTATAAACTACAAGGAGGTAAATACAGATGTCTGTAAAAAACTACCTTAAAGAATTAAAAACAATGGACGAAAAAACCGCCCTTGCTTATCTTGACGAGCTTGCCGCAGAAATGCGCGACAGAGTTATAAACACCCCTTCCGATTATTATGCTTCGGGCAGAATAATCTACGTTTCTGCAGATGGCGATGACAGCAATGACGGTCTTTCTGAACAGACTCCCATAAAGTCCATTGCCAAAATTGAGGAAATGATGATCGATAACGATACATTTCTGCTGCGCCGCGGCGATATGTTCCGCGGAAGTATTCTTGTTGATAAAAAGAACATAACCTTTTCTGCTTACGGCACGGGAAACAAACCCATATTCAACAGCTCCCTGCGTGATTATGCCGATCCCGAAATCTGGGAAAAGACCGAGTGGGAAAACGTGTGGAAATGCACAATCCCCCTTAAAAACGTGGGTATCGTTCATTACAACACACTTCGCACCTACGGAAATTATTCCGAAACAACGGGCATTATGATGGTGCTTGGCAGGACTCCCGATTTTACGGGCCCCTGCGATATGAAAGAAGAATACACATTCTATTCCGATCTTGCCACCTCGCAGCTTTACCTTTATGCCCCCGGCAACCCCGGCGAGATATATGATTCTTTGGAAATCGGCACCCGTGTAAATACCATCCGCGGCAGGGCTTCGCACCTTACGGTTGATAATCTTCATATTCAGCATTGCGGTGCCCACGGTGTGCAGGATATAATAGGTGACCATCTTACCGTTAAAAACTGCATTTTTGACTGGCTTGGTGGCTCTATTCTTGAAGGCTATGCAGGCGGCAACACCGTTCGTTACGGCAACGCCATTGAGGTGGGCAGATGCAACGGTTACCTTGTAAAGAACAACTGGATGTATCAGATATACGATACGGGCATTACCCATCAGACAGGCAGCGGTGCCACCGTGGATGTGCATCAGTATGATGTTCTTTATCTTGACAATCTTGTAGAATACTGTTACTGGTCGCTGGAGTTTTACAATGCGGCAGTGCAGGGCACAGAGCACGATATACGCAATGTTTATATGACAGGCAATTTCTGCCGCTTTGGCGGTTTTGGCTGGGGATGCCGTGGCAGAGAAGACGGAGCACCCATGGTAAGCTCTGCTTCCTGCTGTCCCGATACCCGTGATTTTGCCCTTGAAAACAACATTTTTGACCGTTGCACAGGCGTGCTTGTATCCCTTTGGGATGAACCGGGCAACCGCAACATAAAGTTCCGCAGCAATGTTTATATTCAGCCAAAGGATGCAAGATTTCTCAACATCTTCAAAAAGGTTTACAACTTTACCGATGACCGTGAACAGATAATTGCCGATGTGCTTGGCGATACCACCGCCACAGTTTACACCCTTTCCGACTGGCATGTTCAAAAGCAATGGTCGGGCAGAAAAGAGTGAACGAATGACAAACAAAACTTTTACTGTTACGGGAATGACCTGCTCTGCGTGTTCTGCCCATGTGGAAAAAGCGGTGTGTGCCCTTGACGGAACGGATAACGTTGCCGTTAACCTGCTTACCAACACGTTAAAGCTTGATTTTGACGAAGCAAAGCTCAACGATGCTGACATTGTTTCGGCTGTTGTAAAAGCCGGCTACGGCATAGCTGATGCGTCATCCCAAAATAAGAACGAAGTCAAAAAACAGTCACTTTCGGACATGCGCAAAGCCGAAGTTTATGCCATGAAAAAGCGTTTTCTTTTATCGCTTTTGTTCCTTGTGCCGCTTATGTGCTGCTCCATGGGGCACATGGTGATAAAATCGGGTTTTCTTTACGATAACTTTTTTGCACCGCAGTATATGCTGGTAAATGCAATTTGCCAGATAGTTTTACTTGCCCCTGTGCTGTTTTTAAACCGAAAATTTTTTGTTTCGGGTTTTACTGCACTTTTTTCGGGACATGCCAACATGGACAGCCTTGTGGCTCTTGGTTCTTCCGCTTCCGCAATTTACAGCCTTGCAGTGACACTTGGTGCGGCATATGCTGCAGCCAACGGAAATACCGATGCCGTGGCACATCTTTCGCACTCGCTGTATTTTGAATCCGCAGGCATGATTCTTACCCTTATAACCCTTGGTAAAATGCTGGAAACCCGTGCAAAAGGCCAAACGGGTGACGCCATTGAAAAAATGTTGGAGCTTGCCCCCGATACCGCAATTGTGGAGCGTGACGGCAGGGAATACGAGCTTGCTGCATCGGAGCTTTCCGTGGGCGATGTGTTTATACTCAAACCCGGTATGTCTGCTCCGGCGGACGGAGTTGTGGTTTACGGCACATCCGCCATGGATGAATCCTCTGTTACCGGCGAAAGCCTGCCTGCTGAAAAGGCAGAAGGGGATACCGTAACTTCGGCAACGGTAAATCTTACGGGCTATTTAAAGGTCCGTGCCACCCGTGTGGGTGATGATACCACCATTGCAGGCATTGTGCGTCTTATGGAGGAGGCATCTGCCTCAAAGGCTCCCATTGCACGCATTGCCGATAAAATATCGGGCATTTTTGTGCCTGTTGTTATATGTATTGCACTTTTAACCACAGCTGTGTGGCTTATACTCGGCAAGGATGTGGGCACCGCCATTGCCTTTGGCACATCAGTGCTTGTTATATCCTGCCCGTGCGCCCTGGGGCTTGCCACACCCGTTGCCATTATGGTGGGTACGGGCAAGGGTGCGGAAAACGGCATCCTTATAAAATCCGGCGAGGCTCTTGAAAATGCCCACAAAATAAACACCGTGGTGCTTGATAAAACGGGTACGGTCACCGAGGGCAGACCTGAAGTTACCGATATAATTGCAAAGGATACCGATGAAAAGTCGCTTCTTGATATAGCTTATGCCATAGAAAAGGGAAGCGGACATCCTTTGGCGCATGCGGTTTGTACCTACTGCGAGCAAAAGGGAATTGAGCTTAAAAGTGCTCAAAACTTTGTTTCGGTTTCAGGCAAAGGTGTCAGCGCCGATGTGGACGGTGTAAAATATTTCTCGGGAAATATCCGTTATATATCCGAAAACACCCCAAACTCTCTTTGGGCAGAGGAAATTTGCGAAAAGCTTGCCGATGAGGGCAAAACTCCGCTTATTTTTGCATCATCCGACAAAATTCTCGGTATTATTGCTGTAAGCGACCGCGAAAAACAATCCAGCGGCTTTGCTGTAAGTCAGTTAAAAGCCCTTGGCGTTGATGTGCTTATGCTGACGGGTGATAACAAACGCACTGCAAACGCCATTGCTGCCCGTGTGGGCATAACGGAGGTTATATCCGATGTGCTTCCGCAGGATAAGGAGCAAAAAATTGCTCAGCTTTGCAACAGCGGCAGGGTTTGCGCCATGATAGGTGACGGCATTAACGATGCCCCCGCGCTTGTGCGTGCCGATGTGGGTATTGCCATTGGTGCAGGTACGGATATTGCCATAGAATCCGCCGATGTGGTGCTGGTTAAAAACGATCTTACCGATGCCGTAAACGCCATAAGGCTTTCAAAGGCGGTTATACGCAATATAAAGCAAAACCTTTTTTGGGCGTTCTTTTACAACACCATTGGCATACCGCTGGCGGCAGGTGTTTTTTCATCCTTTGGCATAACCTTAAGCCCCATGGTGGGTGCGGCTGCCATGAGCATGAGCAGCTTTTGCGTGGTTTGCAACGCATTGCGCTTAAAGCGGTTTAAACCTTTGAAATTTGTTGGTAAAACAAATACAGATACAAATTCAATAAAAAATGAAAGTGAGGAACAACAAATGAAGTACACAGTTTCCATTACCGGCATGATGTGCCCCAAGTGCGAAGCGCACGTGGTTAAGGCTCTTGAGGAAATCAAGGCAAAGAATCTTGTGGTTAGCCACGCAGACGGCAAGGCTGAATTTACGGGATGCAGAATTTCCGAAGATAAGATCCGAACAGCCATAACAGAAGCAGGTTACGAAGTAACAGAAATTATTAAAGGCTGATTATAACATAATAGTTGTTAATATGCACAAATTACAGCAGACATTTTTGTGAATTATTTCGCATGGTCTGCTGTTTTTTTATGCTGCGTGGTAGATGTGTTAACAATTTATGTGATAAAATATATTTAATCTTTAAAAAATTGTGTGGTAAGAAAGTTCGGTGATGTATATGATGGTACCTGAAATAGGTGATAATGTTTTTTATGTTTGTTCCCATACCCCCGGTGGCGGTCTTTATTGTTTTGAGATACTTGAAAACGGCGAGCTTAATCAGTTATCCTTTACCTATACTGACAAGCCGAGCTATGCCATAATTCATAACGGCTGTGTTTATGCCCTCATGCGTGAGGCAGAGCAGATGCAAAGCGGCATTAAGCGTTATGATATAAGTCCCTATTTTACCCTAACAACGCAGGAAACCACGCTTACCCACGGCGCCGTGGCGGCACACCTTTGTTTATTTAAAGAAAAGCTTTACTGTGTAAACTATCTTTCGGGCACCACCATATGCCTGCCCGATAAAATAATTGCCCACAATGGCAGCAGTGTGCACACAAAGCGCCAAACCAGCTCACACCCCCATCAGATACAGCCAACGCCCGACGGCAAATACCTTATTGTAAACGACCTTGGCACCGACCGTATTGAAATTTACACGCCGGAGCTTGCTTCGTTGAAATTCAGTATTGATGCGCCCAAGGGCAGCGGCCCCAGACACGGTGTTTTTTCGGAGGACGGCAAATTTTACTACTGTGCAAACGAGCTTAACAGCACGGTTTCGGTATATAAATATTCCTGCGGTAAGCTTTTTTATGTTTCGTCGCTTTCCACAACTCCGGAAGGTTTTTATGGCGAAAACGCTCCTTCTGCCATTCGTGTGAGGGGCAAATATGTTTATGTTTCCAACCGCGGCCACGATTCCATATGTGTTTTCCGTCGCACGGGCAAGGGACTTAAGCCTTACGGCTTTATAGATTCCTACGGTATGTCGCCAAGGGATTTTGATTTTTGCGGCGATTACCTTGTCTGCGGCAACGAGGATTCCGCAAACATTGCCGTATTCAAAATGCAGGATGACGGTCTGGCAGAACTGTGCAGTATCAAAAAAGGTATAGATGTGCCCTGGTGCATAACTGTATATCGCAAGGACAATTAATTGTTATATAAATTTTTCGGAGGTAAACGTGAAGGAACGTTCTTTTTCCTTTTTTCTTGAAAATTTCATGCGCAACCACAACCTCAATGCGGCGTCTGTTGCAAAAAAGCTAAAGCTTTCGTCGCCCACATCGGTTTTGCGCATTTTAAATAATAAAGCAACCCTTAACAACATCAAAAGCTTTTCGGAAAAGCTTAAAGGCGCAATTCAGCTTACGGAGGAAGAAGTTTTGCTGCTTGAGCGTGCCATAATGCACGAACAGCTGCCCGACAGCGTTGTTCAGTCGCGCAAGCTTTTAACTTCGCTTTTTATGAAGCAGCCTCCTCTGCTTGAAAAAAAGATCCGCTGTACCCTTAAGAATTCCCAAACCGTTACGGATATAGCATATTTATGGGATGAGGTGCGTGAATTTTTCAACAGCGATCCCGACGACGAGATAGAGCTTTATATTGAAACCGTTGACGATACTGTTTTTACCGCCGCACTTTACAACATCATAAGCGAGCACCCCGGCAGAAACATCAATATTCACCACTTTTTTGACGATTCCGATGATGTTGAAACCGTAAGCCGCCAGCTTTATGCCATTTTAAAGCTTTCGTGCTTTGGCGGTTACACTCCTTATATCATCAACAACGGCATATATCCTTCACGCAGATTTTATGCCAAAAACATTACAAAGGATATTGCCACACTGATATACATTTATGACGAGGAGCATTACACCTCCGTGGAGATGAGCCTTTCGTCAAACCCCGTGTGCCGGCATATTGAAAGCGAATTTTCTTTGCTTTCTGAAAAGTCTGTCAGCGTAAAGGAAAGATTTGCCGCTGCCATGGATGACCTGCCTGCATACCTTGAAAAATGCCGTAAGCTTGATCCCATTGTAAGTTATGAGCTTAAAAAAACCCCTTGCTTTATGATGATTCCCTTTGATATTCAGGAGCAGCTTTACGAGCAGGTAAATTACATGGGCTACGGTCCGGACCACCCCGTTATAAGGCGTCTTTATAAAATTTTGCAGCTGCGTGAAAAGTTTATGGATGAGGGCAGTGTTGATAAGTATTACATTTTAAGCAAAAGCGGAATCGAAGCTTTTGTTGCCACGGGCAAAACCAGCGATTATCTGCCTTTTTTACGTGCGCTTACCCCAAATGAGTGCAAAAGAATATTAATGCGCAATATCAGCCTTCCCAACACAAAGGTTTTTGTTCTTAAGGAAGATTATGATGTTACAAACGTGGAATGTGCTTTGTTTGAAAGCACGGCAATTACGGTTTTTGATCCTTCGCTTGGTTATTGGGACAACTTCAGCGAAATTGCAGTACACAACAAAAAGATGCTGCGTGTTATCCGTGATTTTATAAACGAGGAGCTTATTCCAAATTGCTGTTACACGCAGGAGGAATCAAGAAATATCATTCTTGGGCTTCTTGAAAGCATATAAAAATAAGGGGCCGTATCAGAACGCACATTATGCAAAAAACGGGACGATGATGGCATCGTCCCTACGAATATTTGTGAATTTTACATATAATTCAGGCTGTATCATACTGTTTGATACAGCCTGTTTTTTGTGCCATAAAAACGAGCAAGGCGCAAACTATTGTTTATCCGTAATACTTTGTAAGCAAAGCATCCATAACATTTGCCGCAAAGGCGGCATATTGCTTCATTATGGAAATGTCTTTTCCAAAACGCAAAAGGTCAAGCTCCATATTGTAAACCCCGTTGTAACCCACGTCTTTAAGGGCACAAAGTACCTTTTGCCAATCAATGTTGCCTGCCTGCGGCACCAGATGCTGATCGGTCATGCAGTCGTTATCGTTAAGGTGAAGGCATTTTATGCTGTTGCCCATGGCATATATCATTTCGTGGGGCTTGGGCTCGCCTTCAAAGCGTGATGCTTTGTTTATGTGTCCCGTGTCCACGCAGGTGCAAATGTATGGAGCGTTGCCGTTTTTTGATGCTGTTTCGTTGTATGCGCGTAAAAATTCTTCCTTGTCGCCAAAAAAGTCCACGCCTGATCTGCCGTCGGGGGTAAGGGTGTCGCCAAGATTTTCGGTGGCGACGGTTATGCCAAATTCCTTGGCATGGGGCATAAAATCGTCAAACATGCGGGCGTTGTAGCTTCGCTGATCCTGCGGATTTGCATCAAGCCCCAAATGCACGGCATGCACAACGCAGTATTTTGCACCCAAAGCCTTTGTTGCTATGGCATCGCATCGGAAGGATGCGGATTCGTTTTTGTTGAATTCTTCATCGTAATTATATGCCTTTATTCTGCCGTGGGTTTGGCAAATGGCAACGCCTGCGGCATCGGCATATTCTTTTATTTTTGTGAAATGCTCAAAAACCGCATCATCTCCTTTGGAGTATACAGAATTTTGTGATGCGCAGTTTTCGGCAAGCAGGCTGAAATCTATGCCGTAAAGACCAAGCTCCTTTGCAAGATCTATGGCACCGTAAACACCCAGCGCCTGCTGGAATTCGTGGAAAGATAAAGATATGTTGTATTTCATTTTTATACTTCCTTTTTAAAATTTATAAATGACCGTTGCGGTATTCGCCGGGCGAAACCCCCACAACTTTTTTAAACGTTTTGCTGAAGTGGTATATGTTGCGGTAGCCCGAAAGTTCGGCAATGTAGCCAATGTTTCCCGCATCGGCCTTTAAAAGGTCGCATGCCCTGCCTATGCGCACGGTTTCAATGTATTTTGCCACGGGCGTTTTGTATATCTCATAAAACAGCTTGCGGAAATACGGTACGCTTATGCCCGATAACTGCGCCAGCATGGAGGTGTCCATATCCGGGTCCGAAAGGTTTGATTCGATGTAGCTTATGGAAGGCTTTATAAGGTCGTATTTTGTGCTGTTTACGTATCTGTGCGAGCAATCGGTGCGTGACAGTATATCGTATATGCAGCAAAGGCATTTGTTTCGGTAGCCGGGCTTTTTGTAGATCCAGTATTTTTCGGCCTTTTCTGCTGCTATCCACACTTCCTTTTGCGGCAGCAGGGGAATGGAGGTAATTTCGGCAAAGGGTACGGCATGGGCAAAATTTACCTCAAACATTATACATTCGCCAACTTCTTCAATATCGTAAAAATATGTGGCACCTTTGGGTAAAAAAACGGCATGGGAACTGTTTGAGTAAATTTTTTTGCCGTTTTGCCTGTAAACGGTGGAGCCGCATTTTTTTATGGCAAAAGCGCTGCCTTCGCGGTCTGTGCGCATATTTGAATGGGTGCTGTGGGGATGATTTACCTTTGTAACGGAGCGAATATCCGTTATGCACAGAGAATCTATTATTTGCTGAACGCTGTTAATATCATCACCCCCAAGGCTTTTATAGATTATATTATATAACACAATAATCGAATAATCAATAGCGTGTGCATAAATTTGTATCAGAATTTATAAAAAATATCAGATATGGCATTTACTTGTGTGTATTATGTTTTATAATATTAGCATAAGTGTCATGACAAAATGTCTGTGACCGTCAAAAACAATTTTTACAAATACATTTACGGAGGAACATAAAATGAGACCATCTTTTGCCCACGGACCTTCGCCCATGATTGTTGGTGTTATACGTCAGCGCAACCCCAGGGAAGTCATTGCCGAAATGAAAAACGGCGAAATGGCAGGTGCCCGTGGATTTGACCTTCACCTTGATGCCCTGGATGCCGAGTTCCGCAATGTGGAAAGCATAAAAACCATAGTGGATTCCACGCGCCTTCCCATACTTGCCCTTACATACAACAACGGCTATTATGAAAAGCTTACCATGGATGAGGATGAGCGCACATCGCTGCTTATGACAGCGGTGGATGCAGGCTGTTCTGCGGTGGATCTTCAGGGATATTCCTTTGATAAAGCCGCATCTGCAGGCTTTGCGGACGATGAGTATATTCCTGACGGTTTAGAGTTTTTAAAAGACGTGCGTCCCAAGGAAGTGGCATTAAAGCCCGAAATAATTGCAAAGCAGAAAAAGTTTATAGACGAAGTTCATTCCAAGGGCGCAGAGGTGCTTATATCCATGCATTTCGGTGTTCATATGACAGCGCAGCAGCTTGAAGCCGTGGCGCGTTTTGCCCACGATGTAAAGGGCGCGGATATTGTAAAAATGGTAACACCTTGTGAAAACGAGCAGCAGCTTGCCGACTGTATTGCTTCCACAATATACCTCACAAAAAACCTTGGTTTCCCTTATTGTTATCATGCCAACGGCAAGGCAGGTTACAAATCCCGAATGATATGTCCCATGCTGGGCTCACACGTTATGTTCTGCAATGTGGAATATTCATATTCATCCAACATTGAGCAGCTTCATTTGCCATCCATGATAGCGGCATACCGCGGAATGGGAATTATTTAAAACATAAAAACGGAGTTTAAAATGAAAAGATTTGAAAACAGAGTTGCCATAGTTACGGGCGCAGGCATGGGAATAGGCAAAAGCACGGCTTTAAGGCTTGCATCGGAGGGTGCAGCTGTTATGCTGTGTGATATATCTTTGAAAGAGCTTGAAAAAACAGCGCAGGAAATAAAAGAAATGGGCGGTGTGTGCGATACAAGCGCCTTTGACCTGCTTTGTTCCGATGCCATTTATGCCACGGTGGATAAAACCGTAAAGGTTTTTGGCAAGGTGGATATTCTTGTTACCGCCGCAGGTGGAAGTGCCGGCCTTTTGAAAAAGATAACCGATTTTAAGGATTCACAAAAAGCCACCCGTGACTGGGTAATTGGCCTTAACCTTACCTCCACCATGGATTTTGCCCATGCGGCAATTCAGAACATGATTAAAAACAACTACGGTAAAATAATCAACATCACCTCCATTGCGGCGGTTTGCGGAATAAAACAGCGTGCCGATTATTCTGCCGCCAAGGCAGGCATTGTTGCTATGTCCAAAACCCTTGCCATGGAGCTTGGAAAGTACAACATTTCCGTAAACTGCGTTTCGCCGGGAGCCATTTCCCGTGGCGGTTACCATGTCGATAACATGACGTATTACGGTCAAAACGGCAGAATGGGTGAGCCCGATGAGGTGGCTGGCCTTGTGGCTTATCTTGCATCCCCGGAAGGCGATTTTATAACGGGGCAGGAATATGTGATTGACGGCGGCAGATGTCTTGGCCCCAAAGCGTATTGATAAAGGAGAATTTTTTATGTCAACCATGAAAGCAATGCTTGTGGCAGAAAACGAAACACTTAAACTGTGCGATGTGGAAAAGCCATCAATTTGCGATGATGAGGTGCTTGTTAAAATACATGCCGCAGGCGTTAACCGTGCGGATATACTTCAGCGTCAGGGCAAATATCCATCGCCTGCAGGTTGCCCTCCGTGGCCGGGACTTGAAATTGCCGGTGTTATTGAAGAAGCAGGAAAAAATGTAAGCAATCTTTCGTCATTCAGGGTGGGCGACAGAGTGTGCGCACTGCTTGGCGGCGGCGGATATGCCCAGTACGTCGCAGTAAAATATGATATGCTTATAAAGCTTGCCGATGGGGTGAGCTTTGAAACCGCTGCTGCTTTTCCCGAGGCTTATGCCACAAGTTATCTTAATCTTTTTATTGAGGCACATTTTGAACAGGGCGATACAGTTTATATTGCCGCAGGTGCCAGCGGTCTTGCCAGCGCCGCCATTCCCATGGCAAAAGCTTTTGGGGCAAGGGTAATAACCTCCATCATTGATGAATCCAAAAGGGAATATGTAAAAAGCCTTGGCGCGGATATAATTGTAAACACGGCACAGCACAGCCTTGCCGATGCCTTTAAAACGCTGGAGGAGCAGGGAACACCCGTAAAGGTTGCCATGGACTGCCTTGGCGGTGATATGCTTGGCGAAAGCCTGCAGTATATGGCACGGGGTGGTTATTGGGTGCTTATTTCAACCCTGGCAGGTATTGATACAAAGGTGCTTTTGCGTCCTCTGCTTACAAAAGGACTGCATCTTGTGGGCAGCATGCTTCGCAACCGCACACCGCAGGTTAAGGCGCAGATAATGAACGAGCTTTCGCAAAAGATAATGCCCCTTGTGGCAAAGGGTAATCTTAAACCCTATGTTTGCGAGGTTTTGCCCCTTGTCGATGCCATTAAAGCACACGGGCTTCTTGAACAAAGCAAGAGCGTGGGCAAGGTTGTTTTAAAAGTTGAATAAAAAAACAGACCGCGGACGAATTCCGCGGTCTGCTTGCTTACAGATAGGATTTTATATTGTACAAAGTACTATTACTTTGTGATGATAACGGTTCTTGTTTTGACAAATCATCGTTAAATTTTGTCAAAAACCAAAACCGCCGAATCGCCGTCATGCAGATCGTTTCCAAGGTTAATACCTGCATACATAAGCGTGTCGCCGCGGTAGCATCTGCCGGTTTCCTTTTCACGGTATGTGGCATCGGGATCAAGTCCTTTGAGCTTTATGTGGTATCTGCCCTTGATCTTGAAGCGTGTTACCACGTAAATCATAACGGCACGGGATTTATCCTGCGCCACATATTCCCACGCACACCAGCGGTCGTTTTCG
>JAZSGA010000181.1:0-16209 GCA_045532495.1 Eubacteriales bacterium | reverse complement strand
TGCGGTGTTTTGAAAGTGAATCTCGAAGGATACTTCACCACACCGTGCAAAGGTCACGGCTGTAAAGAATAATGGATCCCAACCTGCTTTACAACAAAGAACGCTTTATAGGCTCCTGTAGTCTTGTACAGCTTATAGAATCCGAAAACGGATTCACGCAACAGCTTTATATACCCAAAAAAGCAAAGCGGCCCGTAAGCAGTGTTACCCGCGAGGGCGAACACAACATAGGCGGTCTTGGCGAAGGAACTCTGCATCTGGTGCTAAAAAACTATATTTCCGCCAACCGTGAAAACCAGGAAATAAAATATAAAGGCAAATATATAGACGTTTTGCTTGACGGCAAAGCGTATGAGGTGCAAACACGAAGTTTTGGCTCATTAAAGAGCAAGCTAAAAACATTTTTGCCGGAATTGCCCGTAACAATAGTTTTTCCTGCCATCATGGAAAAACGGATTGCATGGACAGATCCCGAAACAGGCGAACTTACACCATTCAGGAAAAGTCCGAAAAAGGAATCGGTTTACAGCATCTTCAACGAGCTTGTATACATCAAAGACTTTTTAAGCAATCAGAATCTTTCATTTTGTGTTTTTTTGCTTGGTGCAGACGAAACAAAGCTTTTATGCGGCTATTCCGCTGACAAAAAGAAAGGCTCTGTAAGGCTTAACCGTGTACCCACAGATCTGTTTTCCGTTGAATATTTTGAAACAAGCAAAGACTTTATAAAGCTACTCCCAGATACAGAAGAATTTACCGTAAAATCCCTGGCAAGTCACGCAAAAATCACTCCCGATCTGGCACGAAAAATGATATATTGCCTGTGCCATGCGGTTATAATTAAACACACGCATACAGAAAAACGTGAAAAATTTTATTCAGTAATATAATTGTTTCTGAAAGGAGCATTACAAATGGACACAACACTCGTTATTATGGCGGCAGGACTCGGTTCACGCTACAGCGGAGGTATCAAACAGCTTGCACGCGTGGGCGTAAGCGACGAGATACTTATGGATTTTTCCATCTATGACGCGCTCAGAGCCGGTTTTAACAAAGTTGTTTTTGTTATCCGCCGTGACATCGAAAAGGATTTCCGCGAAATAATCGGTAACCGCATCGAAAAAAAGTGCAAGGTCGAATATGTTTTTCAGGAGCTCGATGCCCTTCCCGAAGGCTACAAAAAGCCCGAAGCAAGAACAAAGCCCTGGGGAACAGGTCACGCCATCCTGATGTGCAAAGGAGTGGTAAACGAACCCTTTGCTGTTATAAACGCCGATGACTTTTATGGCTATCACTCATTCAAAAACCTTCACGACTGTCTTGTAAACACCCCTAAACAAGACGGAATTGAAAGCATTTACCTTTCAGGCTACATACTCGGTAACACCCTTAGCGAAAACGGCGGTGTATCCCGTGGTGTTTGCACTTCCGACGAAAACGGAAACCTGCTTACCGTTACCGAAACCAAAAACATCCGCCGCGAAAACGGTGTTATCACTTGTGAGGGTGGTGCTGTTCTTGCGGAAGACACAGCGGTTTCCATGAACATGTGGGGACTTCAGCCTTCGTTTATCGACCGTCTGGAAGAAGGCTTCAAAGAGTTTCTCGATAAGCTTCCCGAAGGAGATATTACAGCAGAGTATTTCCTGCCCGGAAGAATAAATGAACTTATTGATAAAAAACGTGCAAATGCAAAAATTATCATGACCGACGATGTATGGTTTGGTCTTACATACAGTGAAGATCTGCCTGCAACAAAAGCTGCCGTTGCAAAGCTTGTTGCCGATGGAGTATATCCCGAAAAGCTTTAATTCAAACGCCGCATACAAATGGGCTGTATCAAAACAGTATGATACAGCCCATTTTTTATACAGCAAGCAAAAAGCTCCGCTTCTTACGAAACGGAGCTTTAATATTTTTATTTGTTATGCTTTTTTGGATGTAAGCATCTTTATTACGAACAAAGTACCGATCATAATAGCGATGGAAACAGGAAGCATGATGATCCAGTTCTGAACAAAGCCTGCAATTATGTAGCATACGAAGGAAACCGCAGCAACTGTGATTGCATAAGGAAGCTGAGTAGAAACGTGGTTGATGTGGTTACACTGACCACCTGCGGAAGACATGATTGTTGTATCCGAAATAGGTGAGCAATGGTCGCCGCACACAGCACCAGCAAGACAAGCGGACATGCCGATTATGTAAAGCGGGTTGGTGGGATCAAACATAGCTGTAACGATGGGAATAAGGATACCGAATGTACCCCAAGATGTACCTGTTGCGAAAGCAAGGATGCAAGCAACAACAAAGATAACTGCGGGAAGGAAGCTTGCAAGGCCGGCAGCTGCGCCCTTCATGAGGCTTTCAACAAACACATCTGCGCCAAGAAGACCTGTCATGTTCTTAAGGGATGTTGCAAAGGTAAGAATAAGGATCGCAGGAACCATTGCGTTAAAGCCCTTGGGAATACATTCCATAGCTTCCTTAAGAGAAACAACTTTTCTTATTGCAAGGTATGCAATGGTAAATACAAGTGCAATAAGGCCGCCCCAAGGAAGACCAACAGTAGCGTCGGTATTACCGAAAGAGCCAACGAAGTCACCTGCATAATCTGTACCGCCCCAGATGTCAACACCAAAGAAGCCGCCAACATAAATAAGAGCAAGTACGCAAACAATGATAAGAACGATGATGGGAAGAACAAGATCTGCAACCTTACCCTTGGTGCAAGGAACCACTTCTGCAGCTTCGTTCTTTTCGCCACATGTGTAAAGATCGCCATTTTCAAGAGCGTTCTTTTCATGAAGCTTCATCGGGCCATAATCAAACTTCATAAGAGCCAGAGCAACTACAAACACAAGAGTGAGAATAGAGTAGAAGTTGAAAGGAATAGCTTTTACAAACAAAGCAATGCCTTCTCCCTCGGGAGCATAGTTTGAAACTGCTGCCGCCCAGGAAGAAATAGGAGCAATCATACAAATAGGTGCAGCTGTTGCATCAATTATAAATGCAAGCTTTGCTCTGGAAATTTTGTGGCTGTCTGCCACAGGGCGCATTACAGAACCAACTGTAAGGCAGTTAAAGTAGTCATCGATAAAGATAAGTACACCGAGAACAAAGGTTGCAAGCATTGCACCAGTTCTGGACTTGATGTTCTTCTGTGCCCATGCGCCAAAAGCAGCACTACCGCCGGCTTTGTTTACAAGAGCAACAATTACACCGAGGATTACAAGGAAAATGAATATGCCGGCTGTACCGGAAACTGCGGAAATAAGACCGTCGTTAAGCAAAGCATCTACTGCTTTTATAGGACGGAAATTGGTTGCAAGAAGAGCACCTGCAAGCATACCGATAAACAAAGAAGAATAAACTTCCTTTGTAATAAGCGCAAGTCCTATGGCAATAACGGGCGGCAAAAGAGCCAGCCATGTGGCATAAAACTTGGGAGAATCGGTTTCTTCGGTTTCTTCTGCTGTTTCTTCCGCAACTTCTTCGGTTACGGCTTCATCAGCAACTTCTTCCGCTTCTGCTGTAACTTCTGCAACATCTGCGGTTGTTTCTGCTACAGTTTCTTCAACTGCGGCAACTTCGGTTTCATCCGCGCCCACGGTAAGAAATGCAGACATTGCGGTACACATGATAAATACAACAAGTGTAATGGCCCACATTCTGCGTGTCTTCTGTGAAAACATATGGGATACCTCCAATAAAAAATATAAAATAAAGAGAAAGGCTGTGTCAACGCAAAGCGACACAGCACAAAAACATTTATTGCTTTATGCGATAGCGCTCCACGTATGTGACAATCGTCGGTATGTTTTACCGCCAACCAGCTGCCGCCCGTAAAGGTATGGAAGCAACAGCTTCGGCACCTACTCCTTTCACACGGGGGCAATAACCTTGTAACCCACGTGATACTGATAGCCAAATGCGCCTCTATCCACTGATTATCATATCACACAAAGTGCTTTGTGTCAAGTATTTTGGTATTATTTAATAACAAATAGCAATAATTTGGAATTATTTTGTAACGGTTTGTCAACATTCGGGCTTTTGACATCCGGGTTTTATTTAAATCCGCTTGATTTTTCCTGCAAAAGTATTATAATAGATTTAGACACTTAAAAAACCTGCTATTTAAGTAGAAAATGTCAATTTTATAATAACTTTTCGCATTTACCCACATTGAATACAGCAGTAAAATTATAAAAAACGAAAAGGAGACTTTTACCATGAAGCTCAGACCTCCGTCAGTCCCCCTTATCACAATCGACCCGTTCTTTTCGGTGTGGTCGGCGGCAAACAATCTTTACGACAACAACACAGTACATTGGACAGGCAAGCCTAACACCATATGCGGCACCGTCACCATTGACGGCGAGGAATTCCGTTTTATGGGTTCAGGAAATCAACCGGTAATCCCTCAGATATCCATTGACTGCAACGCCCTTTCCACAAAATATGTATTTAAAAACGAAAAAATACGTCTTGATGCCATATTCACATCTCCGCTTCTACCCGACGATCTTGACATTCTAAGCCGTCCGGTTTCCTACCTTAAGCTTTCTGCCACGGCAACCGACGGAAAAAAGCACGATGTTGCGGTAAATATCTGCGCCACCGAGGAACTCTGCCTCAACACCGCAGGCCAAGCCGAAGTTATTTGCGAAAAAGTTGAAATAAAAGATGTGGCATGCGTGCGCATGGGCAACAAAACTCAGAATATTCTCAACAAAGCAGGCGATGATCACCGCATAGACTGGGGATATTTTTATCTTGCCGTATGCGGCGAAAACCAAACAGCAAGCTTTAGCAAAAACGGCGTTTCGAGCTTGTGTGTAAGTGCAGATCTCTGCGACGATGTGCTTGTGCTTTTTGCTTATGACGATGTAAAAAGCATCAACTATTTCGGTGAATACCTCCCCTCATACTGGAACCGCAACGGAAAAACTATTGAACAGGCAATCTCCGATGCTCTTTACAGTTACGAAGAAACCTATCTTAACTGCGAAGAATTTTCCGAAGGACTGTTCTTAGACGGTGTGCGCGCAGGCGGAAAAAAATATGCAGAAATGCTTGAGCTTGCCTACCGCCAGAGTGTAGCCGCACACAAGGTTGCTTATACAAATGACGGCGAAATACTGTTTATATCCAAGGAATGTTTCTCCAACGGCTGTGCGGCAACTGTTGACGTAAGCTATCCTTCCATACCGCTTTACCTTATTTATAATCCCGAGCTTGTACGAGGAATGATGCGTCCCGTATACAAATTTGCCGCAAGCAAGGATTGGGAATTCGACTTTGCCCCCCACGATGCAGGACGATATCCCTTTGTAACAGGTCAGGTATACGGTCTCCAGAAGAACGGCGAAAACGTATATAATCTTGAAACCCCGGTAAAATACGGCCAGACCAACGACGGAAACCTCGCTTTCAATATGCAGATGCCGGTGGAAGAATGTGGAAACATGCTTATAATGGAAGCTGCCACTCTGCTTGCCGACCGCAATACAGACTTTGTTCTTGAACACATGGATGTTCTTGAAAGCTGGGTAAAATACCTTATCAAATACGGCTACGATCCCGAAAATCAGCTTTGCACAGACGATTTTGCAGGGCATCTGGCTCACAACTGCAATCTTACTCTTAAAGCAATAATGGGTATTGCTTCCTTTGCCATCATCAACAAGATCCTTGGCAAAAAGCAGATCTGCAACGAATACATGAACGAAGCAAAAAAAATGGCTCAGTCATGGTGCAAACGCGCAGCAAACGGCGATGGCAGCTACAAGCTTGCGTTTGACCGTCCGGGCACCTTCAGCATGAAGTACAACGCTGTATGGGATAAAATATTCGGAACCAAGCTGTTCCCCGAAGAGGTTATTGCCAGCGAGCTGTTCTCCAACTTCAAGCATATAAACGCGTACGGTATGCCCCTTGACAGCCGCTCCGATTACACAAAAGCCGACTGGCTTGTATGGACAGCCACAATGCTTGACGATGATGACGATTTTGAACGTTTTGTAAAGCCTTTGTGGGATGCATACAACAGCACCGAAGACCGCGTGCCCATGACCGACTGGTACTTTACAACCACCGCAAAAATGCGCGGATTCCAGAACAGAACAGTTATTGGCGGCCTGTTTATAAAAGTGCTGAGATATCTTGGCAAGCTTGACATTGAAAATATATAATTCGAGGGTGACGATTATGAAAAAATCTCTTTTTGGCAAAATGCCCGACGGCACCGAAGTATATGCATATACTTTCGGCAATGAAAAAGTTTCCGCCACGGTACTTAACCTGGGCGGAATTATCCACAAACTTATAGTAGACGGAAAAGACATTGTCTGCGCTTATGCAAACGTCAACGATATTCTAAACGGAAGCGGATATCACGGTGCGATTATAGGCAGATATGCCAACCGCATACGCTCCGGAAAATTCACACTTAACGGCAAGGAATATACTCTTGCAAAGAACGAAAGAGGTGTAACTCACCTTCACGGTGGTGATACCGGCTTCAACCACAGAATTTTTTCCGTTGCGCAGATAGTTGAAAAGGATTGCGAAAAGCTTGTTCTTTCACTCCATAGTCCCGACGGCGAAGAAGGCTATCCCGGAAACCTGGATGTAAGCGTAACATACACCATAAAGGATGCCGATTTTTGTATCCGTTATAATGCCGAAAGCGATGCGGATACTGTTCTCAATATGACAAACCATGCTTATTTCAACCTCAACGGTTACGACAGCGGCACTGTTACCAAACACACTCTGCAGATACTCTCTGACAGAATATCCGAGGTGGACAAAGACCTTATCCCCATAGGAGAAATGCCCGTAGCAGACACTCCGTTTGATTTCAACATTCCTAAAGAAATCGGCAAGGAAATAGATGCCGACAATGAGCAGATAAAGCTTGGCGGCGGATACGATCACAACTTCTTTATCAAATCCGACGAAACAACGGAATTCGGAGGAGCAACGCTCGCAAAGTGCGCAGTGCTCACAGGTGACACTTTGCAGATGTCGGTATATACCGATTGCCCTTGCGTTCAGCTTTACACCGGCAACGTTATGGATTGCCCCATTCCTTTTAAAGGAAATGTAAAGCAGGTTCCCCGCAACGCTCTTTGTCTTGAAACCCAGTATGCTCCCGACAGTCCCAACCACGGCGAAGCAATACTTAAAGCCTACAAAAAATACGACAAATCCACTCTGTTCAGCTTTAAAACAATATAACGACAAAAATACCGCACATGAAAATGTGCGGTATTTGTTTTAATAACCAAAAGTCACATCGGGAATAAATTCTATAGGGTCAATAGTTGCGCCGTCCTTGCGTATTTCAAGATGTACATGTACACCCGTAACTCGTCCCGATGCTCCCATTTTTGCAATTACTGTTCCCTGGCCCACTCGCTGCCCTTCTTCCACAAGTGCTTCGCTGAGATGGGCATAAACGGTTTCGTAACCGTTTTCGTGGTTGATCATAACATAAAGTCCGTAGCCGGATGTTGTACCTACTTTTGATACAATTCCTCCATCAGAAGCCAGTATATCACTGCCGTAAGGTCCGGGAATATCCCATGCATTGTGGAATTCACGGGTACCAAAAGCAGAAACCGTGCGTAAGCCGTAAGGAGATGACACCTTGCCGTTATACGGAAGTATAAAAGTACCGGTGGCGGTGGTGGCAAGTTCCTGCTCCGATGGAGTTCTAATACCTACATAAATTATGCGGGGCTGTGCAGGCTCAATTATCTCTTCCGAAACAAGCTCACGGGATATTTCCTCACCGTTCTGATAAGATACCTCGTAAACCGCCTTGCGGAAACCTTTTTTGCCAAATGATTCAAGCTTTTCGCTGCCAACAAGGTAGCCCATGCTTTCTATACGTTGTATCTCATAGTCGTATTCTTCTTCAACCTCTTCAAGTCGGGTTATGACATAATCTATTGTAACATCCACCTGTGCAGGAGATGTGGCGGAGGTGCTGACATCTGCCGCTTCTTCTGTTATAACACCCACAGAACCTATGCCCGTTACATTTTTAGATGCCTGAGTCTGTGCTTTTTTTGCAGGTTCTATAATGGTTTTGTAGTACATTTCGTATATGGCTGTTCTGTAGGATACCTGCTCCGTAACGATGGGAGCAAGACCGAGCTTTGCACGTATAGCATGTTCTTCCATCAAAGATTCAACGGGAAAATCCTTTGGCACTATTTTAATTTCATTGGCATAAGAAACTCGGATGTTTTCCTTTTCAGCATAAAAATTTACGCTTTCCTTGTAATACTCTTTTATGTCACTTACAGCCTTATCAAGCACCGATCGGTTTTCGGTGGCGGCAACAAGCACGCCGTCTACATATAATCCGTATGCAGGACGAATGTCCTTTTGCGCAAGACTGTACATGGCGGAATACAGCTCGGAATCGCTTATGTATTTCAGTTGTTCACCGCTTACAAAGGAATATGTGATCTCGTCGGTAAAACGGTAGTTATCTCCGATGGCAGAAGACATATTCTTTTCCAGCATCCTTTTGGATGAAATAATGCTGTTTGCCGAAGGCACTGTTCCCACATAGTTACCGTTGATATAAACATCAAGTGCCACATTTTCGTTAAGTTTCTGATCGGCATATACATACATAAACACTGCGCAAATAAGCGGCAGGATAAATATTGCAATCTTTTTAACGCCTTTACATAACCCGATAAACACTTGAAAAGTGTTATCCATCATTACGTTGGCAGAATCAAAAAACGAAGCAATAGCAGAAGGAAGCTTTTTAAAAAAGCATTTTGCGGAATACAGAATTCGCGGTATGTACTGCAAAACACTAAGCAATTTGGACCAAAAATTGTTTTTCCAGGTATAGAAAGAATCCACATACCATCCCTTGGGATGGGAAAAGGTGTTGGTAAGCTCGTCGGATATATGCTTTTTTGACTTGTCAAACCTTCTTAACGAATGGACAAACAATGCATTGTAAAAGCTTTCGGCTCTGGAAAGACCGTTTTTTCGGGAAGCAGCATAAAAATAATCAAAATCGTTATGTTTTATACCGTCAGCGAAAAGCTGCTCGTCAGAAATTTTGCCCGATCTGTAATCGCGCAACAAAGCTTTGCGGGCTTTTTTTGATAGCTTGTTGTTTTGAGAAGCTTTTGCCGTTTTCACTTGCGGCAAATCGCTTTTATTGTTTTGGTTATTCACGGCTCAGCTCCTTTCAATCAAATGTTTTTCAGTTTGTTTATCAGTTTATTATATCATTTTTCACAGAACATGTCAAGTTTGGGCAACAACGGAAAAAGAGAGCTTTCGCTCTCTTTTTGTATAATCAGATTCCGTTCATGTAAACATCCATATAATATGCCTTTTTAAGACTCTTTTCATTTTCATAAGCGGATCTTAAAGTTGCAACAACGGATGTATCTTTTCCCTGCTGTTGAAGCTTTGTGGTAAGCTCGGCAAGAATGGCATCAACCTCGGCATCGCACTGGGCCTCAAGATTCGCAACCACGCTGATATACTGGCCTGCTATGGATTTTCGCGATGCAGGAACTCTCTGTTCCTTGGGCAAAGCCTCATATGTCGATCTGATGGTACCTTCCAAAGAAGTGAGCTCTCCGACAAAACGGCTCTTTACCACGTAAAGCTTGGCTATTGTGGCGGCAGTATCATCGCTGGTAACAGGCTGGGGTGCGGCAGGTGTCTGCGGTTGTTCGGAAGCAGGCGGTGTCTGCGGCTGAGTGGTTTCAGGGCTTACAGGCTTCTGAGGCTGTACTGTTTCGGTTTCTACTGTAGGTTCTTCTTCGACTACGGGATCCGGATATCCGTCGGGATAATACTCATCGTAATCTTCGTTTCCGTCTTCAGATACCAAAGTGTCGGGGGCGGAAGCGGTATCATTCTTTACAGGATCGTTTTTAGAGCCGGTTGTATCTGTTTTTTTATCCGTTTCTGGCTTTTTATCGTTTTCTGCTTTAGCAGGCTTTGTATCCTCTGTTTTTTCTGCAGGCTTGTTATCCTTTACTCCTTCAGTTTTAACATCGGGAGTGGTTTGAGAAGCTGAATCGTTTTTTTCGGAATCGGAAACCTCATTTTTTTGTTCTGTTTCGTTTTTTTCGGTGTTGTCCGGTTCTTCGGCTTTATCGGTGTTAACCGCAGGCTCTTTTTCGGCATCTGCCTTTTCAGGTGTGGCATTATCGGCAGCTTCACCGCTTGCGGCAGCCTGTTCCTTTTCTTTTTTTATGTTTTCAAGCTCCGCACCGCCGGAAACGATAATGCGTGTCATTTCCTCTTCTGTATATTCTCCGCTGTCAAGAGCTGCCATAACCTCTTCATTAAGGCTTACCTGGTTATCGCCAAGATCACCAAGCACATTGTTTATGGCTTCGCTGTATTTTGCGGTATTATCAGTTATTTTCTGATCAAGCCCGTCGGAGTCGGTGGTAATAAAAAGCCACGCTGCCTTGATATTATTTCCGGGAGCACTAAGCAAAAGATCAAATGCGCCCTTTGCCAGCTCTCGGTTTGTGCAAGCAAAAATGGTAACTGCTATAACGATTAACGCAACAAGCGACAAAAATATTCCAAGTATAATTTTCAATGCTTTTTTCATGACATTGCAACCTCCATGGTTAATTCTTTTGTACAGTTAGACTTAAACTTCAACTAAAAAGTTCCCATATATTGTAACATATTGTATTGAGAATGTCAATTTTAATTATTGTTATTTGTGATACTTTCCGCCGGAGCTTATCATAAAAGCACGGTATATCTGTTCAAGCAGCATAACACGGAACAGCTTATGCGGAAAAGTCATTTTTGAAACAGACATCCTGAGATCGCACTTGTTTTTGACTTTATCGGATAAGCCGCAGGAGCTGCCTATTACAAAGGAAACACCGGAATATCCGTCATTGGCTATTTTTTCAAACAACTTTGAAAACTCCTCGGAGCTCATTTGTTTGCCTTCGATGCACATGGCTATTTTATAATTTCTTTCAGGGATGCACTCAAGTATCTTTTTGGATTCCTTATCCAATGCCGCAGTTATTTCATTCTGCGAGGGGTCGGACGGCAAACGTTCATCCTTTAAATTCTTTTGTGAAAATGAGCAGAAAGCCGACAGCCTTTTTATATATTCATCTGCGGCATCGTTAAATGCCTTTTCTTTTTCGTTTCCAAGGTACACAAGGTCAACCGATAACATAAAATCCCTCCGTTTTAATTTTTTGAATAAGAATAGCGTGCAACCAAAGTTTTTTCGGCATCTCCGTCGTCGGTATCGCCAAACAGAATTCTTTCGTAAGAAAAACTTTCATGTTCAAGGCAGGTTTCCAGCATATAAAGGAATATACCTATATCTATTCTGTTGTAATAGTTTACCATGCCGGCCGGCATAATTCCCCTTTTGCCGGGCTTTTTGTATCTGTAAACAGCAAGCTCACCGTCTTTGTTTTCCACTATCCACGGTTGGGTATTGCAGGCACTTGGGGCAAAGCGGACTATTTCGGCAACACCCAATGTATCACCGCTCCATATTTCATCTATGGGTTTTCTTTTCGACTTGAACATGTCCTTGCGGAACTTATCTTCGGGTACGCCTGCAATAGAAATCATAATCACGTAATCGAGTCCGTCAAGCTTCATATTCTTCGGTTTTCCAATACCTGCCCACAAAGCTCCGATGTTTTGCGATGCAAGGTAAAGATCTATCTGCTCACCTATATAGCCGATATTTCTTAAATAGTCGCCTTTGGATTCACTGTAAAACAGTATGCAATATTCACCACCGCGTCTGCAGGTGGTATCACATTCGGGCACTATGACTATTTTTGTTTTAATATCGGGATAAAGGGGTTTTACATTTTTTATAAAATCCCTTAATTTTTCAAGATCGGAATCGTTAAGACCTGTTGTGCCGGTGAATATGTGAAAAGATTTGCGTTTAAATATCTGTTCGTAATAATTCATATGTACTCCCATTTTCTGATCAGTTATCAGCATTGATAATCAGACCGACGGATCTTTCGCGCCAATATTCCTTACTTTAATTATTATAACATACAACGTACCAAAAAGCAAATACATCATAAAAGTAAAACAAATTATATTTTATACAAAAAACTCAAAAGTACTTGAAAAATAAAACCATTTGAGTTATAATAGGATATTATATTATATTTTTCAGAAAGGTACACAAAAATGAACAACCTCGATAAATCCATGGAAAAAATCGTGGCTTTCTGCAAAGGCAGAGGCTATGTTTACGCCGGAAGTGAAATTTACGGCGGTCTTGCCAACACATGGGACTACGGTCCGCTTGGTGTTGAATTCAAAAACAACATCAAAAAGGCATGGTGGAAAAAATTCGTTCAGGAAAGCCCCTACAACGTAGGTCTTGACGCTGCCATCCTTATGAACCCTCAGACATGGGTAGCTTCCGGTCATCTCGGCGGATTTTCCGATCCCCTTATGGATTGCCGCGAATGTCATGAGCGTTTCCGTGCAGACAAGCTTATCGAAGACTGGTGCCACGAAAACAACTACACTCTTGAAAAGCCCATTGACGCTTTTTCTCAGCAGGAAATGAAGGATTTTGTTGAAGAACACAACATCCCCTGCCCCACCTGCGGCAAGCACAACTTCACAGATATCCGTCAATTCAACCTTATGTTCAAAACATTCCAGGGCGTAACAGAAGACGCTAAAAACACAGTTTATCTGCGTCCCGAAACAGCTCAGGGTATTTTTGTAAACTTCACAAACGTTCAGCGTACCTCCAGAAGAAAGCTTCCTTTCGGTATCGCTCAGATCGGTAAATCCTTCAGAAACGAAATCACCCCCGGTAACTTTATTTTCCGCGTGCGTGAATTCGAACAGATGGAACTCGAATTTTTCTGCAAGCCTAACACCGACCTTGAATGGTTTGCTTACTGGCGCGGATTCTGCCGCGACTGGCTGCTCTCCCTCGGCATGAAGGAAGAAAATCTCCGTCTGCGTGACCACGATCCCGAAGAACTCTGCTTCTATTCCAAGGCAACAACCGACTTCGAATTCCTCTTCCCCTTCGGATGGGGCGAACTTTGGGGCGTTGCTGACAGAACAGATTACGACCTTACCCAGCATCAGAACACATCCGGCAAGGATATGACATACTTTGATCAGGAAACAAACGAGCACTATATCCCCTACGTTGTTGAACCTTCTCTCGGCGTTGAAAGAAGCTTCCTCGCATTCCTTTGCGATGCTTACGATGAAGAAGAAATCGGCGAGGGCGATGTAAGAACAGTACTCAGACTCCATCCCTTCCTTGCTCCTTACAAGGCTGCTGTTCTTCCCCTATCCAAGAAGCTTTCCGAAAAAGCAACCGAAATCTACCACAACCTTCAGAAGAAGTTCAATGTTGATTTCGATGATGCAGGCAGCATTGGTAAGAGATACCGCCGCGAAGATGAAATCGGTACTCCCCTTTGTATTACCTACGACTTTGAATCCGAAGAAGACGGCTGCGTAACAGTTCGTGACCGTGATACTATGGAACAGGTAAGAATCAAGATCGAAGAGCTCGAAAGCTATATCGAAGCAAAGATCGCATTCTGATTATAAACACATTATATTTCCGCAGGCAACTGCGGAAATATTTTTTTGCAAAAAAATGAGCTGAAGCAAAATGCCACAGCTCAAATTTGTTAAAAGCAATTAATATTTAATAACTTTTGCTGCTTCGTTGTTTTCGCAGCTTATAAAATTACTACAAACCAACAATTTTACAACGATTTAAGCCCATCGTATAATTCGTTGAATGATTTCATGGATCTGCATCTGCCGTAAGATAACTCTTTATCATCACCATACTGCAGTAAAAAACACCTTGTCAATTCATCCACTGTTTGCTCAAGCATTGTCATAAACTGAGCATATATCGTATCATATTCGGGCGTATCCTCTTGATAATGTCCGTTTATCAAGCCTTCTGTAATCTGATCAAGCGGATAAAGTTTCAAATGCAGCAACTCGTGAATTATAACTTCTTCAACATTTGCGTTCATTGGATTTGCCGCATTAAGCATAAGTATGGCTTTTCTGCCATCCGGATCAATTTTAAAATCACCGGTTTTACGGAAGCTTGCATCATCAATCAGTTCAAGCTTTATGTTCCAGGCATTTTCCAGTCTCAATATTTTTATCCATTTATCAAATATCGGAGTAACATTTTCAACATTTAACATTTCTGCTCCTATTATTTTACCACAGGCATAAAAGAAATATAAAGTAAAAAGATATTTACGTCATATATTCCGCATCAGTGGCTGAAAGTTGTTTTTCCGTTTATGATATCATTGATATCATAAGGAGTTGTCTGATAAACGTAATAGTTAAGCCAGTTGGAAAATAGCAGATTTGCGTGGCTGCGCCATCTGTTCATCGGTGGCTTTGTATCGTCATCATCGGGGTAGTAATTGTAAGGGATATCTATATCAAGTCCTGCGTTCTTATCGCGCATATACTCCTTGCCCAATGTTTCGGCATCATATTCCGAATGACCGGTTATAAAGATCTGTTTGCCCATATCCGTGGACACGGCATAGATGCCTGCTTTTTCGGAGGAGGCGAGAATTCTCAACTCCGGGACTGCTTCAACATCTGCCCTTTCAACAGTTGTATGGCGAGAATGAGGTGCATAAAACACATCATCCACTCCACGGAACAGAATTGATTTTTTATGTTCAATGGTATGCTCAAACACACCAAAAAGCTTTTTATCAAGCGGTTTCTTTTTGATTCCGTAATGATAATAAAGCCCTGCCTGCGCTCCCCAGCATATGTGGAAAGTGCTGGTTACGTGTGTTTTGGTCCATTCCATTATTTCGCACAGCTCATCCCAATAATTGACCTGCTCAAATTCCATGTGCTCCACGGGAGCTCCGGTAATTATCATTCCGTCATAATTGCGGTGCTTTACCTCATCAAAGGTTTTATAAAAAGCAATAAGGTGCTCCGACGGAGTGTGGGTGCTTTTGTGCGTTGCTGTCTGCAGGAAATCCAGTTCCACCTGAAGCGGAGTGTTTCCGAGAATTCGTGCCAACTGAGTTTCGGTAACAATCTTTGTTGGCATAAGATTAAGCACAAGTATGTGCAACGGACGGATATCCTGAGTGATAGCACGGGTTTCGGTTATAACAAATATATTTTCATCATTAAGGACCTTCGTAGCGGGAAGGTCGTTGGGAATTTTAATTGGCATTTATATGCTAAAGCCCTCTCGTTAATTATAGTGTGGCAAGTGCCTGCTCGATATCTTCGATTATATCATCGATATGCTCAATACCAATAGACATACGCACAAGATCCGAACCTATGCCCGCATCTTTAAGCTGTTCATCGGTAAGCTGGCGGTGGGTAGTGCTGGCAGGATGCAAAACGCAAGTCCTTGCATCGGCAACATGAACAACAATAGCCGCAAGCTTAAGGCTGTCCATAAATTTCACCGCAGCCTCTCTTCCGCCCTTTACGCCGAAGGATATAACACCGCTGCAGCCGTTGGGCAGATACTTTTGTGCAAGGGTATAATCCTTGCTTGATTCAAGACCGGGATATTTTACCCAGGCAATTTTGCTGTGCTTTTCAAGATGCTTTGCCACAGCAAGGGCATTGGAAGAATGACGCTCCATGCGCAGATGCAATGTGGTAAGGCCCGAATTGAGCATAAACGCAGCAACAGCAGGCGGAAGCACGCCAAAATCACGCATAAGCTGCACACGCGCTTTTGTAATATATGCTGCCTTGCCGAAGTTTTTGGTATAAATTACACCGTGATATGAATCATCAGGTTCGGTAAGTCCGGGATATTTTCCTTCAACCGACCAGTCAAAATTACCGCTGTCAACAATAACACCGCCAACAACTGTTGCTTGACCGTCCATATATTTTGTGGTAGAATGTACAACTATATCAGCACCGAAATCTATGGGGCTGCACAGCACGGGAGTTGCAAAGGTATTATCAACTATAAGCGGCACATTGTGGTTGTGCGCAAGCTTTGCGTATTTTTCTATATCAAGTACATCAAGTGCAGGATTTGCGATGGTTTCGCCGAAAACAAGGCGTGTTTTTTCATCAAAAAGTGCTTCAACCTGATCGTCTGTCATATCGGGAGTAATAAAGCGAACTTCAATGCCAAGTCTT
>JAZSGA010000194.1:0-8832 GCA_045532495.1 Eubacteriales bacterium | reverse complement strand
GAAGTTGCAACATATCAGGACTAAAACAGCAAAACGGGAAAGCTTAGCTTTCCCGTGACTTTATTTTTATGGTATTTGATTCCGGATCACTTATTACCAAATCCGTTAAACTTTATATCCGCGGTATAAATACCGTTTCTTGCGCTGTATTCCAGCGGACTTCCTTCTGTGGCATTATATACAAGGCATACGGACGTTTCTCCACCGGAAGTTGTAAACACGCATTTTTTTGCAGATATGTTTTTATCCTGCGAATATTCAGGCATGTCAAATATTTCTTTTTTAGGCAAAGATGACACAGCCATCGCTGTTTCATCGCTGAAAAATGACATAACAAGGTTTATTTTTGTAAAAGCATTTTCGGGAAGAGGCACTTTCATTCCGTAATATGTAAAATAAACATTGCCGGTCTGACCGTTGCCGTCATTCTCCACCGTCATCCCCTCAAAACATTCAGGCGACATAAACGCTATTTTTACAGTTTCGCCCTTTGTTACAGTTGCTTTCCCCTCAATGTTCTCGGTGCCGTCGGACAAAACAAAATCCACATCTGCACAATATTCGGAATACATAAGCTCCGAAAGCCTGTCTATGCCCGTATCTGCTGCACATCCCTGCAGCAAAACAAGCAGCGAAAGAGCGCACATAAATAACACTCTTAATGTTATATTTCTGATAATTCATTCCCCCTAAAAGATATTCACACCAATATCCTATTCGGAAAAACAAATTTATATTCTTATATCAGGCGCAGATTACAGCTTTATCAATTGGCGTAAAGACGCTCGGCAAGCTGAACAAACTGCTGTGTGCACAGCTCCTCGCCACGCACATTGCGGTTGCCGAAAAGCTCCTCCACAAGTGTTCCAAGTGCTTCTTTTGTATCATAACCGGGGCAAGACAATCCCATAAGAGTATTTACAAGAGTTTTACGACGCATGGAAAATGCCGCTTTTATGACTCTGGAAGCCATTTTTATCTGCTCATCGGTATAAATTGCAGGCTTATGTATTGATATTTTAACAACACTTGAATCCACCTTTGGTTTAGGATTAAAGTTGCCGGCAGATACGTCAAAAAGTTTTGTGGCTGTTCCGTAAAGACCTATGGCAGCAGTTATGGCACCGTAATCGTCACTGCCGGGTTTTGCACACAAACGGCGTGCCACTTCCTTTTGCACCATTACTGTGATAAACGAAAACTCACTATATTCTTCCAGAAGTTTCATCAGCACAGGAGTGGTAATATAGTAAGGCAGATTTGCACACACCGAAACCGGCAAAGTGTTATCCCCGTCTTTGCGGTGTTCAGCCAAAAGCGGTGCAAGCTCCACCTGCATAACATCACGGTTTATAACCGTAATATTATCATAACCGGCCAGCGATTCGGCAAGTATTGGGATAAGCTCTGTGTCAATTTCAACAGCCAGCACCTTTGTAAAGCGCTTTGCCAGTTCTTTGGTAAGAATACCTGCACCGGGGCCAACCTCAAGTATAAGACTTTCTGCACGTTTTCCATCAGAAACATCAAAATCCGTGCATCCCTCGGCTATACGCGCCGGAATACGCACATCGGTAAGGAAATTCTGACCGTACTTTTTTTGCATTTTAAAATTGTGTTTTTCGAGTAAATAATTATCCGACATAAATGATCCTTTATTTTTAAAAAGTATTCCCCTGCCGGTATCGGCAGGGGATGTTTTATATTTCCGATAATCCGAAAATCGATTCCGAAAATTATTCAGCTTCTTCCTCGGTTATTTCAGAAAGCTTGTAATCCTTATAACCGCTGAGCTTTGTGGCTGTGAGAACAGGGTTGCCTGCATAGTTATATGCAACCTTTGAAAGCTTTCCGGAAACAAGGTAAGTGTTTGTGCCGAAGAACAAAGGAGCCGAAGGAACCTTTTCTGCGAGCATTGCTTCTGCCTGCTTGTAAATTTCAAGTCTTGCAGCTGCGTTCTTTGCACCGAGAATACCGGTTGCGGAAGCTATTTCGCCGTCTTCGTCAAGCTCAATAACGCCTTCGATAAGGGCATTGTATTCTTCGTCGTCAAAGCCTGTTATATGAGGAGCGGAAGGTTCTGCATCGTCATCAACGGGAACAACGTTACCGCTGTACTCACGCGCGAAGGGAACAAGGAAAGAATAAGCATCTACAGAAAGCGAGCAATTATCAAAGCCTATAACTTCGAAATCGCCGGATGCGAGCTTTGTTTCGTACTCGGAAACTTCAGCCGCCTTGCTGGATTTTGCGCTGAGCTTGTCAATCTTAACACTGAATCCGAGCTCCTTCCAAACGGACTGAGCATATTCAGCAACAGCTATTTCCCAATCGTAATCGGAACGGATGCTGAGTGTAAAAGAACCCTTGGATACGCCTGCTTCTTTAAGAAGGCTCTTTGCTTCTTCAATGTTTGCGGAAGCAGAGATAACATCACCGGCAACAGAACGGTAATCCTTTTTACCCTTTGCATCGGCATCAACGCCTGTGGGAACATAACCTGTTGCAGGAACTGCACCCATGCCTACGATAGAAGCGATTTCGTTTCTGTCAAGTGCAACGGACAAAGCTTTTCTTACCTTTTCGTTGGAGAAAAGTTTGTTTGTTGTGTTGAAATAATAGGTATATGCGGCACCGTCAGCAAAACTGTCGGCCTTGGAGGCGTACTGTTCGTAGCCTTCCTTGGAGAAAGAGCCTACAAAGAACACTCTTTCCTTGCCTTTTTTAAGATTGTAGTTTTCGATCTGAGTATCGGCATCGTTGGCAAAGTTAATTATAATTCTGTAAGGATTAACAAACTTTGTAACCTTCTGCTCGGGATTGAGGTTTCTGTAATAGGAAGAACGCTCAAGCATAAGGAAATCTTCTGTCCATTCTTTTACAAGGAAAGGACCGTTTGTAACGATGCTGTTAACGGTATCATCTCCGTCACGCTGCTTTTTGATATGGAAAGCCTGTGCCCAGTCTTCGCCGTAGGAAGAGATCACATCCTCACGCAAAGGAGTGAATACGGGATTTGCAAGATTGCGGAGGAAATATTCAACGTCTGTGAATTCCTTTTCAAAGATAATTTCAACAGTGCTTGCATTGATTGCGGAGAATCCCACGTCATCTATTGTTACAAGACCGGATTTTGCAGCCTTTGCGTTTTCAATGGGGAAAAGGAGTGCAGCTGCAGGGTTGCTGTTTTCGGGAGCAAGCAGACGCTTGAATGTATATACAACGTCATCGGAGTCAACTCCAACACCATCGGACCAGCTGGTGGAAGCAAGCTTGATCTGAAGCTTGAGTTTGCCGTCACGCTCGTCTTCTTCGTATTCCCATTCTTTGGCAAGTGCGCCTTCAAGTTTTCCGTCTTCACCTATTCTGAACAGACCTTCGTAAATAAGGCTGTAATACTTGGAAAGCTCGGAATCAAACTGGAACCTGCCGGGATCAAGATCGTAAGGGTAAGTTGCTATATAAGCATTGATTTCTGCGCCCTTGTCGATGATTTCAATTTCAACATCTTCAAGTGTTTCGTCTTCCGCTTTTTTGCTGCAACCGGCAAGAGTCTGTGTTGCCAAAAGCGCTGCGAGAAGCAGAGCAGTGCCGACCTTAAAGGAAAATTTCTTCATTTATGTTCCTCCTGTAAAATCGTCGAAAGATTGATCGACGTTCTGGAAAATAAAAACCCCGTTAACGTCCTGAAAACCGAACGGCTCCGGGAAAATATGTGACGCATAAGTCTGCAAAAAGCGATGCACTCAAAACGGACAGCCAAAAACAGCGACCGGTCATTGAGTTTTGCAAAAAACAAAAATGCAAACAACTACGCACGCTACATATATTATATCACTATTTTGCAAAATCTGCAAGCAGAAAAAACCACATTTTTCAGAATTTGTCTTTTGCACAATTAAATTCAAAATACTTGTGCACTTTGCACAAATACTTATTTTTTTACAATGTCAACCGTTTTGTTTTTACGGTCTATAATATAGGCATTTTCCTTGTCAAAATCAAAAAAATGAACCTCTGTGGCAGGTACAAAATAGGTACACTTTCCCTTTTGGAAACTATGGATAATATTGTGCTTTATCTGTGCCAGTTGTTCTGCCTTGTCATCCGTATATTTTTTGTCGATCTCTGCAGGTACTGATCCCTGATTCGAAACGATATAATCATACCTCAGGTATTCACGCAGAATACTGATTGCTTTTTCGTTTTTTTCCAACTCTGTTTTGCCAAACTCAAGCAGCACCGAGTAAAGCTTTTTGGATGAAACCGCACCGCATCTTTCAAGATAAGCGCTTAATCTTTTATAAAAATCAAACGCAGAAGTAGAAAAAGAAACCATATAGCTGACAGAATTGAACCACGGGTTCCCTTTTTCCGAAAACCTTTCGGCGCACTCTCCCACCCTGCCAAGCAGACACAGCTCATCAAACGACATGGTGGATGTTTGAAGCACGGTATACGGCGTGGTATCAAGATATTTTACCGCATATTTCTGCGCATCCTCACGCATTTTTGTTCCGGGCAGAAGTTTCAGCACTCCCACCTGTATACAGTCGCCCAAGCCATATATGGCATCAAAGGACTTTGCTATCCCCTCAACAGTATCCAACGGAAGACCGCATATAAGATCAAGGTGAACCGCAACCTTTGTATGTTCCCTCAGTTTTTTTACATTGGACAGAATTTTATCGGTATCATCGGCACGTCCTATTGCCGCAAGCGATTGCGGAGTAACAGTTTGCACCCCTATTTCAAACTGAAAAAGCCCTGACGGAGCGTGTGATAAAATATTCACGGTTTCATCATCAAGTAACGCGGCACATATTTCAAAATGGCACGCAGGACCTGTGTAAATACCGTCACTGCATCTGTCGGACACAAGATCGATTATATAACAAAACAACTCTTTTGCGCGTGCTCTGTCGGCATTGAAGGTTCTGTCAACAAATTTAAGGGTGCGTATTTCGTGGGACAGCAGCTCTTTAAGCTCTTTTTTCACGGTATCAATAGGTTTAAAACGCAGTTTTTCGCCTTTGCGTTTTACAGATGACAAACAGTAAGAGCAGTTATACGGGCATCCCCTTGATGACTCATAATATACCAGCTTCCCGTCCGCATCCCCCTCCGAGTATTTGTCGCAAAAATAAGGTTCGGAATTGTTTTCAAAACCGTGGTAGATTCCGCCATCAACAACAGTACCCCGATTATACTTTCCGTCAAGTATATCGCATATTGCCTGCTCTCCCTCACCTTTTATAAGATAATCGGCAAAGGGATATTTTTCAAAAAAGTCATCGCTTTCAAAGGATACTTCTGGCCCTCCGAATATAACAAGCGAATCCGGCAGCAGTTTTTTCAGTGCGCTTGCCGCCGAAAACTGTTGTGCACGGTTCCATATATACACCGAAAAAGCATAAGCATCGGCTTTTTCTTTATACAGTTTTTCCACAAGAGCCAATATTCCGCCACGGTCATTCACCGTGGTTTCGATTATTTTTGCAGAATGTCTGCCGCATACGGCGTTTTTGAGGATCCTTACAGCACAGTTTGTATGAGTATATGAAGAATTCTGTGCGACAAATACTGTTTTCAATGTTATACTCCATTTTCAAAATAAAGAATAAAATGCCGCTCAAGCGGCAAAAATAGTTTCGCAACCCAAATTTTACAGCAAACATCGATGAAAGGAATGCAACAGCATGAAAAAAAGAATAGTTTCAGCAATATTGGCAATATATACCGTTTTTGCATTGCAATGCACCGTGTGTGCCGCATATGATCTTTCCACAGCGCTTGAAATAATCAAATCCAGAGCGGAAATCAAAAAATGCGGTGAGGTAAATACCGCAATAACATTTTCGGAAGACGATTTTGACAGCATAACCGGCAAAGCCGAATATATAACGGTTATGACTCTTCCCGAAAAAACCGCAGGTCGTCTTGTGCTTGGCGGAAAAGACCTTTCCGCAGGACAGACAATAACGCGTCGCAGTCTTGCAGGCTTGAGTTTTATCCCCAAAGCCGATACCGCAAGTCAGTCGTCATTCACATTCAAAAACGCTGCCGATGACAGCGCAAAATACGGTGTCTGCACTATTTATGTGCTTGAAAACAAAAATTCCACGCCTACGGCTAAAGAATTTTCTTTTGAAACCTTAAAGAATATAAGCTACAAAGGGTTCCTTTGCGCATCCGATGCCGACGGCGACAGCATGACTTTTTCGGTGGTGAACACCGCACGTCACGGAACACTGAAAATCCTTGACAATACCAACGGTCATTTTATGTATACCCCTAAAAACGATTTTGCAGGCCGTGACATTTTCAGCTTCCGCGTAAAGGATGAATACGGCAACGTTTCTGCCGCCGTAAAAGTAACTATCCACGTAACCGAGCCCGAAACAGATGCAGTGTTTGGCGATATGCTGAATCACTGGGCACACAACAGCGCCATAGAAGCTGTATCCGACGGAGTAATGACGGTTGTATCATCCGATGGGAAAATGATGTTTTTTCCCGACGAGCCTGTAACCCGAGGCGATTTTTTGGCTATTACAATGATAGGTGCGGGACTTGAGTCGAAAGTTGTAAAAACTTCGGAGACTGCTTTTTCGGATGATTCTGACATTCCGATAAATATCAAAAGCTATGCGCAAACCGCCCTGGGATTGGGCATAATATCCGGTTACCCCGAAGAAAACGGCATGCGTTTTGACAGTAGCAAACCCATAACCCGTGCCGAAGCAGAAATCATTCTTTCAAATATAACCGGGGGCACAAGCTCCGTTGCGGTAATGTCCGACACGGCGGCTTCATCCGCAAAAAATCACGGTTTGCTTGTGGGTAACGGGTTTGATGGAATACCTAACAATGCCGTTATCACCCGTGCCGAAACGGCGCAAATATATTGCAGAATCAAAGATCTCGGCAATCTTTCCGACGGGGATAACGCCGAAAAAAAGAGCTTTTTTGAAAAGTTAAAAGAGTTTTTAAGTTAACACTTATTCCGCACGCAATGATAAAACCTTTTCTTCATCAGCAGTAACGTAGGCGGAATAATTGGTATCATAAATAACAAAACCGGGTTTTGCTCCGGAAGGCTTGCGTATGTTGCGCACCTTGGTGTAATCCACAGCAACATTGGGTATCTTTTTGCCGCTTGAATAGTAGGCCGCTATCATTGCACATTCAGTAAAATCCACAGCGTCCGGTTCTTCATCACCGCAAAGCATTACGGTGTGCGAACCGGGCATGTTTTTTACATGGAACCAATAATCGCTTTTGCCTGCCACAACGGTTGTAATATAATCGTTCTGCAGATTATTCTTACCGCAAAGCACTCTGTAGCCGCCGCTTGTAACAAACACCATGGGTGAATATGTGTTTTTCATTTTACGGCGCGCATCCTTTTTAAGATGAGAATTGGATCTTGCAAGAGATTCCAGCTTTTTACCGTAACCTCCGGATCTCAATTCTTCACGAATCTCTTCCAGATCCTTTTCGTTCTGTGCCTTTGTAAGGCTTTCGAAAATGGTATCTATATAGCTGAGTTCCGCTGCAGACTGTTCAAGCTGTACAGCAAGATTTTCTTCGGCGGATTTCATTTTGTTATATTTCTTATAGTACTTCTGCGCATTTTGCGACGGTGTAAGGTTTATTTCAAGCTCAATATCAACCTCAGGCATGTTTTCATCGGAATAGTCCACCACACGCGCTGTTGTCATTCCTTTTTTCAGCATATACATATTTGCCGTTATAAGGTCACCGTACTTTTTGAACTTTTCCTTTTCGGCACATGCCGCAATGTCTTCACGCTGCAGCTCTGCCTTTTTTTGTATGCGTGAGGATGCATTTGACAAAAGCTTTAAAATATCCTGCGATTTCTGTTTTATCCTGTCACGCAGGTCACGTTCGCCGTAATAGTAATCGAGAAGTTCCGAAAAACTGTCAAATTTAATGCAGGTGCACTCTGAACCGTACTGAAAAATTTCGCAGAAGGTTATATCCGCAGCTTCCCCCTTTTTGTTTTTTATAAGATAAGGGGTAAATACTCCGTTTTCCACGGGTTTATAAATTGCGCTGAAGTTAAGATAAAGATTATCAAAAAGCTGTTTTTCCGCAATATGCGATAAATAACAGGAAGTATCCTTTGTTGTGCGGTATACTATTTCCCTTGCTGTAAGAGGACTAAGACCGGTATAATGGGAAAGCAGATATTTGTCGCACGGATACTCCGCACCGCAAGCGTTTATATACCCATGTATACGGGCTGTAAACTGTTCCTTTGTTATTCCCAGCGGACTTATGCGGTTTTCGGGCAAAGGCAGGGGCTCGTATTTGAATCCGCACAAAAGCTTGCGCTTTTCATCCGAAGCAAGCTCCGACAAACGCAATGCGGATACCACTTTTTTATCGCAGTCGCAAAATATGATATTACTGTATCTTCCCGTGGTTTCAAGTATCAGATATTTTTCGGTGGGAAAACCGAGTTCGTTATATGAGCTTATTCTTATTTCCACCGCACGTTCAAAGCCAAGTTGTGTGATATTTGCAATAATCCCGCCTGATAAATGCTTGCGCAAAAGCATACAAAACATGGGCGGTGACTGGGGATTTTCTTTTTCAAGCTTTGTAAGGGATATCCTTGCCGATCCCGCCTTTGCGCTTATAAGCAGCCTGTGCGTTTCGCGACCGTTTTTGGCAACAATAATAAGCTCGTCACGTTCCGGCTGCTGTATTTTTTCGATTTTTGCACCGGTTATAAGGTTTTTAAGTTCACCAGTTATTGCCGATGTAAAGCCTGCATCAAATGGCATTGTTTATTCCTTTCAC
>JAZSGA010000139.1:0-3676 GCA_045532495.1 Eubacteriales bacterium | reverse complement strand
GACGATTTTTTAGGTACAGTGAGTTTTGTTATTCGCAAAATAGCACATTTTTGTGAATACGGATTGCTCGGAATTCTTGTGTTTTTGTTTATATATATTTATTCATGTTCTGTTCCAAATGCTTTTTTTATTACTGTGCAGTTTTGTTTTGTGATAGGAATAGTTGATGAATTTTTGCAAAGGTTTTCGGAAGGTAGATCTCCCAGTTTTGTTGATGCTTTGATAGATGTATCCGGTGCACTTACCGCGTGTGTGGGAATGATGCTGATAATTAAAATTATTCAAATATTTTCCAAACGAAAAAATAATTGTGATTTAATAATGAGGTATAAATGAGCAAATATAATATAGGCGGCGTAGTGGTGGAGATGGAACCTAAGTTTGATAAACTGAGGATTCAGTCTTTGCCGTATAGAATTTATGATGATGCCCAACCTGACATTCAAATAGCTTTCAGCGACAGATTTTTGATTGAAAAGCAAAAAGAGCATCCGACATTATCTATTGAAGAGTGTGAATATGTTTGGTACGGCTTTGATTATTACCGTAAAATGCCCGAATTTGGTGGAATTATGGTACACTCTTCCTGCATTGCTGTTGATGGTAATGCCTATTTGTTTTCGGCGTCGTCCGGTACGGGAAAGAGTACCCATACCGCGTTGTGGAAGAAGAAGTTCGGCGAAGATGCAGTGTATGTAAATGACGACAAGCCCTTGATCAGACGGTATGGCGATGCTTTCTGTGCCTGTGGCACGCCTTTTTCGGGAAAAACAGATCTGAATAATAACGTTGTAGTTCCTTTAAAAGCCATGTGTATTCTTGAACGCGGGCTTACCAATGAAATACGTCGCGCAACAACTACGCAGTCCGTTGCAAAGCTTCTTGAACAGATGTACAGACCGTTTGAAACTACACTCATGGCGGCTACAATGGCGATTTTTACCGACCTTTTAAACCAAATACCTGTTTACGTATTAAGTTGTAATATGGAACCCGAAGCCGCAGATGTTGCTTATGATTTCATGAGCAAGCCTGCGTTTAAAATAAAATTGATTGAATAATAGGAGTCAAAATAATGAAAATCAAATCAGGTTTTATTATGAGTAGAATAAACGACGTGGATGTTGTTGTTGCTGTTGGCGAAACTTCTGTAAATTTCAATGCGGTCATCACATTGAATTCAACAGGATCTTTCCTTTGGAACTTGCTTCAGAAAGATACAACAGAGCAACAGCTTGTTGATGCGATGCTTGATAAATATGACATAGACGAAGCGACTGCAAAACGTGATATTGAAGCTTTTGTTGCAAAGGCAAGGAGCGCGGGTATTCTTGAATAAAGATCATAACAATTCCCACGATACATTTGTTGCGTCGATCGGTGACATGTATGAATCTATTTCAATTTCGATTGAAAACGGCGGACAGTTTCGCATGATAACTGCCGGTACAAGCATGATGCCTTTGCTGCGAAACCGCAAGGACGCAGTGGTTTTGACCAAACAGCCCGAAAAGTTGAAACTTTTTGATATTCCTCTTTATAAGCGAAAAAACGGTCAGTTTGTGTTGCATAGAATCCTTAAAATCGATGAAAACACCTATTCGATGTGCGGAGATAATCAATTAACACTTGAAAGAGGAATTACCGATTCGGATGTTGTCGCTGTTGTTTCTAAAATCGTTCGCAACGGAAAAGAAATTGATCTTAATAACTCATGGAGTTATTCTTTATATGTTTTTTTGTGGTGCAAATGCTTTTTTTTGAGATTTGCAGTTCTTAAAGTGCGCGCGTTGTTTTTCAGGATTTATAAATTGATTTTTTCACGGAGGAATAAGTAATGATGAAATCAATCGTTTCTTTATTTTTATCTGCTGTATTGATAGTGGGTAGTCTTGCTGCATGTAACCCACAGCAGTCGCAGACAGCAGTTAAAACATATAATTATGTAATTGACGAAACAAAGTTTAATATCATTGATGCAGACGGTACATCCAAGTTTAATATCGTACGTGCCGAAAACGCAAGCAATGTTGTGCTTTCAGCCAGCATGAAGCTTAAAAATGCCATACTCGAGCATACGGGTGTTGAACTTGAGGTTAAGTCTGATTTTGAGAAAAAAGGTCACCCGGAATTTCAGCGACAGGATTACGAAATCCTTGTAGGGCATACCAATCGTGAGGAATCCGAAATTGCAGGTTCAGAGCTTGTTCGTGCTAAAGATTTTTCTATAGTACAGTCGGGAACAAGGCTTTCAATTATGGCAAAAGACAGTTCCGGAATAACCGATGCAATGGATTATTTTATAAGCAACTATATTAATGTTGATAATTGCTCTGTTGCTACAAATATAGGCGAAAATGTTGTTATTCCTTTCGATTATCCTATAGATGCATTCAAGATCAATGGTGCAGAGGTTTCTCAGTATGGCGTTTTGTATGATTCACAATTCAAAACTCAGGCTGAAGCTATTGTAAACTTTGTTTATAATAATTACGGCATAGCAATACCTTCTTCATCCAAAAAGGTGGATACAGAGAGAACTATTATGCTTCACTGCAAAGACAATGCCCCCTTTGCTGATATTGCAGGTGACATTTCTCCTCTTGAAAGCGGTGTTATCGTACGTGATAATGACATTTCCGTATATTCCGGCATAATGGTAGATCCCGTTCTTGCTGTTGATAAGTTTGTAAATGGTTATTTTACCGAAGAAAACATTGCCGAAAATGTTGATTTGACTATCGAAAGTTCTTCTGTTATCGAAGAAAGTCCATATATTTTGATAGATGACGAAAAGACATTGACCGACATCGAAGAAAAGGCAGCACAGCGCAGGGAATTCATACTTAATACCCCCAATGGATACACAGAAGTTCCCGAAAACACATACGGCAGAATTTTCTATGTTTCTGCCGACGGTGACGACACCGCTGACGGTCTTTCGGAAGAAACTGCATGGGCTTCTATTGAAAAACTGAATATCACTTCATTTTTGCCTAACGATATTATCCTGTTCAGACGTGGCGATGAGTTCCGTGGTAAGATCAAAGGCTGCGCTGGTGTAACATATTCATCATACGGTGAAGGTCCCAAACCCATTATAAACGGCTCAAAGCGTAATTTTGCAGAGCCCGCTTTATGGCAGGAAACCGATGTTGAAAACGTTTATAAGTGCTCATACCCCCTCGAAAACGTGGGTAATGTGGTGTTCAATTATTCCGGCAAGATTGGAAATTATGACGAGCTTATCGGACAGCTTTGCATTGTAGGAGCAAATGATTTTGAAGGTTATCAGGATCTTTCTGCTGACCTTGAATTTACAAGCGATCTTTCAAACGGAGATTTTTATCTCTACAGTGCCGAAGGAAATCCCGGCGATAGATTTGAATCTATTGAAATATGCGAAGGTGGAAATCTGTTCCAGGGCAGTTCCAAAGATGTTATTGTAGATAACCTCATGTTTATATTTGGCGGAGCTCACGGTGTTGGATCAGGTACAGTGGTTAACCGCACGGTTAAAAACTGTATATTTGCCTGGATAGGCGGTTCCATACTCAAAGGCTACAACGGTGCAAATCTTACACGTTACGGCAATGCTGTTGAAGTATACGGCGGATGCGACGGTTATTATGTCTATGATAACTGGATATATCAGATCTACGACACAGGCGTTACG
>JAZSGA010000105.1:0-10332 GCA_045532495.1 Eubacteriales bacterium | reverse complement strand
AGGCATCTTTTATTTCCTGCTTAAGCTGTACATTAATAACGCAAACGATTTTTGTACAGGGCAGATTGTTTTTCAATTTTGCACAGATGTGTTCCATGAAGTCGGAGGCCAAGCGGTCTTAGGAAGACAATACTCAGGAACAACTCCTTGGCTCACAGAACGACATGGCTACGATCCGACTTAAAGGCATCTTTTATTTCCTGCTTAAGCTGTACATTAATAACGCAAACGATTTTTGTACAGGGCAGATTGTTTTTCAATTTTGCACAGATGTGTTCCATGGCAGGCAGAACTTTGTAAATATCTTCCTGCGTGATGTTATCTCCCTTAAATTCGCCAATGGGAGAATTTGCCCACGAATCGTTGGTACCGCCAAAAAGCAGAAAAGTATCAACTTTATTCTGTTCAAAATATCCTTCTGCTATAAGTTTGTCAAGACGTGCGGCAAACGAAATGTTTTTGCAGTCACTTCCGTTGTAGCCCGTATGACAAAGGGTTGTTCCCGACCAGCTGTTGTTTAAAAGCAGTTCTGATGTTGTTTCCGACAACATTCTGTGCCACCATGTTTTTTCAACACAGTCCACATCAATATCCTCATGCGGATAGTACGGTGCATAACCTTCGGGAATATGCCCTGCAAAGGTGGAATAGCTGTCACCAAGAATAAAAACATTACCAAGATTCAGCATAGCGTTCTCCTTATTTTATATTTTTCATAATTTTTGATTTTCCCCCGAAATATTCGGAAAGCTCTTTATATACAGCATACTGTTTTTGATATTGTAAGGTGTTTTCCGCAATCGGCAAATATGTCTTTTCGCATTTTTCGGCAAGTACTTGTGCCGCGCTTGCAACAGAATCAAAATAACCGCCTGCCACCGAAGCAAAAATTGCACTTCCCTTTGCGCCTGCCTGCGTGCTGGCTGAAATTGTTATTCTTTTGCCAATAATGTCAGCATACATTTGCATAAGGAAAGGGTTTTTCTGCGATATGCCGCCTGCGGCATATATTTCGTCAATTGTGATACCTGAATTTTCATACAGTTCAACAATGGTTTTTGTGCCAAAAGCGGTGGACTCAAGTATACCGCGGTAAACGTTTTCGGGCTTTGTGGAAAGGTTAAGACCTACAATCATACCGGATAAATCGGAATCCGCATACGGTGTGCGATTGCCGTTCCACCAGTCAAGAGCCACAATGCCGCTCTGTCCTGCAGGAATTTTCGATGCTTTTTGGTTAAGCAAATCAAAAATACCCATCCCCCGCTCACGGGCAAGAATATGATATTTTTCGGGAACGCAATTTTTGATAAACCAGTCAAAGCTGTCACCAACACACGCCTGACCGGCTTCATAAGCCACATATCCCGGAACAATACCGTCGGCAACGCTTCCGCATATGCCGTTAACAGTTTTACCGTTCTTGGAAAGCACGATGTGGCATGAGGATGTTCCGACAATTATCATAAGCTTTCCGTCATCCACAATACCTGCGGCAGGCAGAGCTGCATGGGCATCTATTATGGGAGATGCCACAGCGGTGCCTTCGCACAATCCAGTAATTTGCGCACCAAAAGCATTAAGGCTTCCTGCCTTTGTACCCGTAGGAATAACTTTTTCAGATATCCTTGTGCCTATTATATCGCCGAATCCGGGATCTATCTGTGCCCAAAAGCTGTTGTCCGGGTAACCGTTATTCTTGTCCCACAAGCCTTTATAGCCTGCCATACAACTGTTGTGTGTTTCCTTGCCGGTTATCTGCCATACAAGCCAGTCGCCTGCTTCGGTAAACCTTGCGGTGTCAGCATAAACATCCGGTGCTTTGCGGTATATTTCAAGCAATTTTGGAAACAGCCACTCGGAAGATACCTTTCCACCGTAGGTGTTAAGCCATTTGCAATCAAGCTTTTTGGCAAGGGCTGTAATTTCATCTGCCTGCTTTTGTGCTGCGTGATGCTTCCACAGCTTTGCATAGGCATGAGGCTCGTTTTTATATTTATCTTTGAAGCACAGCGGAGTACCTTCGTTATCCACGGGCAAAGCGGTGCAAGCCGTAAAATCAAACCCTATACCCACAACATCAGTTGCCGATACCGATGACTTTTCAAGCACACCTTTTACAACATAACTAAGCGCCTGCAGATAATCGTCGGGATGCTGCAGCGCGGTATCGGGCTCCAAGGCTTTGCCTTCAAAGAAATTGCCTTCGATAACTGCATGGGGATATACAAATTCGGAAACAGCAACATCACGTCCGTTGCTGAGATCGACTAAAACCGCACGTGCCGAAAGTGTTCCGTAATCCACTCCCACAGAATACTTTTTCATGTTTTACCTCTGTTTTTTATAAATTTCTTTATGTATAACAGCAAAACCACACCAAGCAGCGGAAATATCGCCGCCGTGAGCATACCTGTTTTCATGCCCAGCTGATCCGCGGTAAGTCCCATGGCGGGCGCTTTTAACGCCATATCACTCGCTGCAACGGTATCCACCACAATTCCAAGTAACTGCGGTGCCACAGAGCCACCAAAATCACCGCCTGCCGCCATAAGGGCGTATGCCGCAACTCCCGGCATGGGCAAACATTCTTCCATAAGAATAAGAGTACCCGGCCACAGCATTGAAGTGCAAAAACCTGTAAGAACACAAGCCACCGCACATACCACCGTATTAGACGAAACCGCCGCGGTAACATAGCAAACAGTTGCACCTATCATGCCCCAAAGCAATACGGAGGAAATATTCCTGCCGTATTTTGCATATGCGGTTCTGGCAATTCCAAGACAAACAGCAAAGGTTGCCATGCCCAAAATATCGCCAACCGTCTTTGATATTTGCAACGCATTTTCCATGTAGCCGGATATCCAGTTTGTCATGGTGTTTTCTGCGGCACTGCCGAGAAATATACACAGCACACACAGGGCAAGTATCTTTTTTCTGTTATTTACCGTCCCTGCTTCGTCGTTGCCGGACAAAACAACCTGCGGCATGGGAGATCTTAAAAACAAAACAAAGGATATCAAAGGCAATGCCGCCCAGAACAGTGTAAGATACATCCAGTTTTCTCTGCCGAAAACGGAAAAAAACAGCGAACTTACAACAACCACCGTAAGCACACCGTATGCATAAAGCGAATGTAGCATGCTCATGTCACGGTCAGGCGTTTTTGAAGGTATTGCCGCCACAAGAGGACTTAACAACACTTCGCTTAAACCTGCCGAAACAGAAAATATAAAAGTGGAAAAAACAAGTCCTGCATATGCATGCTGCGGAAAAAGCATGGGCAAAAGCGCATAAAGCGCAAGGCCCACAGATGTCAGAACCGGCATAAGCACAATGGTTTTGCGAATATTGAAATGCTTTGCAAAAAATGTAAATACAAGGTCCACACCCAGCTGGGTACAAAAATTAACAAGCACCAGCGTGCCGAGCAATGTGTAGGGTATTCCGTAAGCTTCACGAAATGTAACAAAAAGCAACGGGGGCAGACTGAATATAGATGACATGGCTATATATGTATAATAGCACGCATATTTTAACAAGCTGTATTTTGGGTTTATGGAAGTCATATATTAACAAATTCTCCGGGAGCAATATGATGCATTGTTTTATCCACATCAAACCATATGTCATACAATGTGGGGTTATATACTCTTTTACCGTCGGCGCTGTAAATCAGCGATCTGTATGCACTTACATAGTTGTATATTTCCATATTGGTTGCATACCAAATATCCTCATGTCCGGAAAGCCTTACGCATATATCATCGAGCAACTCCCAGTTTTTATCACGTTCAAATTCAAAGCTGTGTCCCCACATATAAAAAAGTTTCGGCGCACGGCTTGCAATATATGCATTTGATTCGTCAAAGTCAAGAAAGCTGTCAATAAACTTCATTATATCGGGATGCTTGTGGTGGCAGGTGGGCACCCAGCACAACCAGTCATCGGGCAGATCAAACTTGCCTGAAGGATCGCCCAGGGATCTTGCATAAGCTATATCCAGATCTTCAAGATAGCTTTTGATGGCCTTATATTTTTCGGGAATGGAAAACTTATCTATACGGCGATCGGGATATGCCATGCCGCGCACCATTATACCGAATTCTTTTTCCAGAACAAGTCGGCAATCAAGCACATCACGTATACCCTCAATGGGGCGCAGGGTGTCCTGAGCACGGTGCAAAAGACCATGATTTGCTATTTCATGCCCTGATGCAAGTATTTTATCACGAATAAAAGATGCCTCAAGACCGTTACCGTCAAGTATTCGTTGAGCAACAAGGTTGAATGTGCATTTCATGCCGTATTTCTCAAGAACCTCATAAAGCTTTGCATCCTCAGGGCAGCCGTCATCGTAACTTAATGTTACAGCTTTGGGTTTTCCTCCGGGAAAACGCAAAAAATTATATTTCACGGTTATATCTCCTTTTAAATAAGCTTTTCAAGTGTTTCGCCATCCGCAATATAAGCATTTGCTATGCGACGTATCTCTTCGTGGCCGTAATTGTATTTATCATATATGCCAACAGTTTTCATTCCTATGGAAGAAGCGGTTGCAACCGCAATATGAGAATCCTCAAAAACACAGGTTTCATCTGCGGATGTGCCGAGTTTTTGCTGTGCCATAAGGTAAATATCCGGCTGATCCTTTCCCTTGCCTATGTCGCCGCAGGAGATCACAAACGAAAAATACCCGCCAAGACCGCAATGCTTAATGGCAACCTCAACAAGATTTTTCGCTGTGGCTGTGGCAACACACATCTTTATACCTTTTTGCCGGCAGCTTTCAAGAAAATTCAAAACTCCAGGTTTGGTTTGTACACGGTTGGCGTAAAAATCGTATATCATCTCGTTTGCCGCATCAAGTAAAGTTTTGCTGCTGTCGGCAATTTTGTATATTCCGTTTATGTAGTCCATAGCCTCAACAAGTGTCATGGTTCGTATGGCTTTGTCGTGTTCTTTTGCTATTTTAAGCTTACCGTCACAATACCTTTGCGAAAATTCTTCCCATATAACATCCCACAAAAGCAACGAATCCACAAGAGTGCCGTCCATATCAAAAATGGCGCCTTTTATACTGTTTATCATATTATCTCCCTGTAATTTCAATCGCTGTTACAATCTCCGTTGTTATCATCCAGTTCCACAAGACCTTCGGGGGTTTCTACCATATCATGACGCTGAAGCAAAAATCTGCGGACGGCAAAAAGTATGGCAATGGCAATAACGGTGATAAGATTTTCCCACGATTTTGCATGCCCCACAATAAGCTGACGTGCCAAAGCAAATGCCAACACCTCTATAACGGTTTCGGGAGTATGCTTGCAAAACATTTTTATAAGCTCTGCGCCAATGGCAAGGATAATTGCATCGTCAATTATTTTCACCAGCATATCTGCCCCACCAATAAAAACCGAAAGGTTAAAGGTATCCACCACAAGCCTCGCGGCAAGAATAAGCACCGCAACCCCCACAATAAGCGACAGCAGAAGCTCAAAAAGATAGCTTGCCTCAAACATTTTGTCCTGTAACTTTTTTCTCATTCAAATTTCCTCCTGTTTATATATAATCAAAATTCAAAACTGCGATCTTCGCCGTCACCTATGCGGATAACATCTATTCTTTGCTCAGATGGCGTGCATACAGCTATATCTATTGCAATACCAAAATCCCCATGGGCAAATTCCGGCAAAAATGTGCCCATTGTCACTATCTGGTAACAAGGCAAAGGATTGCAATGTTTATATCCATCCATATCACGTTCCTCGTTCGGTGCCCACAAAGAATCAAGGTGTGTATGTCCGCTGAAACAGCCCATCAGCTTTATGTTACCCTTTGCAACAGCTTTATTAATAACATCAGCAGCACTTTCAACATCTTCAATTCTTCCGCACAGATCGGTGGTGTATGATTTTGCTGCATATTCACCGTTCCATACATCGTGCAGCTGACTTCTGTCCATGTGATCACAATAAAAAAACGGAACATGGATAAATATAATAACATTTCCGTCAAAAACAAGCGCCGTCTTTTCAAGCCATTCTATCTGACGTTTTCCAAAAGCCCAGGCAGGTGTGGGGTGATCGGTGTAAAGCTCGGACTCATACGGAACCGACAATACTATGCACCTGGTGTTTGCCCTTTCAAAATCCACATAATAGTACGAGCCATCAGCATCATAAACAGCGAATGTGTTGCCAAATTTATGTTTTACAATGCCGTTCCAAAAATCAGGCTTAAAAAAATCCGTGCCAACGGCATCGTGGTTGCCATTTACCGTAATCAAAGGGCAATTTACCGATGAATATATTTTCCCAAGCAAATCGGTAAGTTCCTTTTCAAGATCTCCGTTGGATATATGCTTGTTTCTGCCCAACATTCCGGTGTTGTCGCCAAGATCTATCACCGCATCACAACATATGTTTTGCGTTATATGTTTAAGCGCACAACACAGCTTATCTGTCCATTCACACTCATTCCCCAATGTATGCAGATCGGTAAAAATGGGGAATATTATTGAATCGTTTTTTCTAAGCTTTTTGATTTTCTCTTTTGCTTGTGCCACAGCTTTTTCTATTTTGCTGTTGGATACTTCCATTTTGCTTCTCCCTTAAAATAAGTGTCACTTATTTTAACAACCAACCGCAGAAACAACTGCGGAGTGTCTTTCTTGTCTTTCTTCGGTAAACACACCCGGATTTTTAAGTTCTTCTCTTAACGCTGCACCGTCAAGCACAAAAGTATTTCCAACCTTCATTCCTGGGTACCAATTCTTAAATTTTCCTTCTGCGCTCATAACATGACACACATTACAAGCGGGAAATTGAACAAATATCTTTTCTCCGTCATCACAAAGCTTGGGAAGTTGTTTTTCCTTATACAAAGGGAACGTGATTTTTCCAAAAAGACCCTGTAAAAGCATTACATTTGCCCATACAAACACTGTTGTTTCGGAGTAAAAAAGTGTTCCCGAATCTTTAAAACGGTAGGATTCAATCAAGGCGATATTATATTTTTTGTTTGGTGTTATAATTGAAAAAGGAGCAGAAAAATCAATTTTTCCGTCAATCAAATATCCGTTATCGTTACAGATTTCAAGAATTTTATCTCGAAATTCGTGGAGCTTTTTTGTTTTAAACCAAAGCATGAAAACACCTACTTTTATTTTTTATAAAATGTCCCTTGCCATAGGCCCCCTTGCCATAGGCCCCTCAGCTGCCATAACCTTTGCATCGCCGTTTTTATACGGCGCGGCACTAAAGTTGACTTTCTAATCACCAAATCAGATCAATCTTTCCATACAAAATTATAATTGATCGACTCGCCACCGTCAACAAGAATATTCTGTCCAGTGCAAAAACCGTTTGTGACGGTAAGAAAATATGCCCAATCCGCTATTTCCTCACAGCTTGCCCACCTTTTTAACGGGGTTTCGTTCATTATCTGCGCCCAAAGCTGCGGATCGTTTATTACGCACTCGTTAAGCGGTGTAAGCACTCCTCCGGGATCAAGGCTGTTGCAAGTGGCACCGTACTTTGCAATACGCATGGCAACATTTTTGGTATAAGCCATCACCCCACCTTTGCTGGCACAGTATTCGGGAAATTCTGCTCCCGTGTGCCCGCTGGCAGAGCCTATGTGCAAAACAGATTTTATGCCGCTTTGAACACCGTATTTTTCGGTTATATGTATAAGCGCTTTTAAGTTTGTGTCAATATCCGATTCGTTTTGCGTACCCGCATTATTGATAAGTATATTTACATTTTTAATTTCGGGCAGTTTATCGTAATCCCTTATATCGCACTCAAAATGAGTGTAATTTTCATGAGTGATCGAAGCAGGCTGCCTGTCTATACCCAAAACATCATATGATTCCTTTAGAAATTTTTCCGCAATGGCTTTGCCTATCCCCTGCGTTGTGCCTGTTATCAATACTTTCATTTTATTCCCTTTCTTCAGCCATAAAATAAAGATATTCCTTGCCCACATCGTTCTTCTTCCAGTTTGTAACAATGCGGTAACCTATGGGAGAAAAAATTATCTCCATTATAAGTTCCGCCACAGCACCTGTAAGGGCGCACATACAACACTGAAGCAAAGTCCAGCAAAAACCGTCCCAAAAAATCGGAGCGAAGATCATAAACACAATTACGGAAAAAATAAAATTGTCAAAAAACTGACCAACAAAGGTGGAAATATAAGTCTGTGCGGCATAGGCAAGTTTTCCGTCGGGATTTTTTTTGAACGCTTTGCCAATAGACCAGTTGAGCATATTGTTAAGGCAGGCAGACAGCAAAAATGCAACCGTACTTCCCAAAAGAATAAACCATGTGCCGCCAAAAATACTGTTGAACTCGGTATAATCATTCGCATTGGACGGTATTATGCTTGCCACAAAAAATATAAGACAAGTGAGCAGATTTATAAGAACAGCCAGCACCGATATTTGAGTAGATGCCTTTGGACCGAAATGCTTGGTAACAACGTCCATACACATAAACGATAACCACGATATGAGTATTCCGCCGTCAAGCGCTATCCACTCAAGCTGTAAAAGTGTTTTGTTGGCAAGAAGATTCATACATATTACACTTACAACAAACAAAGCCACTATCTGCGCAGGAATACATCTCAACAGGATTTTTATTTCCTGAAATTCTCTGTTAACGTGTTTTTTGAAAGAAGTCATTGTGTTCTCCTGTAATTCGGGGATCAATTCTCAACCGCATCAACAAGTGAAGTATCATACATCACCCTTGCGTGATTTTTGCGGATACATTTGCTCCACAGCGTTTTGCCTGTGGATATATCTTTGCATGTACGGTAAACATATCCCGTTCTGTATATACCGTCCTTTTCTTTTATAAACTTTTCGTTTTCGGTATTTATTACGTATTCAAATTCGGGGGCGCTGTCGCACAAAAGCTCACCGCACAAATGGGTTTCCGTAAGGTAGATAACAAACTGAAAAACCTTATCGGTATTGTTTTTTACTCTGTAATCCAGATAATTGTATGCAATGGAAGTGCCTGTGCCAAAGGGCACTTTTCTGTTATTATCGGGAAAAAGATCATAACCGTCATGGTGATGGTGCTCAGTAATATCAAGAGGAGAATGTAAAACCATCCAGTGTATAAGGTTAGTAAACTGACACATACCGCCACCGATATCTGCCGCAGTTTTGCCTTTTGAAATGGCAAGACCTTTTTTATATCCTTTTGATGCACTGCATTTCCCCACCAGCTTCCAGAACGAAAAAACCTCGCCGGGATAAATAAGCACACCGTTTACCTTGGGTGCTGCCAACGCAAGATTTTCTGCCTTGTTTTCCTGCAAAGTCATATCAACATTACCAAGAACACGCCTTATAACCGAACTGTGCTCAAATACAGAATACGGCAGTTTTTCTTCGGTTCTTTTTACAGCAAACTTTTCCTTAGAAAAAGCATTTGCAATATGCCTTGCCATAATATTTTTTTGTTTAGACAGCCAATATGTAAGCGGACAAAGCTCACAAAACATTTTTCGCCTCATAATACCCCTGCAACTTTTAAAAACTAAGTTATAAAATATTTCTTATAATAATCTTTCAATAATCGTTTTTAATGTTTTATCCCTGATATTATAAACAAGAGTACAAAACATTTCTCACTCTCGGCTGATAGTACTCTTCCCTGGGATTAAGAGTATGCTTTGCATATACCGCGGCAAGGCCTATTAACGGATCAATGTAAACCGAAGCACCTGCGGCACCGCCCCATCCGAATTCGCCCACATTGCTGAGCGAACCGCCTTTTGAACGATTTATCATTGTGCGCACACCAAGCCCATAGCCGTAGCCCTCAAGCTGTTTCCAGTCAAAGGTTTTTATCTGGTCATTATCAAGAGTGTTTGTTCTCATCAGTTCTACCGTTGATTTTGACAGTATACGTTCACCCGTAAGCCCCATACCGTAATTGGCGAGCGCCGCCGCAAGCTTTACATAATCCGAAACAGTAGAAATAATCCCTGCACCGCCGCTGTCATATTCGGGGCCGAGTATATGATTGTTTAATATACCCACTTCCTCATAGTAACCTTTTTTGCCGTTACCGTATTTCTGCGCATCCACAATATCAAAATCTCTATTGCCTGCTTCGGGCACAAATCTGTATTGCGTTGCCATGTTTTTTTGCACTTCGGGAGTAAGGTGGTATACCGAGGAGGTCATGCCCAGCGGATCAAAAATGTTTTCTTTAACATAATCGCGAAACTTGTATCCCGTAACAACAGACACAAGACCTGCCAGCACATCGTGGCACAGGCTGTATTGAAATTTTTCGCCGG
>JAZSGA010000151.1:0-2096 GCA_045532495.1 Eubacteriales bacterium | reverse complement strand
ATGTAGCTGTTGACCGCAGGAATGATCTGCTTGGATATCATGTCAAGCATGGTAAGAGCTTCGATATTGATGGTTTTAACATAGTTTTCAAGATAGATTTCGTATCTTGAATGCATTTCGGCTTCGGAATAGATGCCGAATTTTGTGAAAAGATCAATGTTTTTCTGATGTATAAGATACGGAAAAGCATCAACAGAGGTTTTAAGGTTAAGCAAACCACGCTTGCTTGCTTCTTCAACCCATTCGTCGCTGTAGTTGTTGCCGTTGAAAATAATGCGTTTGTGCTGTTTGATTGTGTCGATTATAAGCTCGTTAAGAGTGGCGGTGAAATCTTCGGCACCCTCAAGAATGTCGGCAAAATCGCAAAGCTCTTTTGCCACGATGGTGTTGAGCACCACATTGGGAGTTGCAATGGAGGCGGAAGAACCAACGGAGCGGAATTCAAACTTGTTGCCGGTAAAAGCAAACGGACTTGTTCTGTTGCGGTCGGTTGTATCTCTTGCAAAACGGGGAAGAACATGCACACCTATACGCATGTCAACCTTTTCTTTCTGACAGTATGCCTTGCCGTTTTCGATGCTTTCAAGTATTTCAGCAAGTTCGTCGCCCAATGACATGGAAACAATGGCGGGAGGAGCTTCGTGTGCACCGAGTCTGTGATCGTTACCGGGACCGGAAACTGATACTCTCAAAAGATCCTGATATTCGTCAACTGCTTTTATAACAGCCACAAGGAAAAGCAAAAATTGAGCGTTTTCAATGGGAGAATCGCCTGGTTCAAGCAGGTTTACACCTTCGTTGGTGGCAAGTGCCCAGTTGTTGTGCTTGCCGCTGCCGTTTACACCCGCAAAAGGCTTTTCGTGCAACAGACATTCAAGGCCGTGGCGTCTTGCCACAGTCTTAAGCATTTCCATCATTATCTGGTTGTGGTCGGTTGCTATGTTTGTGGATGTGAATATGGGTGCAAGCTCGTGCTGAGCGGGAGCTGCTTCATTGTGTTCGGTTTTTGCCAGCACTCCGAGCTTCCATAATTCTTCGTCAAGCTCTTTCATGAAAGCGGAAATACGTGGCTTTATGGCGCCGTAATAGTGGGCTTCCATTTCCTGGCTTTTGGGCGGTTTTGCACCAAAAAGAGTTCTGCCGCAGAATATAAGGTCACGGCGTGTGTTGTATAATTCTTTGTCTACAATAAAGTATTCCTGCTCGGCACCAACGGTTGTAACAACACGTGTGGTTGCAGTATCACCGAAAAGGCGCAGAATTCGCAGAGCCTGCTTGTTTAGCACCTCATTTGAACGGAGAAGGGGAGTTTTTTTGTCAAGAGCATCGCCCGAATACGAACAGAAAACTGTGGGGATACAAAGGGTTCTGTCTTTTATAAATGCATAAGCGGTGGGATCCCATGCGGTATATCCGCGAGCTTCGAAGGTGGCACGCAGACCGCCTGACGGAAAGCTTGAGGCATCGGATTCGCCTTTTACAAGCTCCTTGCCTGAAAACTCAAGAATAACACTGCCGTCGCCCATGGGGGAGATAAAGCTGTCGTGCTTTTCGGCGGTATAACCTGTCATGGGTTGGAACCAATGAGTAAAATGGGTTGCGCCTTTTTCAACAGCCCAGTCCTTCATTGCGCTTGCAACCACATTTGCTATGCTTTTATCCAGACTTTTACCGTTTTCACGGGTCTTTTTAAGCGCTTTGTAAGTTTCTTTAGGGAGCCTTTCGCGCATTATTCTGTCATCAAAAACAAGGCTTCCGAAAATATCGGTAATTGTACTCATAGGATCCTCCGAAATAAATAAAGGCACTGCGAAAAGAAAATATTTCGCAGCGACCCGCTACTAAAATATTATACTTAATCATGCAAAATTTGTCAAGGGTTTTATGATAAAAATAACAAATACCGCTGTATTAAAAAAGCATAAAACAGCGGTATTGGAAAAGTTTTGCAGATATTAAAGGTTTTCTGTAACAATATGACGGGCAAGATTAGCATTTTTGTACCTTGGGTCGTCTGTTACTTCCTTGATTATGTGTATAAAATCGGGAATGGAAAATGACTGTGTTTCGGATTCAAGTTCAATTTCGAGTGTGGC
>JAZSGA010000052.1:0-4694 GCA_045532495.1 Eubacteriales bacterium | reverse complement strand
CCGAGATATTCTGCTGCCGAAAAGGGAACTGCAATGCACATGTTCATGCAGTTTGCAAATTACGGTAATTGCGAGATTTCGGTCGAAAATGAGGCAAGGCGCTTGCTTGAATCCGGTTATTTATCGGGCGAACAGTTTGCTTGCCTTGATTATTCAAAGCTGAATTCCTTTTTTAAAAGCGATATCTATGATGAGATAAAAAATGCTTGCAATGTGTACCGCGAAAAAGCATTTACGCTGAGTACGGATATTTCACAGGTTTACGGCCATTTACCGCACGGAAACGAAACAATGCTTGTTCAGGGAAAAATAGATTGCTTTTTTGAATCGGCAGACGGCATTTATACCGTAATTGATTTTAAATCCGATAAATTGAATTCTCCTTCTGAGTTTTCTGAAAGATATGGTCTGCAGCTTGATTATTATAAAAAAGCCGTAAGCGAAATGACGGGATGCAGTAATGTTAAAACTATGATATATTCTTTTGAACTTGCAGAATGTTTTGAAATCTAAAAAGCTATGGACAAACTACAATATATGTGATAAAATATAACCGATTATAAATTCAAACGGAGTTATTGTTGATGAATTATATTATTCTTGATATGGAGTGGAATCAGGGGTATCCCGGTTCGAAGGTTTTTATCGGAGATACTCGAAGGCAACTTTCCGGTGAAATCATACAGATCGGAGCTGTAAAGCTGGACGATTCTTTTACGGTTGTGGATACTTATCAACGTCTTATACGACCTGTGTTTTATCGTAAAATGCATTTTAAGGTCCAAGAACTTACCGGAATTACCCGAGATGAGCTGCATGATGCAAAACCGTTTACTGAAGTATTGCCGGATTTTCTTAACTGGTGCGGTGAACAGCATGAGTTTCTGATATGGGGCTCTGATGATATTTCTATTCTGCGCCAGAACATCGAAATCAATAAGTTTTCCGGTTACGATATTCATGCATGGTACAATTTGCAGATAATCTATAACGTCCAGTACAAATCCGAGCATAAGCAGGTTGCTCTTTCTACGGCTTGTGAAACTTTGGGAATCGATACAAAGCTGCAGCTGCATGATGCATTGAATGATGCGTTGTATACTGCCGAGGTTTGCAAAAAACTTGACATGTCAAGCGGTTTGAAGCTTTGTCGTAATGAGCAGAAAAATTCCGAGGATAATTGTAAACGCAAGTTCCGTTATTATGACTTTGGCTCGGCAAAAGAGGCATTGGAGTTTACATCTTTGACGGATAATTTTTGCCCTTTATGCGGAAACAGTCTTGAGCTTAAATCAGAGTATCACCGTAAATATTACAATCAGTTTTCTTCGGTGCGTCAGTGTGAAAAACACGGTTTTTTTGTCGAGAACATAAATATTTCTAAAATCAACGAAAATTCCGTCAATTCAAAGTATAAATCCGCAAAGACATTTCAACGTGCACGTGATGAACAAAGTGCATTTGAAAGCATAAAAGCGCAAAAACGCAGACGCAGAAAGCACAAAAAACCTGAGTCCACTCAGAATAATGCGTAATGACGATAAAAAACGGAACGTGTAAAACGTTCCGCTTTTGTATATGTAAATTAAGTTGACAAATCTGTTTGCAAGTATTAAAATATCAATGATAAGTCCTGTTTAATAAAATTTTGAGGTTTCTATGAAAAAAACTTTTATGTGTGATATGCATGTTCATACCGACAGTTCCCATGACTGTACGGCAAGTATAGACAGTATGGCACATGCCTTAATTGAAAAAGGTATTGCTGCATTTGCCGTTACCGATCATTGCGACACACAATATTACGACGAGCAGAACGCACCTGCGCGCATAAGTCGTTCTGTGACAAGTGCAATAACAGCTTCCGAAAAATATGCCGGCAGGCTCAAGGTGTTTTGCGGCGTTGAAATGGGCGAGGGAACGTGGGATATTAAACGTTCAAAATATATACTTGACAGTCACGGTTATGATGTTGTTATTGCATCAGTTCATGCAGTAAAAGCTGACGGATTTGAAGCTCCCTTTTCTCATATGGATTTTTCACAAATTCCGCTTGATACTGTCAAATGGTATTATGCAAAGTATTTTGACGAGGTTTTAAATAATATAAGCAACATACCGTGCGATGTTATCGCTCATCTTACATGTCCGTTACGATACATTAATGGCAAATACGGCGTAGGAATCAACAGTATTGATTATCGTGACAAGATAGTCGATATTCTTGATTATATCATACATCATAATATTGCACTTGAAATCAACACATCCGGGTTTGTATCTTCGTTTGGTTGTATTATGCCTGATGAGTGGATCATAGGCGAATATAAAAAAATGGGCGGATATCTTATAACTTTGGGATCTGATGCACATATCCCCGAAAATGTGGGCTGTGGCTTTGCTAACGCTATACAGATTTTAAAAAGAAATGGATTTGAAAAAGCGTATTATTATGATCAGCACGAGCCGATAGGATTTATGATATAGTAAAACCGCCTCCCGTTTGTGGGAGGGGGTAGTTTTTGTGAATTATCAGTCGAGTTCGGGAATATGGATTTCAATTTCTTTTCCTGCCTCGGAGGATTTGACTATGCCGTCGATAATTGCCTGATTGATAATGATCTGGCTTGAAGGAATAGGCGAGGGAGTGCCGTTTTTAATGGCATCAAGGAAAGAACGGATCTTCATATCAACGTTTGAAACGCCTTCGGGATTGCTGAGAAGCGGCACAAGCGTTTCTGTGGGCTTGCCGCAGATATCGTGATAGATCTTCATGGGGCCGCCAACGGTGCCGTTCCAGCAATCGGTGGAGGGGATGCGCAGCGATCCTTTTTTACCCATGATGATGGTGTCGCCGGGGGTATCAAGATGCATATACCATGCAATTCTGAAGTCGAGAATAACGCCGTTGTCAAGCCTAATGTAAGCAGAAGCAAAATCGTCAACTGCAAACATATCGGCAAGCTCCTGCTGGCGTTCGGGGCAATCTGTTTTTGTGGAATAAGCTTCGGGAGTTTTGCCGAAGAAGCCTGAAACTCTGCCTGAAACGGTAAGTGGCTTCGGGTACCCCATGGCATTAAGGCACATATCAAGTGAATAGCAGCCTATATCGCCAATTGCACCGAGAACACCCTTATCGCCCTCGATAAAGGTTGTGGACCATCCTACGGGAATTCCGTGTCTTCTGCCGCCGCCGGTCTGTATGTAGTAAATTTCGCCAAGCTCGCCGCTTTCAACAATTTTTTTGATCATTTTCATGTTGGCGTCGAATCTGGGCTGGAAGCCTATGGAAAGCACCTTTCCACTTGCCTTTTCAGCACGTCTAACAGCAACCGCTTCATCAAGTGTAACTGTAAATGGCTTTTCAAGCAGCACATTAAGGCCATGCTCGAGAGCGTAGATGGCGCAGGGAGCGTGCTGACTGTTGTATGTACAAACAGATACAGCATCAAGCTCGTTTTCGGCTAACATCTTTTTGTAATCGGTGTAATCCTTGGCATCCTGCAGCTCGTATTTATCAAAGAACTCGCGCGCTCTTCCTTCGATAAGATCTGCACCGCAAACTATTTCAACATCGGGTTGCTTTAAGTATGCGCGAATATGTGAGTTCGCAATTCCACCCGTGCCGATAAATCCGATTCTGAATTTTCTTTCCATAAGTAAACCTCCTTGTAAAACCGTGTGGGTTTTGTGTAGTTATTTATTCCTACAGTAACAGTATAAACCATAATGCATCAGTATTTGTGATTATTATGTTAATATTGCGTTGTTTAGTAAAATTTTGAACATTTGCGACGTGGCAAATGCGCTGTTTTTTGCATATATACAAGCTTGACAAATGTGGATATATTGATAAATCATGTGTTTTTGAATATATTTTATTTTTTTCGTTGCAATTTGAATTAACGTGTTGTATAATGTGCTTAAGATATCAATTTTTGCTATTTTCGGAGGACTGAAATATGAGATATATCGTAGATAATGATCTTCACATTCATTCACAAATTTCACTTTGCTCCAACGATCCCGAGCAGACAACACAACGCATTTTGCAGTATGCCGAGGAAAACGGTCTTTCAACCATCTGCCTTACCGATCATTTTTGGGACGCTGATGTAAAAGGTGCATCGAGCTGGTATGAACTGCAGGATTACAAACATATAAGCGCTGCTTTACCATTACCCAAGTCCGATAAAGTAAACTTTTTGTTTGGCTGCGAAACCGAGTTAAACAGCGATCTTACCGTTGGTGTTGCTCCGCAGAATTATGAACTTTTTGACTTTGTTATTATACCCACAACACACTTCCATATGAAAGGTTATACAATAACCGATGAGCAAGGCGCAACTTCGCATGCACGTGCAAAGGTGTGGGTTGAGCGCATGGATGCTGTTCTTGATATGGATCTCCCTTTTAAAAAGGTGGGACTTGCACATCTTACCTGCGGCCTTATTGCACCTGAGCGAAATATGTTTCTTGAAATTATAGATCTTTTGCCCGAAGAAGATCTTTTCCGTGTGTTTACAAAAGCATCGAAAGTTGGCGTTGGTATTGAGCTTAATTCCAGCGATATGAATTATGCGGAATCCGAGGCGGATACTGTTTTGCGCCCGTATAAGATTGCAAAGCAATGCGGTTGTAAATTTTATCTTGGCAGTGATGCGCACCATGTTAAAGAACTGTTGCGAGCTAAA
>JAZSGA010000057.1:0-4388 GCA_045532495.1 Eubacteriales bacterium | reverse complement strand
TAAATTTGATGAGTAAAATTCCCAGTCATGAAGGTTGGCATATTGGGGCTTTATCTGTTTTGTGCCCTGCATTTCTTCCACAACGCGGTTGTCGTTGCCCAGTATCAGCGCGTCCAGAGATACTCCGAAATGCTTGGAAATGTTAATTATTTTGCCGAGTTCGGGAACAGAATCACCGTTTTCCCATTTTTGAACGGACTGCTGCGAAACATTAAATAATGCGGCAAATTGCTCCTGCGAGAGATTTGCACCTGCTCTGAGTTTTTTTATTGCTGTACCGATGGTCATGGCATAACCCCCTTTTGCTTTATTTTACCGATAATGTGTGGAAAAAACAAGGTATTTGGAATAGTATTTTCCACAACCGCGGGTTGTAGGCTGTATCATGCTTGCCATAAGCGGACTGGTTATTATTTGTTTTTGCTCCTGTATGCAAGTGGAGATACACCTGTTTTCTTTTTGAAAATGCGTGAAAAAAACAGTTGATCGTCGTATCCAACCGAGTTGGATATTTCCATAACGCTGGCGTTGTTTTCACGCAGCAGTTTTTTTGCCAGCTCTATCCTTTTGTTTATAAGATACTCTTTGGGCGATAAACCGAAAAGGTCGGAAAAACGCCGTGTAAGATATTCGTGGGAAACGTATAGCGAATCGGAAATATCTTTTATAGTAATATCTTTATCAAAATTGTAATCTATTATCTTTTTTGCGCTGTGCGCTATATCCACGTTTAACCTGCGGTTTGAGTTGCGCAGCAATATGGAAAAGAACTGATATATCAGAGATATCTGGTGGCATTTTGCATATTCGTATCGCTCACCGATGCTGTCATATAATTCGTTCAGAATCTTTTCTGTTTCATAATAATGCTGAATATGAATTATCGGGTTATTACCGTTAACGGATAGCAGGTCCATGTATTGTTCAACGGTTTGTCCATATAGTCCCACCCATTGAATACTCCACGGCGTATTGGCAACATAATGAATTTTCTCCCCGGGGCACATCACCAGAAGATCATGCGGCTTGAGTGTGATATTGCCGCTTTTGTGGTAAAAAGTGGCTTCTCCTTTGTTTACAAGCACAAACATGTAATAGTTTCTTATTTCGGGGCCGTAACTGTGGTTTACGGATTCGATCCTTTTGCCGCAATAGTACATGCCAATATCGTTTTGCTCGTAAAGGTCGCTGCCCCGTTGGAATAATGTAGAATTCTTCATAAGCTTCCTTTTAAATGTTGTTATCGGTTTTTCATTGCAAGGTATATTATATCACAAAACATCAAAAAAGTCCATATATTGCTGCAAAAAATCCATAGATAGTGCGGGTGTGTTATGATATAATTGGATTGATAAATAACTACTTGTAAAGGAGAATTTTATATATGACAACACTTACATCACAGATGGTAAAGAATTATGCAAAAAGCATCGGTGCAGACCTTTGCGGAATTGCATCAATGGATCGTTTTGAGGGTGCTCCCAAGCAGCAGGATCCCCGTTATATAATGCCGCGTGCCAAGGCGTGCATAGTATTGGGGTTCCGTATTCCGCGCGGTTATTTCCGTGGTATTGAGGAAGGAACATTTTTTGGTGCTTACAACGGTCTTGGCTATGGTAATATCAACCAGGTAGTATCTCCGTTGGCATTGAGAGAGCTTTGCTGTTATATCGAGGATTTTGGATATGAGGCAGCACCGTGCCCGAATATTTTTAACGGCTGCAGTGTGCGTTTTGACACGCAGAAGCATGACCCCGATCTTTCATTGCCTGTAAAGGAAGGACTACCCAATCCCGATATTCTGGTGGACTACCGTGTGGCGGCATATGCTGCAGGCCTTGGCGAATTTGGCTATTCAAAGGTGTTTTTAACACCTGAGTTTGGTCCTTTCCAGCGATTTGTAATTCTTTTGACCGATGCTCCGCTTGAAGCTGACCCTATTTATGAAGGTCATTTGTGTGATCGCTGCATGCGTTGCGCGCGTGCTTGCTCCGGCGGTGCTATTTCCATGACAGAAACCGAAACAATAACTATTGCAGGCCACAAGGTTGAATTTGGCAAGCTGGATGTACAAAAATGTTCTGTTGCGTATATGGGCGGCAATGAAGAATACAATCCTTTTCTTAAAAAGAGTGCAGATCTTTCCAAGGTGCCCGAAACGTATCACGGCACACCTGTGCTTTCGGGAATGGTTGGATTGGGCGGTACATACGGACATAATCCGCCCATAGAAGGAGCCCGCGGTTGTATGCGTGAGTGTTATGCGCATCTTGAAGAACGCGGAGTTTTAAAGCGCAGCTTTGTAAACAGTTTCCGCGAAAAGGGCACAAAACCATGGAAGATAACCCCTGAAATGCGCCGTAGCTTTGTGGAAAGCGAAGGAGTATCTGCGGATAACGACGAGTAAAAAAATATGAAATATTTAGTTGGATATCAACTCCCAACGGATGAAGGTTATACGTTTTCACAAGCTATGGAGCCGTATTTTTCGCATATCAGCGAGGTCTTTTTCCCTTGGATTAACAGCCCGTCGGGCAGAAGTGCGCTGGCTGACACAGACGGTTATGTTGATTGGTCGGCCCAACAACGCATGGTGGATGAACTTGCCGAGATCCGCAAACGCGGAATTTATCTCGATCTGCTTTTAAATGCCACCTGCTACGGAGCGGAAGCTTTATCAGAGCGTCTTTGCAATCGTATTCTTTCGGTGATCGATTATCTTTATTCCCGCACGGGCGGGGTGGATGTTGTAACTACAGCGTCGCCCTTTGTTGCCGACTGTGTTAATAAACATTTTCCCGATACACGTATCCGCGCTTCTGTAAATATGAGTATTGGCACAGTGCAGGGCATAGATTATCTTGGTGACCTGTTTGATTCCTTTTATTTGCAGAGAGAATACAACCGTGATCTTGAGCGTGTTCGTGTTTTGAGTGAAGCATGCAACAAGCGCGGCAAGCAGTTGTTTATGCTTGCCAACAGCGGTTGCCTGAACTTTTGCACCGGCCACGCCTTTCACGATAACCTGGTTGCTCACGAAAAAGAGATACTTGGAATGAAGAACGTTAGAAATTTTGAGCCGTTGACTTGTGTGCGGTATTTAAGCAAGGCTGAAAACAGACATGCTTTTTTACAGGGCAGTTGGATAAGGCCTGAGGATATTCACCATTATGAGAAGCTTGTTTCGGGTGTTAAACTTGCCACACGTGCCCATGCCCGCCCTGCGCTTGTTGTTTCCGCCTATGCAAGGGGAAGCTTTAACGGCAATTTGCTTGATTTGTGTGAGCCCGGTTTTGGAGCTGTCTTTGATCCTTATGTGATTGACAACACGCTTATGCCTGAAGATTTCTATGAACATGTTACCCAATGTGACAAGCAGTGCCATGCCTGCGATTATTGCCGGCAAGCATTGCAAGGTGCTCTTGTCAAAATGCAATAAAGGATGAATAAAAAAACAAAAAAGCGTATGTTTAGCCGGGACATACGCTTTTTTGTCTGTTATAACAAGTTATAAACTCGGCTTCTGCGTTTAACTTTTATGATGATAATCGGATATGGCGATTATCGGATCATGAAAATCGGAGTAATCCACTATTTGACAATCTTTCTGCCTTTTGCTATAAGCTTTCCGACAGAGCAAAGCTGAGCTTTTGGCATGGCGGTGGGCATTGCCAGGTCTTTGCTGATATCGTATATTGTATCGTTATGTATGGTAATGCTTCTGTCAAGGGTGAACAGCGGTTTGCCTGTCATTGAGTCTATGACCTCGCAGCTGTTTTCGCCGTTTATGATAATATATTTGCCGTTATTATCGAATCTCAGCTCCAAAACGGGAACGCTGCTTGTGTACTTATATAAGAGCCTGAATTGATTATCAACAAGTTCAAGCACCGCAATTTCGCTGTTGAATTGCATCTGGTTGGTATATATGGCACCGGCATACAAGTTGTTGACAGGGGAATAATCGTTTGGATGCAATATTAAATCATCAGGCAGCTCGATCGGATTACCGTCGCAAGTGCAAAAGATTTTATATGAATCGTTGGATATTATTATTTCTGATTTATCTACATATCTGAGTGCTTTGAAAGTATTTAACATATGGGTTAACTGTGCAGGATATTCCCAAATAAGATCGGGTATGTATCTCGTTTCGGCTGTGTCAATTTCATATAAAACGGTTCCGTCATCGGTGTACATGGCACACTTAACATTGGTTATAAACATAATTGATTTTTCATATTCGTTGTCGAGGGAAAGCGTGCCTATTTCCTCGTAAACACCGTTTTTGTTTTTAAGGATTGTCAATACCGCATTGTCATCCAGGTAAGCGGCGGTGGAAGCATCTTTACTTATGGCCACGGACACGATATTTGTGTTACCGCAAT
>JAZSGA010000272.1:0-4910 GCA_045532495.1 Eubacteriales bacterium | reverse complement strand
CTCCTTACAATATGAAAAACAGTATGCTGTATATAAAGAGCTTTCCGAATATTTCGGGGGAACATCAAAAATTATGAAAAATATAAAATAAGGAGAACGCTATGCTGAATCTTGGTAATGTTTTTATTCTCGGCGACAGCTATTCCACCTTTGCAGGGCATATTCCCGAAGGTTATGCACCGTATTACCCGCATGAGGATATTGATGTGGATTGTGTTGAAAAAACATGGTGGCACAGAATGTTGTCGGAAACAACATCAGAACTGCTTTTAAATAACAGCTGGTCGGGAACAACGCTTTGTCATACGGGCTACAACGGAAGTGACTGCAAAAACATTTCGTTTGCCGCACGTCTTGACAAACTTATAGACGAAGGATATTTTGAACAGAATAAAGTTGATACTTTTCTGCTTTTTGGCGGTACCAATGATTCGTGGGCAAATTCTCCCATTGGCGAGTTTAAGGGAGATAACATCATGCAGGAAGATATTTACAGAGTTCTGCCTGCTATGGAACACATCTGTGCAAGCTTAAAAAACAATCTGCCCTGTACAAAAATCGTTTGCGTTATTAATGTACAGCTTAAGCAGGAAATAAAAGATGCCTTTGCTTATCTGAGCGAAAAATACGGATTTGTTTGTGCAAAGCTTAAAGATCTTGATCTTGTCAACGGTCATCCCACCTCAAAGGGCATGGAGCAAATCAAGGATCAGATACTTGATTCGCTTAAATAATATACATATTCCTGCATTTACCGATTACAATAATTGAAAAAGGAGAAATTACATGGACACAACAGTACTTCACAAGCTCACCTACGGGCTTTATATGCTTTCCGCCAACGATGGCGTGCGTGACAACGGGTGTATAATAAACACCGCTGTACAGGTTGCAAACAACCCCACACGCATATCTGTTGCGGTAGCAAAAAGCAATCTCACCCACGATATGATAATGGAAACCGCAAAATTTAATCTTTCCACCATAACAGAGCAGGCGGATTTTTCGCTGTTTGAAAATTTCGGTCTTAAATCCGGCAGAGATTTTGATAAATTTGCAGAATTCAAAGATGTACAGCGCAGCGCCAACGGTCTTTTATACCTAACAAAAGCCTGCAACAGCTTTTTGTCAATGAATGTTATGCATTCGGTGGATCTTGGAAGCCATACAATGTTTATAGGAACTTTGGTGGACGGTGAGGTTTTGTCCGATGCCGCACCTTGCAGTTATGCATATTATCACGCCAATATAAAAAAGAATCAGCCCGTGGCGGCAGCTGCTTCGGGATGGAAATGCAAAATATGCAATTATGTTTATGAGGGCGATGAGCTTCCGCCTGATTTTATCTGCCCATGGTGCAAGCATGGTGCTGAAGATTTTGAAAAAATTTAATGTGAGTATATAAAAAAGTATCCCTGCCTTATGTTTTAAACAAGGCAGGGATTTTTTTGTCAGTTTACTTTTACGTTGTAAGTTTTATCCGCACACATACTTCCTGTTGAATCAAATGCAAGGCATGAGAGCTTTACGGTTTGTCCGGAGTAGGCTGAAAAATCAATGCCTACAGTATAAGGAATTCCGTAAGCGGCACCCACATCAACACCGTTTATGCGATAAACCACATAAGCAAAATCGTTTTCGGTGGTCTTTACAAAGGAATGAATGTTTACAATCGAAGCCGGAACAGTTACGTTGTTGCCTATTTCAAAACTGCAGGGAATATCCTGAGTTTGTGCGTCCATATTTGAGAGGTACATGGGCGAAGATATGCTTTGTATGAAGGCTTGAGCATACTCGCTGTTTGTAAGCTCAAATTCGCGTATGCCGTTTACATCCACTGTTTCAAAAAGGAACGCCGCCTTTACCTGGGGGTATTTTATGGGAAGGTAGGTGAAAAAGTCCTTTATTTGTCTTGAGGCAAAAGCGGTTATGTCTTTGCCTGTGTGGATGTCTCTGTACGAAGAGCCACATTCGGATATGATAATAGGCTTTTTGTAACCGTAAAGCGAAACTATTTTATCGAGCATTTCGGCAAAGCGGCTTCGGTCAATTCCCATTTTGAGCGGGTCGGTTTCGGGCTGATGCTCGGCATAGGCGGAAATACCTACATAATCCACGTATTTATCGCCGGGATAGTAATATTCCATGTTTTCGGCAGGGTAGAAGTTGGGTGACCATACCATGGCGCATGAGGGGGCATATGTATGGAAAATATCTGCCACATAACGGTATTTTTCTATGTACAGATTATAATCCGTGGTATACCAGTGGGATGAATCATCGTTCATTTCACATGCGAAACGGATAAGGAATTTTGCACCGGAGGCTTCCATATCCTGAGCAAGTGTTATGTATCTGTAATCATCGGGAGTAATGCTCATAAAATCGCTGAGCCCGTTGGGCTGGAGAGCGTACTGAATTATCTTGTTGCGGCTTTTTGCTTCCTCAACCGCACCTTTGAATGTGGAAAGGGAAGTGCCAATGTTGCCGTAAAGCAGATAACCTGCCATGTCTTTTCCGACCTTCTGCGGAAATTGCTCCATATAGTAAGGGGAGCTGCCCTTTAATGTTACACCGATATATGTGCCGGACAAGGGTTCATAATTAACACCGAAGTACTTGCCGCCTGAATAGCTTTTATCGTTTGTGGTGGCAAAAATTTGTACAACGCTGCTACTGTAATTTGCGCGGCGCGCCGCATCTTTGGCTGCTTCGGGCAGGCCTGCGGTAACCCATTTTTCGGATTCACGCATATAGCAGGCAGATGCTTCGGCTTTCATTCCGAGCTTGTTAAAACATTCGCCCATATGGTTAAAGAGCATTGCATCGCTGTGATCGTCGTTTGCTCTTAAAAAGTTTGGAGCGAGATTTTTCATTTTTTCAACACATCCGGCATAGTTTCCGGCTTGCTTAAGAGCAAGAGCGGCATTCCATTCTGCCCATATATTGGAAACACGGCCTCCGCTGTTTTCTATTTCGTAAACGATATTGGAAAAACCGGGTGTTGTAACTATAACATTGCCGTCCCAGCCAACCTCGGCATCAAGTGCTTCAAGTACCGCACGGATAGGAAGATAGGTGCGTCCGTCAACTATTACTGCAGTGGCATCGTTTGCAATCTTTGTGCCGTTGCGGTAAATGCATGATTCGTCTATGGTGCAGGTTACGGTGGTTACGCCCTTGGTTACAATGGCTGTACGCTGTTCGGCATCCCAGCTTACTTTTGCGCCGTATGCTTCCATGGTTGCACGCAAAGGCACAAGAGTTCTGCCTTCTGCAGAAATGAAGGGGTAGCCTGAGCTTTGATCAAAGGGTACTTTGTTTCCGTTGATGATAACATCTGTGGCGGAAGCGGTCAATGCCATGGCGGCTGTACATAATACGGCAGCAACGGCAACAAATAATTTTTTCATTTTTTCTCCTTAATTATATTTTCATGAAATTAAAATAGAACACAGAAGCTTCTTCGTCCAGTATACGCAGGATATCCTCGTCGATACATTCTTCCCTGAACGCAGGTGAAAATACTGTTGTATACTCGGATCTGGTGGTGGGAATGGTAAGGCGCATAACGGTGTTTTCGGTATCCAGAGGATATATGCCCGTAAACTTCCAGCCTTCGGCTTCGCATATGGATTTTATAAAATTCATTTCTGCGGTAAAGGTTATATTTGATGTATCGATATGCCCTGATTTGAACGAGTATGTAAAATTTATGATTCTGTCAAGCGCGGATTCGGATACCGTTATCTGTAATTCATGGGTGGTGGATATGCGCAGGGCAAGAGTCATTATGGTTAAAAAGGTTACAACAAAAAGCTTTTTGTTAACCATTGCCATGGGATATGTTGTGGTGAATTTAACAGCCATTCGGTAACCAAGCGGCGAAAGCTTATGACGAAGGTTGGTTATCATCCCGTCGCACAGATCGGTGAAATTGCACAACAGCGGCTGTTCGGTGTTTGAAGCACGCGTTGCAGCCATAAGGTACATGCTGAAATGGTGTTCAGCACGGGCAAGCCTGAGGGCGTTTTTGGTTAAAAGCTCAACGGTTTCGGGATCTGCTCTTTGTCGTAGATCTTCGCACATTTTGCGATAAAATTTGACCAGCTTTTCGGTGGATCTGTATGCGGCGTAATCGTTATCGCCTTCATTGGCTTCAAGTGCAAAATGGGCAAGATACGAATCAGGTGCAAACATCACAGCTGTTTCTGTGTCAGATATTCTTATAGTTATGGCATGTGTAAAACCGTACATCGGCACACATTCAAACATTTTTGTAATACCCTCTTTAACACAGTAACGATAGTCGTTGCGTTGATAAGCTCGTATGAGTTTTTCGGTGCAAGAACCCACACGGAAAAGACTTGCTCTTGTACAAAACAGATTTTTGTGTGTTATTTTTGTATGGGTATCTGTTATAATTACAGGCCACGGACAGTTATCAAAATCTTTGTGCGTGTAAGGAACAGACTTGTTATCTGTCATTATAGAATTCCTTTACAACTTCACGCTCATCAAAGGGAATCTTTTCGGTTCCGATTTCTTCGTAAAGCTGATTTCCTTTTCCCACAAGCAAAACTATATCGCCTTTTTCCGCCACGGACAGAGCGTGGAAAATTGCCTGACGGCGGTCTTTTATAATGGTGTATTCGCCGTTGGTCTTTTTTGTGCCCACAAGGATGTCGTTTATTATATCGTCAAGCTGTTCGGTACGGGGGTTATCCGATGTTATAACACAAAGATCAGAATGGGTTCCGGCGATTTCGCCCATATCATATCTGCGAAGCTTTGAACGGTTTCCACCGCAGCCAAAAACGGTTATAATACGTTTTGGGTTATAGCTTTTTACTGAATTGTAAAGGCTTTCCAGGCTTATGGCGTTGTGGGCGTAATCTATAAGCACGGCA
>JAZSGA010000152.1:0-6296 GCA_045532495.1 Eubacteriales bacterium | reverse complement strand
TACAGAAGCTACTGTTGACGTTACAGAACTTATGGGTGCAAACATTCACCTTTACCTCAACGTTGAAGAAGCAGCTAACCTCGTTGCTACAGTATCCTCCCGCTCCACAGCAAAATCCGGCGACACCATCAAGATTGCTCTGGATGTTTCCAGAATGCACATCTTTGATAAGGACACCGAAAAGTGCATCGTTCACTAATTTAATAAAACATAAATTAAAGGCTCCGCTTTTGCGGAGCCTTGTTTTGTTTAAGGGGTGCACTTTTTGCACGGAACATACCCCATGGAAATCATTCCATCCCTTGATCCGTTGTAATAGTGTTTATTCTTTTCTTTCATCTTCCGTTACACCGTCGGCAGAAGTATCATCTGTGTCGGCAGGTTCCTCTGCTTTAGGAATCTCTTCCGCATCTACTCCTTATCAAGATTAAATTATGATGAGCAATACGCACCTTGCCGCAAGGAAAAAACAAGCACTCCCTCCCGTACCACAGATTTGCAACAAAAAAATGCCCGGCTTTACCCGGACATTTTAATATGCCAATATATCAAAGCTTAAGTTTTTCCCTCAATGCGTCCATACGTTTGTCAAGCTGAGTGCTGAGCTGCGAGCAAAGATAAAGTTCATACGCCATTTCATCGGAAAATTGACCGTTCTTTTTGTATTTAAGCTGATGTTCAAGATCTGCCCAGGAATCCATGGCTATGGTGCGAAGCTGAATTTCAACCTTCATGTACTTTTTTTCGTTTACAAGGAAAATCGGAACGGATACAATTATGTGCAGACTGCGGTAACCGTTGGACTTGGGATTTTTTATGTAATCCTTTATTTCTATCAAAGATATATCATCCTGACGCAAAAGTGCCTCGGCAAGGGTATAAACATCCTGCTCAAAGGAGCATATAACACGCACGCCTGCCACATCATGAAGCTTGTTTTCTATGTTATCCACGGTTATTTTTTCGCCCATAGCCTGCAGCTTTGCCTGAACACTGGGTGGCGATTTAAGCCTTGTTTTGACACTGCTTATGGGGTTGCGGTCATGCTGTAGAGAAAACTCCTCGTTAAGCACCTTTAGCTTTGTTTCCATCTCCATCATGGCACAGCGGTAATAAGCCATAAGCTTGCGATATTCCCCAAAAAAGCTGTCTATTTCTTCAGGGCTTATTATTGTGCCAAAAACCGATATGGTGTTGTTTAAATCCTGATTGTTGTTTACTTGCTGTGACATATTTACCTTCCGTTAAAATTTATTCTGATTGTTTCTTACGTTATTTGCCACCCTGTTAAGCATGAGTTCAAAATTCTGTTTTTCGTCGGGTGTGAAATTATCAAAAAGCATTGCCGAAAAACGTTCAAAAAGCTCACCGCCCTCATACACAATGAGGCTGGCGGCAGGGGTAAGGCGCAGATGAACTGTCTTTTTGTTTCCGTCCTTATAATAGCTTTCAACAAAACCGCGCTCCGTAAGGCTTTTTACCGAGGCAGATACATGTGACTTTGCAAACATACGCACACGGATTATTTCCGAAGCAGTATCGCAGCCGGGATTTCCTGCTAAAAACATAAGCAGTTCAAGCTCCATGCGTGTGATATTCCATTTATCGCAAATCTCGCCGGCGTGGCGGTTATAAAGCGACTTTGTCATTGCGTGCATTTCCCAAAAACGCATGGCGCTCCTCCTTTTTGTTCTCTTTAGAACTATTGTAGCAGATAACTTATTCCATGTCAATGCATTACAGCAAACATTCAGACAATATTCACTGCAACATCACACAAAAACACCCCGATGAACTTTTGAACATCGGGGTGTAAAAATAGCTGTTTATATCAATCATTGGCTTTTTTGAATTTAAGAACAAAACCAAAGAGAAGTATGGGAAAAACAATGGCTGCAAGTATTCCGCATTTAAGGCCTATCTGACCTGCATCCATGGATGAAAAGAACGGAAGCACCGAAAGAGCTTTCGCATGCTTTGCTGCAACATCGGAAGCAACGCCTGCAACCCACGGACCCAAAGAACATCCCACATCGCCAAAAAATGCAAGTAATCCGAACATGGAAGCGCCGCCTCGTATTTTATCCGCCGCAAGACTTAGCACACCGGGCCACATAAATCCCACTGCAAAGCCGCACATGGCACATCCCAAAAGCGAAACTATGGGGTTTTTAACAAAAACCATAACACAATAGCAGGCGACACATAATGCAGAGCTTGCCGCCAGCAGTTTTCCGGTATCAAGCTTATCTCCCATAAGCCCTGCCACAATACGTATTATTGCCATGCACACCGCAAAGCACATGGGGCCAAGAAGATCGCCCACGGTTTTGGATACGCCAAGACCTTTTTCGGCAAATATAGATGCCCATTGCGCCACCGCCTGTTCAGCCGCACCTGCCGTTACCATAAGCACAGCCGCAAGCACAAACAGCTTTGACGAAAAAACGTTTTTAAAGGATAGTGATTCTCCTCCGGAACAGGTTTCCGGAAACCGCGCCACAGCAAATGCCACAGTATTTATTGCAGGAACAGTTGCCCATATAAGCGGAAGAATCTGCCACATGCCATTGCCGAAAAACTTTAAAAACAGAGTTGATACAACAACCACCAACACATGTCCCCAACAGTAAAACGAATGAAGTATGGCTATTGCCGCAGGGCTTTTTTTGCCGTCATCATCGGTATCGCAGGCATCAATAACCGGGTTTACCACAACCTCGATCATACCGCCTCCAAGGGCGTAAATGGCTGTGGAAAGCAATATGCCCGAATATCCCATAACAGCAGGCAAAAACGAAAACAAAAGCATTCCCACCGTACAGAAAACATGAGCAGTAACCGCCAGTGCGCGCAAAGTTATATGCCGCAAAAGCTTTACCGACAAAATATCCGCGCCTATCTGCACAACAAAGTTTATTAGCACTATACGTGCCAGCATTTCAAAGGAAACGCCGTAATTATCACGGAATATAACAAACAAAAGCGGTGCCAGGTTTACCACCGCCGCCTGGGTTATATATCCCATATAACATGCGGTTTTTGCACATGTATATTTTCTTTTTACCGCAGTCATAACAAGCTCCTTTTGCATAGAAATGTGGTTTCCGCAAAAACGGAAACCACAAAACAAATATTGATATATAAATTATGCCTTGTTAACAGAACCGAAGAGTTCCATCTTTTCTTTAACAGTTGCCTTGATTGCTTCAAAACCGGGTGCAAGAAGCTTTCTGGGGTCAAATCCCTTGCCGGAAAGATCCTTACCTGCTTCGATGTACTTTCTTGTGGCATCAGCAAAAGCAAGCTGACATTCTGTGTTAACATTGATTTTGGAAACGCCCAGAGAAATTGCCTTTTTGATCATTTCTGCGGGGATACCTGTACCGCCGTGAAGAACCAGGGGCATTTTGCCTGTTTTCTGCTGAACAGCATCGAGAGTTTCGAAGGAAAGACCTGCCCAGTTTTCGGGGTACTTACCGTGGATATTGCCGGTACCCGCAGCACGCATTGTAACGCCGAGGTCTCCAATCATTTTACATTCATCGGGGTCAGCACATTCGCCGGAACCTACAACGCCGTCTTCTTCGCCGCCGATAGCGCCAACTTCAGCTTCAAGAGAAATACCCTTTTCGCCTGTGATTTTTACAAGCTCCTTGGTTTTCTGAATGTTTTCTTCGATGGGATAATGAGAACCGTCGAACATTACAGAAGAAAATCCTGCTTCGATACAAGCCATAGCACCTTCGTAAGAGCCGTGGTCAAGATGAAGGGCAACGGGCACTGTGATGCCAAGACCTTCGATCATTCCGTTAACCATGCCTACTACTGTTTTGTAGCCTGCCATGTATTTGCCTGCTCCTTCGGAAACACCCAGAATTACGGGAGAGTTACATTCCTGAGCTGTGAGAAGAATGGCCTTTGTCCATTCAAGGTTGTTGATGTTGAACTGACCAACGGCATAGTGGCCTTCCTTTGCCTTGGTGAGCATTTCTTTTGCTGATACTAACATATGTTCATCTCCGTTAAATAAAAAAATTTACCTTTATATTTTACTCCATTATTGAAAAAATTGCAATACATTATTATATTTTTTTACAAAAATCATCTCGTTTCGTCAACATGAACAACATGCTTTTCAAAAAATGCTTTAAAATCCGAAAAAGCTGACACTTTAACCGAAAAAATGCGTTTACAAAACTTGTTTTTTAATATATACTAAACTTGTACATTAATATCCAAATAATTTTATGGAGGATTTAATTATGGAAAAAATACTTTCTACCCTCGGCAATTTCCATGCCGCCATAGTTCCCAACAAGCAGTTCTGCAGTTCTTGCGCAGATATAAGCACCATCGAAAACATTGAAAAATCCGGTTTTACCGTTATCAAAGCATCCGTGCCCGGAAACACCGAGCTGGATATGATGGCGGCAGGTATGATAGATTTTGATCCGTTCTACGATACAAACATATTTAAAATGCAGGATTACGAAAACCTGCACACCATCTATTTTACAAAGTTTGACAAGCCCGAATGTGCCGCAAAGCTTTGCTTTGACGGTATTGATACCATAGCGGACATTTATGTAAACGGTATTCTTGTAAAAAGCACAGACAACATGTACCTTACCTATGAAATTGCTCTGCCTCCACTTGCAGAAAAGGACAACGAGCTTGTTGTTCACATAAAGCCCGTTATGATCGAGGCGCGCAAATATGATCCGCCTCTTGTATGCAACGCCATGGATTACGGCTACGCCTCCATATATGTACGCAAGGCGGCGCATATGTTTGGATGGGATATAATGCCGCGCATTGTTTCATCCGGTTTATGGAAACCCGTTTACCTTAAAGAAATAAAGCAGGACCTTATCCGTGAAGCATACATCTACACTCTTAAGGTAGACCGTGATGCGCAATATGCTCAGCTCAGCTGCTACATTGCAAACGACCTTGCCGAGGACAAAACCCAGGATTACAAAGTGCGTGTGCGCGGTGTTTGCGGTGACAGTGTTTTCGAAGGCGAAAGAGTGCTTTTTGCCAACTGCACACGCTTTACGATAGACGTTAAAGGCTGCAAACTGTGGTGGCCCAGATATGCAGGTGAGCAAAACCTTTACAGCACCGAAATAGAGCTTGTTTACAACGGCAAAGTTGTGGATACAAAGCATCTTGATGTGGGTATCCGCACCACCGAGCTTGTGCGTACCGATGTTACAGACAAAGACGGCAACGGTGATTTCTGCTTCAAGATCAACGGCGAGCGCATTTTTGCCATGGGCTCAAACTGGGTGCCGTTGGATCCTTTCCACTCGCGCGATACACAAAGACTTCAGCAATCCTTTGATCTGCTTTACGATGTGGGCTCCAATGTTGTTCGCTGCTGGGGCGGCAACGTTTACGAAAGCGATGAATTTTATTCGCTGTGCGACAAATACGGCATCATGGTATGGCAGGATTTTGCCATGGGCTGTGCCGTTTATCCCCAGGAGCAGAAATTCTATGATATGCTCCACACCGAAGCTGTACAGATAATAAGACGTCTGCGTGTTCACCCCTCCATCGTGCTGTGGGCAGGCGATAACGAAGGCGACTATGCATACATGTCATGGGGCGGTATGAAGCGCAATCCCGATAAGAACATCGTTACACGCCGTGTACTTGCCGAAATATGCGAAGCGCATGACTTTACACGTCCTTATCTTCCCAGCTCCCCTTACATAACAGCCGAAACCATGCGCACAGGCGCCGATACCTCCGAAGACCATCTTTGGGGTCCCCGAGATTACTTCAAGGGCAACTATTACAAAAACACCGTTTGTCATTTTGCATCCGAAACAGGCTACCACGCATGCCCCTCGCCCGAATCGGTTAAAAAGTTTATTCCCGAGGACAAAATGTGGCCCTGGTACAAGGAGAACGGCAAGCCTCACGATTGTTGGTATGCTCATGCCGCCAGCATGGAATGTGATGACAATGCTCCCTTTGCTTACCGCATAAAGCTTATGGCGGATCAGGTTGTAACGTTGTTTGGCAAGGAGCCCGATAATTTTGTGGATTTTGCAAAGCAAAGTCAGATATCCCAGGGCGAAGCCGTTAAGTATTACATTGAGCGTTTTCGCCATTCCAAACCCAGACGTACGGGAATTATCTGGTGGAACATTGTTGACGGCTGGCCGCAGTTCTCCGACGCCGTTGTTGACTATTACTTTACCAAAAAGGTGGGCTACCACTATATCAAGCGTGCACAGCAGCCTGTCTGCCTTATGTTTGACGAGCCCGTAAACAACACG
>JAZSGA010000011.1:0-2341 GCA_045532495.1 Eubacteriales bacterium | reverse complement strand
GATTGGAACATTAATCAAGGATTTTATCTGCGAAAGGCGTTCAAAGTCAAGCTTTGGTGCTGTTGCATAAAAACCGTGTGCGGTGCCGAACGCACATGCCAATGCATCAATGCCTGTTTTTTCCACAAACATTTTTGCCGCTTGAGGATCTGTATATATGGATTCATCACCTGCTCCACCGCCTTCGCGGGCACCCATCGAGCCTATTTCGGCTTCTACGGACACATTTTTTTCGGATGCAAGTTTTACGGTATAAAGAGTGTTTTTTATATTTTCATCTGTCGGAAGATTTGAACCGTCATACATTACAGAAGTAAATCCAAGCTCAATTCCCCTTGCAACATAATCGGTATCTGTTCCGTGATCGAGGTGTACACAAACGGGCACCTTTGCTTTTTTTGCAAACATTACCATGATCGGAGCTATTTCATCCATGGCACAAAGCCCCATTTCCTCATGAATCTGTGCATGCATGATTATAACAGGTTGATTAAGCGCTTCAGCCGCAGAAATAACAGCCTGCAATGATTCGAGATTGGGAGTGTTGAACGAACCTATTGCAATGTTACGCTCATCGGCAATTTTGAGTATTTCTTTTAAATTTACAAGCATTTTTAAAATTCTCCTTCAAAGGATTGCATTTCGGAATGGAAATTAAATGTAAGTTGAGTTTCTATTTTCTCATCAGGTCTTATGAATTTCAGTTTGTTTTCCCTACGAAGTACATCACGTCCGTCGGGAGTGCAGTTTCCAGGTTCAAGTCCAAGAACATAATCTTTTTTGCCCATCATTTTCCACTGTGTAAAATACGGAAGTGATGATTTGTTATATGTCATGGTAAGACCGCAGGAAATTTCGGGATTGAATATTCCTACTTTTGCAATTCCGTTACATTCCTTAACGTCGTAATAATAGCAACATTCCTCATATCCTGCCTGAGGTTTTTCCATTATAAGAGCATTGCCAATATATTCCTGCGCATGGCTGTTGCGTGGTGAGCATCCGTTGTTGGGAATAACAACCTTACTGTTTTCGGAAAGCAACGGATATCCCATATTGCAATGATACAGAATCATATACGGAGATTCGGTATCGCCTTCGTTGTTAACGGTATCTTTCACGGTAAAGGTGTTAGAAGTATATGAAAAGATATAACTTCTTACAAGAATAAGCTTGTGACCGAATATAACACAATCACGAATAACAGCTTTTACAGTAAGCTCATCCGTTGTTTCATCAACACACCAGCTTTCGGCAGGTATGTGTGATACTGTGCCGTGTAAAGGAAGCTCTTCGCCGTCATCTGTACAAGGAGAGCCCACCGCACGCAGACCGGCGGTGGTAAAAAAGCCTGCTGTAAATGACTTTAAAAAACCGGATCCTTTTCCGTCATAATACTGTGGAGCAACATGTCCGCAGGGCGAAAAGTATCCAAGATTGTTGCCCTTGAGTGTAAGGCGCGTAAGATCTGCGCACCTGTCAAGGCATATCCATGCCTCAAGCCCCAAACCGTTACGGACTATTAAATATTTCATTCCGTTTCCCCTGCCGCCGTCAAGTATCACGGTTTCGGCTCCACGGATCTGTAAAGGATGCCCTATATAGTTATTCATATATCCTCCTTATCAAGCCCTTTTACGGCATTGTAAAGATTTTTGTATCTGTTATACTGCTTCTTATAGAAAACTGTATTTTCCTCAATGGGTTCAAACTGTTTTGAAACAGAAGAAAGTGAGTTTATTGCGCCTTTGAGATCGTTATACAGCTTTTTGTGCAACGCCGCCAGCGCCGCTGTGCCTATAGCGCCGGTTTCGCTTTGTGACATGGCGCAAATTTTTGTGTTCAGAATGTCAGCTTTTATCTGTAACCACACATCAGAAGATGCTCCTCCTCCCGTTGCTCGCAGCTCATATACTTCCCCTGTGAAGCTTTTTAGTTTATTGAAATTAAGCAGTATTTCGTAGGATGTACCTTCCATAAGCGCACGGTAAAGATCAAATTTTGTTGTTTCAAGTGTAACCCCTATAAATGCAGCCTTTGCATCAGTATCCATATAGGGAGTTGCTGCGCCTGCAAAATGAGGCAAAACAAGAATATCTGTGGGTTTTTTCGGTGCCATGGAATCGAGATACGCATAAACATTTTTACCGGTTGCTTTGCATTGAGCATGCTCGGATTCGGCAAAATTATCCCTGAACCATTTGAGAGTTGCACCGCCCGTAAAAGACAGCGCGTAACATGCGTATTTGCCGTTTATAAACGGAACTACCGAATAACCTCCGTCATAAAGTCCGTCGGAATCGGGCACGGAATCCAGTACCACGGGGATACATTCAACGGT
>JAZSGA010000265.1:0-7303 GCA_045532495.1 Eubacteriales bacterium | reverse complement strand
CACATTGCCTTTTGCCCATTCAAGTCCAAGGGGCTTGGGGACTATAATTATTTCATCGTGGGGGGAATGTTTTACCCCCAGCACATTTGCCGAAAATTCATAAAGCGGAGCACAGCTCCAGGCATGACACTCGCTGCGGGGATCATCGGGGTTTTCGCACCAGGTGGTACAATCAAGCTCTATCATTTTTTTCCAGCCGCCAAAATAATCGGGCGCCGTATCATACATTCCGCATTTTTCAAGGGCGCGGAACAGATAGTAGTTCATGGAATACGAGCTTTTGCTTATGGTATCAAGTTTAAGCTTTTTGCAAAGCTCCTTTGCGGCATCGCCCTTAACCATTTCCGAAAGTATGCCCCATATAATAGTGTGAGCGCTGTATGTGCCTTCTCCGTCGTGGTACATACCATTATCGCTGTTGTAGCAAAAGGCGTTTATTGTGTCTTTCAGATTTTTACTGCGGTCGAGGTATTCCTGCGCAATGCCGCATCTGCCACATTCTTTTGCAAGGTATGCCGCGGTATCAAGTCCGCATGCGTAGTACATGGAATAGATGGTGTTGTTGGCACCGTGGGATACGGGTGGAACACCGTAGTTCCAACCGGGCACCCAATCCACAAAATCCCAGTCGTTGGAGCGTGACACAAGTCCGTTTTTGTTAAGGGCACCGTTAAAGTATTCAAGTATGCCGTCGGCTGTGGGCAGCATGGATCTTACAAATTCCGCATCTGCCGTGTAATCGTAATAATCCTTTAAAAGTAACAGCCAGAATATTGAAAATCCGGGGATTATCTGAACTTTGGTGCAGGGATAGTTTGCACACAAAAGGCCCGATGGCTGACGGGATGCCGCAAAATCACAAATACATTTGCGCACCATGCGTACATCGCCCGTAAGGCGCATAAACACCGCAGCCTCAATGGCAGAATCCATAATATACTGCTGTTGCTCATAATAGGGGCAATCCACAAAAATATCTGTGGTGCAGCACAAAAGGGTGTTAAGGCTTATTTCGTACATGGTGTTGAATGTGTTATCGGAACACTCAAAGCTGCCTGTTTGATTTAAAGGATAATGGTATTTTGCCGCCTCAACGGAGATTATATCGTCGGTGTTTTGTGTTTCGATTTTTATATAGCGGAAAGCCCGGTACCAGAAGCTTTCAAAGGTGTAATCTTGGGATCCTGCGGAAATTCTGTCACATTCACCCTGTAGTTTGCCGCTTGTATCGCTGCGCTTGCGCTTTCCGTCGGGAAAAGTGTAACATTCGGCATAGGTGACTTTTGCAAAAGCACCTGCCTTGAGCGATATTTTTACACGGGCGGTAACATATTTGCCCGCATCAAGCTCAACAAATCCGTCACCTTTGCGTATAACGGATAATTTCACTTTTTCTCCGGGTGCTATCATGGGAATGTGCCTTGGCAGCATGCGGAAGTTTGTCACACCGTAAGGCGCACGGTGCATGTCCAGGTCAAAATCAAATTCTCCGTTTTCCTCAAGAATAACGTCGGTATAAACGGCATCGCCGCACACATCCTCAAAGGGGAATAAAAAAGTGTCACTGCCGCAAAGTAAGTGATTGCTGACAAAGCGGCATGTCCATGAGCTGTCGGTTTCAAATTTATCCGTATCGCTTACGGCACGCATTATAACAACGGGCTTTTGGGCACGTGCAAAGGATGTGGCGTTCCATACCTCCGTAAGGTGCACCACCTGCACCGTAACGGTGTTTGTACCTTTTTTAAATGCGTTGCAGGTAACAGTATCATAACGGCGCATAAATTCACAAGTGCGGCAGGGGCCTTCACAAATATAACTGCCGTTTACAAAAAGCTTGTAGCGGTTGCTGGCAAAAATGTTTATTGTAAAGGGCGCATCCGAGGAAAGCTCAACAGTTTTGGAAAAAACATAAACTCCGGCTTCACTGCGGCCTCTGTCATACTGTTCGCTTGCCGGTGTTATATACTTTGTCATACGGTACCTCCAAAAGAGCGAATTTTGAAAAAATCGTTGGTTTTATAATAGCATATTATGCAAAAAAAGTCTACACTTCCGATTGCATTTGTTTTAAAATAATGCTATAATGATAAAAAACAAGATTGGGGTATAAAATGGTAAGGTTTATAATAATCCGCCACGGTTTCAGCGTTACCAACAAGGAACGCCGTTTTACCGGGCAAAACGATGTTATGCTTACGCCCGAAGGCTTTGAACAGGCAAGGCAGACAGCAAAATATGTTTTGGAAAAATACAATGTCGATGCGGTTTATTCCAGCGACCTTATGCGTGCATACGATACGGTTTTGCCTATTGCAAATGCCATGGGACTTGAAATAAAAACCACGCCCGACCTGCGTGAAGTAAACGTGGGTAACTGGCAGGGTATACTTGTAGAAGATATAAATAAAATGTTCCCCGAACAGTATGCAGCTTACAGTGCAAACCCCGGCACTTTTACCTTTGAGGGCGGCGAAAAATATTCCGATGTGGCGATACGCGCCATAAAAGCTCTTGAAAAAATAGCCGCTCAAAATGACGGAAAAACCGTTGTTGTGGGTACCCACGGAGGCGTGATGCGTAACCTTGTTGCAAAGTGGACGGGCGTTTCGCCCGAAAACATGCACACGGTTGCCATGGTGCCCAACGCATCGGTTACCGAGGTTGTTTACAATAACGGCAGTTTTGAAATATTAAAGCTTGCATACGCCGACCACCTTGCTCAAAAAGCTGCTGAAAAGGGTATCAACTGAATATTATTTGCTGTGCATTTTGCGGTATGCCGAGGGAGGCATGCCGCAATTCTTTTTGAAAAAGGTGTTGAAATAAAACTCATTGTCAAAATTCATGTTTTCGCTTATGTGCCTTATGGGAATATCGGTGTTTTCAAGCAGATGCTGTATGTGGCGCAACCGGCATTGCTTGATGTGTTTTGCAGGAGTTGTTCCTTCGTATTTTTCAAACAGCCGTGTAAGCTGTTTTTTGCTTAAATAGCATTGCTTTGCAGCTTGTTCCACCGAAATGGGAGTGTTTATGTTGTCGGAAATATATTTTTTTACTTTGTCAATGCGTGCATCAACGGGCATGGTTTCAACCTTGTTTTTGGTACTGCACATTCCTGCCGCCTGCAAAAGCAGGATTGTCGTTTCAAAAATGCGGTTTTCAATCATTGTTGCTTCAAGGCGGCTTTGGGGAATGTGGCTTGTTAAAAAATCAATGTTTTCGTAAATGCCCTTTGGAATTTTAACGGGTACGGAGGATGTTTCGGAAATAAAAAGATCGGAATCCGTGTTTTTGGTGCAGAAAGTGAGGGTGTATTTGCCTGCCCCTTGCGAGCAGTGGGCAACTGAATGGACCTTACCCGGAGGGATGACAAAAAAATACCCCGCATCAACCTTTATTTCGTTACCGTCCATGCTGTATATCTGGTAACCTTTTGTCATAATGTGTATTTCAAACGCAGTGTGGTGGTGAGGCCTTTTGTAGCTGTTTTCTCCGCTTGCAAAAAGCTGTTGCTTGAAATAGCAGTTGGTTATTCCAAAATCCGCAAAAACCGAGCTACCGCCCTGTTGTTGCTTGTAAATTATTTCCATATGTCCGCCCCCTTTTGGATTAATTGTATCAAAAGCGACACCGATAGTCAATACATATGTCCCTAAATTATAAATTTCTGTCCTGTAATAGCATTGAAAGCATTGCTTTTTAGGAATATAATTCTAATTGTAAAGTATAATCACAAAAGGCAGGTAAATATAATGGATTACAGATTCGGTTCATATCCCACAATGATAACCCCCTACAATGCTGACGGCAGTGTGGATTATGCCACCGCCGAAAAATATGTAGAATGGTATGCAAAGGGCGGCTGCGACGGTATTTTTGCCGTTTGCCAGTCCAGCGAGATATTTTATCTTACCCTTGAAGAACGTGTAAAGCTGAACGGCCTTGTATATAAGGCGGCAAAGCGGCACGGTCTTACGGTGGTTTCATCGGGGCATGTATCGGATGAGCTTGATGATCAGGCAGACGAGCTGTGCCGTATAGCCGACAGCGGCACCGATGCGCTTATACTTATAACAAACCGTCTTGATCCCGAAAACAAGGGTGATGATGAATGGATAAGCAACGCGGAAAAGCTGCTTAAAAAGCTGCCGCAGGATGTAAACCTCGGACTTTACGAATGTCCCCATCCGTACAAACGCCTGGTTACTCCCCGTATACTTAACTGGTGCCTTGATACGGGCAGGTTTTACTTTATGAAAGATACCTGCTGTGATATGGCGGTTATCAACGAAAGACTAAAAATACTTAAGGGCAGCCACTTTGCCCTGCTTAATGCCAATTGCCAGACTTTGCTTGATTCTCTGCGTAGCGGCGGCAAAGGCTATTGCGGCATAATGGCAAACTTCCATCCCAAGCTTTATTCCTGGCTTTGCAAAAATTATAATACAAAGCCCCATGATGCGGATCTTGTTCAGTCGGTTATCGGTACATTTGGCTTTACCGAGGTGGGATTGCCTTATCCGCTTACCGCAAAATATCATATGAATCTGTGCGGCATACCCACACAGAACCTTGCACGCAACAAAAAATCCTGCGAGCTTACCGAATACGCAAAAAGCTGCATGAAACAAATGAAGCTTGCCACGGATAAGCTGGAAGAAATGCTCTCGATATAACGGAGGACAGTTATGAAAGGTGTTAACACATGGAGTTATTCTCCGTATAAAGCTCCCGTAAACGATGTGGGGGATATATACATATGCCGCATTGCCCCCGATGAAACCAGCATACATTTTGAATGGCTGCCCACGGGCGAAGAATGTGATGTGTTTTGCCGCAAACGTGGTGAAGGGGATTACGTTTTTGTGGGCAGTACGGCAAAAAACAGCTTTGATATAACTGAGCTTTGCCCCGATACCGATTACGAGTTTTATGTTATAAGCGGCAAGGGCAAAAGCCGCATACGCCTTGCACACACAGGTGCGCCCATCGGTACGGTGGTGAATTATCTGCACCCCGATGACGGTGTTTACTCTTTTTCGGGCAATTATCTTTGCTCGCCGTCACTGGTGAAGCACCCCGACGGTTTTTTGCTTGCATCCATGGATGTTTACGGACTTGGTACACCGCAGAATCTTGCTCTTATATTCCGCTCGGATGACAACGGAAACACATGGTATTATGTAAGCGAGCTTATGCCCTGCTTTTGGCCCAAAATGTTTATACACAAAGGCGAGCTTTATGTGCTTGCGTGTTCCACGGAATATGGAGATCTACTTATATCAAAATCCACCGATGGCGGAAAAACCTTTGCCGCACCCACGGTGCTGTTAAGGGGTTCCAACGGGAAATCGGGGAATTGCGGCGTACATAAAAATCCGCAGAACATAATTTGTCATGGCGGCAGGCTTTACGAATCGCTGGAATGGGGTGCATGGTCAAATAAAGAATACGGCCATGCGGCAATGGTGATGTCCTGCGATGAAAATGAAGATCTTTTGGTGGCAGAAAACTGGAGCTTTACAAAGCCGCTTAAGTTTGATCACTTTTCCCCCGAAATATCCCATCTCAAAAAGCCTGTAATGACCATAGAGGGTACACTTACGGTATCACCCGACGGAAAACTGCTTAATATAATGCGGTTTGGCATGCGTGACCACGTTATAGCATATGAGGTGGATACGGAGGATCACGAAGCACCGCTTAAATATCACGGCATTATAAAAATGGGCGTTTCGTATTCAAAATTTATGATAAAATACGATGATGTTTCGGGCAAATACTATTCTGTGGCATCAAAAACCCATAATGGCAGCGCAGATTATGCGCGTAATTACCTGGTGCTGCTTTACTCGGAGGATCTTTGTACCTGGCATATCAAAAAGGAGCTTTACGATTTCCGCCATAAGGATGAGGAAAAGGTGGGCTTGCAGTATGTGGACTTTTCCTTTGACGGCGATGATATAATTTACCTTTGCCGCACGGCAATAAACGGCGCCGCAAGCTTCCATGACAGCAACTATTCCACATTCCACCGCATAAAGAATTTCAGAAACTGAATCAAAAATAAAAACCCGAAAACGTGTAATGCGTTTTCGGGTTTGGTTTTTATGGGTTAAGGCTCTACAACCACCACAACCGCGCGGTCATCGCCCAAGTGGCCCTTAATGTTTGTATGTGCATCATAGCCGCAGGTAAATGTGGCACCCTTTAAAGTACCCAGCGTGCATCCTATGGTCTGAATGTAAATGTTTTTGTCATAATCCTCGTTGGAGTTTTTCGGCACGGAAACAAGGTAGCCTGCACAGCGGTCGAGAATATTGTATTCGGTAAGCTCGTCATAGTTTTCCGAAAGGCTTGCGCCGCAGTAAAGGCGTGCACCCTTCTGACGGTAGCGCACTATGGAGCCCCAGCCGTAACCGCCGTTGCGCAAAACGTTGTAGCGGTAAATAACATCGGAGGTTATGCGGGTGTAGGTATCCTCGGCACCGTTAAGCTGGTCGGCTGTGGGCGGTGCGTTGTAGAATTCAATACCCCAATGAACATATTCCATAAGGTTTGATGTGTAGCGGATGTTTTTCTGTATACAGTTTCCGGTGGAAGCCGAGCGCTGGTGGGTAACAGCGGTATCGTATATCTGATACATCCAGTTGTTTTCCACAAAGTAACCATCGCAGGCACCGTAGATTTCTACGGCGTTACCGTAGTTTACGGCGCTGCCGTTGGCATTTACACTAAGTACCGATCCGCCAAGCCATGAGAATACGCAGTTTGTGACGGTGCGGTTTTTACTTCCGCCGGCAGAACCCATGGCATGGGCACCGGTGAATTTGAAGGAAAGGTTGTCAATTACAACATTGTCTGCCACACCCGAAAAGGTGTTTTTTCTTTCGCCTATCTCAATGGATGAAAAGCGCTCGCCGGGGTTGCCTTCTGTGCTGTAAAGGTAAAGGTCGCCTTGTGTGGTTACGTTGTTGTTGGGAAGAACCGAGTAGAACTGAAGGTCTTCGTTAAGATCTGCAACACCTGTAAATCCAAAATTTCCAACGTTCATTATTTTGCCGTAAAGCTCGTTATAGGAAGCATCACTGTAATCCTGCATATCGTGGTCAAAGCCAATAACACCTACGTTTACAAGCTGTTCGGTGCATTTCCATACGTTTTCGTATTCCGTTTCCACCCACAAAGCAGGATCGGCATAGTTCTTTTTGGACTGAAGAATAAGGGGCTTGTTGCCTGTGCCGTAGGAACCGTAAACAACACCGTCCTTGGCGGATATCTGACCGCGGTAAACTCCTCC
>JAZSGA010000252.1:0-4638 GCA_045532495.1 Eubacteriales bacterium | reverse complement strand
CTTTCGGATAAACTGCATGCCGATGGCATCAATACGGATTTTGTTTTACTTGAAAGCGGTTTTACACGCATAAATGTAAAGCTGAAAGGATGTGCGGAAACGGAGATAAATGCATCCGGGCCCCCTATTCCTGAAGATAAGTTTGCAGAATTTCTTGAAAAGCTTGACACCGTTTGCGACGGTGACTGGTGTGTGCTGGCAGGCAGTATTCCGCATAGTCTTCCGCAGAACACATATGAGGAGATTATGAAAAAGCTTTGCGGAAAAAATGTTAATTTTGTGGTGGATGCCTGCGGAGATCTGCTTTTAAACACCCTTAAATACAAGCCGTTCCTTGTAAAACCCAATGTGGATGAGCTTGGTCAGATAGCAGGCAAAAAGCTTAATGACGATGCCGCAATAATAAGTGCGGCAAAGGATCTTCAAAAGCAAGGGGCAAAAAATGTGCTGGTATCCATGGGTGCCGATGGCGCTATACTTGTCGATTCAAAGGGAAATACCCTTCGTATGCCGCCATTTGCAATAAATGCCGTAGATACGGTGGGCGCAGGTGATTCCATGGTGGCAGGCTTTATTTACGGAATGTTGCACGGATATGATATGGAAAAAGCATTGCGCTTTTCCTGTGCCTGCGGTGCCGCAACAGCATCTGTTATCGGTATTGCTCAAACCGATGATATAAAAAAGCTTTATGATTTTTAAAACAAAATAATCCTCAATTAGTTGGGTATTTATAAAACAGTTAAGCCGACCTATGATCGTGTACCATGGGTCGGCTTTTACTTATTTACTTATCTAAGGGAGGCTTTAGTGTGATATAAAACCTATTTATTGCACTCGTTAACTGCTTTATGAGTCTCTCTTTATTGCGGATTCTGATTTCAGCCGTTCTTTTGAGTTTTAAAAGTAATATTTGTACCGTCGGAAAAGGCGGTTATGTCCCCGTGGATATCCGTGCGGTAAACGGTTACTTCCGCACTTGAAAGGGAATCCAGCACACCCTTATCCGGGTGTCCCAAAGAGTTGTTTTTGCCCACGGATATTACGGCGTATTTTGGATTTGCGCTTAACAAAAGAGAAGGGCATGTGGATGTGGAGCTGCCGTGATGACCTATTTTTATAACATCGCAGGCCAGATCAACTCCGTTTTCCACAAGGCTTTGCTCGGCAGCAAGCTCCGCATCACCCATAAACAAAAAGCTTGTGTCACGGTAGAGGATTTTGACAACCAGCGACATGTTGTTGTGCTCGGAAAACTGTTGCGACGGGCCAAGTATAACAGCAGAGGCTTTGTCCAACATAAATATATCGCCCGGGGTGGGAATAGTTATATCAAGTCCCTGGGCGGAAGTATACTTTTTAAAATCGTCAAAGGCTTCGGATTCAAAGCTGTCGGTGGAACATATAACTTTTCCCACCGTTACATTGCTTAATGCACCCGACAAACCTCCGACATGATCTTCGTGACCGTGGGTGCAGATTATGTATTCAAGGTGAGATATTCCGTGCTTTTTAAGTACAGCCACTATTAAGTCGGAATCCGAACAGTTGCCGCCATCTATCAGCATATATTTGCCGTTGCAGGCAACAAGTGCCGAATCCGCCTGACCTACATCAAGGTATTTTACAAAGAACTCTTTGTTTGTTACATCAGTAATGTCGTTTTCTGTCGGTTGCTCTGCTTGGTTGACGATTGAGCGCGTAGGATTGTACAGAACAAGCACCAACGCTGTAGCAAAGGCAATGACGGCTATACATATTAAAACTCTCGAAATGATTTTGTTCATTTTGATCTCCGATAAAAAACAAGCGGTGCCGTTGAGGTACCGCTTGCAAACTGTTATTCGATTATGAAATCTTTGATATCCGCAAGAAGCTCATCGGCGTTGTCGGAATGGATAGTCATATCAACGGGCTGCATAAGGTCGAGGCTGAAAATACCCATAATGGATTTTGCATCAACCACATATCTGCCGGACTGAAGATCCACATCACCGTTGAATCTTGATACGGAATTTACAAATTTCTGAACATCGCTGATGGATGTAAGCTTTACTTTAAGCTGAGTCATTCTGTAAACCTCTTTCGTTTTAAAATAAATTATTCAGCCACTGCTACGTTGTATGTCCAAACGATGGCATCGCCTGCAGCAACAACATTTTCGCTGGGCTCATATGTGTAGTTATCTGCGGAGTAAACATCTTCACCGTTGAGAGTGTAGAGCCACTGATTGTTTTCGGTAGCTTCGTCGGAGTGAAGGAAATCTGCAAGACCTGCAAGGCTTTCAAGTGCGTTTGTTTCTTCATCGATAACGTAATCAATACCGTTGATAGCGCAAGCTGTAAGGGTGGCGTCGAGAACTGTCATTTCTTCTTCGTATTCAACAAGAGCGTCAAGAAGAACATCTTCACCGTCAATAGCATTAACTATTTTTACGGCAACTGTTGTGGCATCGGTGGATTCGGTTTCGCCGGAAACTTCGGTTTCGGTACCGGGGGTATCATCTGCATTAGGCTGAGTTTCGCCGCAGGATGTGAGCATAACTGCAGAAACAGTCATAAGGGATGCGAGAAGTAATGCGAATATTTTTTTCATGGTAAAAAGTTCCTTTCTATTGGGATTATAATCATTTTAGCACAATTGAATGTAAATGTCAATAACTGATTAGGTATATAAAGTATTATGAATTATGATATTACCGGTTTGAACATGGTTGTGTAAACAATATTTCCGTCGGGAGAAATATCAGCACGCAAAGCACCTTCTATTTTTGCATTTTCCAGGTTGCGCAGGGTAAATATAACTCTCATATCACTTCCTGTGCAAGAAATGGGACCGCCATTTACAAGCGATTGGGCGCAAAGCGAATATTTGCCTGCAGTATATGTATATACCCTCACTTCAACTCCGTAATTTTCCGGGAAAATGCCGGGGGTGTATGTAAGCGAAGTGGATGTGCCGTCAAATGTTGAAGCCATATTCCACGATGCCTCGTGAAGCATAAGGCAGCCCGCGTTGCGGTCGAGTGTTTTTTCTCCCCAGCCGTCGGTGATGAATTTATCTTCGGTTATGCGGTAAAGTTCGGACACGTTGCGGTATTCGGTTCGCTTACGCAATGATCTGTCGGTTATAACAGCTATAACTTTTGCCATTTCGCTTCGGGTAAGGTTTGCTTCGGGCTTAAAGTTACCCAGGGCATCACCGTTGAAAATGCCGTTGTAATAGGCTTTAAGTACATTGGTGCGGTAAGCTTCGGGAATGGAGTAAAAGTCGCTTATTTCTGCCGCATATGACCACACGGTGTCATCATATTTTGCACCGATTATAAAGGAGTTGCCGTTGGAGCATACTTCGGGGTAAAGGTTTTTTGCCGTCAATAAGGTGGTATCCAGCTCAAAGGAGCGGGTTATAAGATCGGCAAATTCATAGCGTTTTATGGGGCGTGAGAATATTTCATCGGCAGGGGCGGAAACATAACCGTCTGCAAGGGCAGCGCCATATTCCGCAGCATTTATTATTCCTGCATCGGCAAGCGTTTGGATATAACCCGAATACCAGTGCTCCGAGCCCGGTATTCCTGCAAATACCATTTGATTTCTGCGGTCTGCCGCATGTTTTTCAAGTCCGAGATAACGTGTTACAACAGCCGCACACTCTGCCACGGTAAAGGTACCATCGGGAGTGTAGGTGGTATCCGATGTGCCGTTGACAATACTTTTTTTGACAAGCAGATCGACATATGGATAGTACCATGCTGCACTGTCCACATCCGAAAAATCCGATGCGGAAGGTATTACTTCGGCAGCGGCAGAAGAATATACAAGCTCAGGCGCCGAAAAATGTTCGCCTACCGCCGAATAACACGGAATAAACACGGATGACAAAAAACCTGCTGCGGCACATAGAGAATATATGGATTTTTTTAGTCTTTTATTCATACAGAATTCCTTTGGAGAGCTGATTTTTATTGCCTTTGTTTTATTGTGATATTTTTATTCCGCCGGAGTAACGGCTGTGTCGGAGCTGTTGCCTGTTTGTGAAGCTTCGGTGTTTTTAGGGGGATCGCCTATTGCCGGCACGGGCACTTCGGTGGTGGGAGCGGTGGGATCGATGTATTCGTCGGAAGGCTCGTCAGGATTATCTTCGGGATAAGTGTTTTCGTCGGATGATTCTGTACCCGAATAATCGGGATCGATCACGGGCAGCAGATATTCGGGGATATAGCTTGAATGGTAGGCCGTATGCCATGTGCATATACGGTTGTAATAGCTTTCGGATGCATTATATCCGGGATAAGTTCCCTCGGGTATCAGACCTGCGTAATAAGGTTGATTTTCCGCAAGCACCGCATAATAACCGGCACCAACGTTTCTTGCCGTAAACTGAGTATCGGAAACGCTTACGTTTATGGGGAAGTTTCTGTCCTCTGCCAGCACAAGGGCAACTGTTCTTCGGTCTGCCGCAGGACAATTGCTGTTTGCCACAGCGCCCGAAAGGGTGCACATATCAACAGCAACGTGGCAATCGCAGGGTTCGGTGGGTACAGAGCCTTTTTTGTACCAGCCGGTTTCCACGCGGGAACCTCTGGGATCGTAGCTTTGGCAAAGCTCTGTGGGCTTTTTGCCGCTGTCTATACAG